>QYQA01000065.1 GCA_007280285.1 Methylococcus sp. | reverse complement strand
TTGCTGGTGCTTGGCTGATTATAGGTATCACCAGGATAGTTGGCGGTGATTGTGTAGGTGCCGGGGGTGAAGGCGATGCCAGAAATATTGGCTTGGCCTTGAGCGTCTAAGGCCGCGCTATTGGTGCGACCGTTAGATCCTTGGAAGGTCACCAATCCAGAAGGTGTGGGGCCATTGGTCGTGGTCTGCAACACCTGAGCCTTCAGGGTCAAGGTGTCAGTTGAGACCAGATTCAGTTTGGATGCGGTCAGTAGCGTCTGAGTCTTCGCCCGTGTCGTGGTCACGGTGACCGTGACTGGGGAACTGACGCTGGATGCATAAAGGTTATCGCCGCTGTAGCTGACCGTGAAGACATGAGTTCCAGCGCTAAGATTGTTAAGGCTAATAGTGCCTTTTTGAACCTGGTCGAGGGTGCTGGTGCCAACAAGCGTCGTGCTTTCAATAAAGGTGAGAGTCCCGCTTGGAGCAATTCCATTGTTGGATGCGGTTTGGACGGTCCCGGTGAGGATCAGTGTAGATCCTTCTATCAAGCTGGTCGTCGATGGCGAGAGGAGGGACTGCGTGGGTGACAGAGCTTGAGGGGTCACGGTCACCACCGCAGAAGCGACGCTTGATTGGTTATTCTTATCACCCTCATAGTTTGCGGTGATGCTATGGTCGCCTGTGCCTTTCAGTATGGCAGTGACCGATCCCCTGCTTGAACCATCTAAAACTGCTGTGCCTAAAAGATTAGCGCCTTCTGTGAAACTGACCAGACCGGTGGGATCTTTTCCTGGTCCGCCTTCGCCGGTGACTTCGGCGCTGAGGGTCACGGGGCTCCCCGATGGGATCGATGTTGGTGTCGCCGTGAACTTAACGCGGGTAGCGCTGGCGATAATGGGAGTCAGGGTATAGCTTGAATGGAACTGGTTACAGGCCCAGTCCTCAACTGTGTAGTCGAGAGTTTCATTGGCGGCCACCTTGAGGCACGTTGCCATAGCGCCGGTGCTGCTGCAGTTCAAGCCGCCGGTCGTGAAAGTGATTCTATCGTCTTGATCTTGAAGCTTAAAGACCAGATCGCAGGGTGAGCCTCCGATGCCATTAGCACAGGAGATCGTCGTTGTTGGCGCAGGCGGTTTTATTGTGTCGACGAAAAACCCTTTCGAGACGATGACGCTCCCTTGCGTGCCGCGGAAGGATTGCGCCTTCATCACCGCATTAGGGGTGGCAGGGGCATTGGGACTGTTGACCTCGGGTAAAGGATAATCGTTTGATAAGGCCAGCGGTCTGCGGTCGAAAGCGATAGCGCTTGCTCCTGAGAGGGATGCGGCCAAGGTATCCCCCGTGTCCACGGTTTTTGCAGTGATGGTGACCGAAGGATGATCGCTGTTGATGATGGGCCCGAGGCCTCTGCAGGTGGTTCCCCCGTCTTGAATTTCAGGTGCGGCGAGACCAGGGGGGATTGGTTGATCAATGTCCACCAAAATGGTTCCCGTCACCAAAGGTCCGAGGTTGCCCGCAAGATCAACCAATTGGGCGGACGCTGAAAGAATTCCTTTTTGCCCACCAAACACCGACTTTGGGATCACGATTTGAACGGTATCGCCGGGACCGAGGTGACTAATGTCTTTGGGTAAGGTAGCCACATCCGTTCCGCCGAGCGACACCCTCAACTGGTTTGCTGATGCTGAAAGATAGGGGCTAGATTTCCCATGAAAGAGGGCGTCAGTTTTTGCCACCAGAGTGATCTGATCCTGAGTAAAGGTGCTGGGCGGGTTGAGGCCATCCACGGTTTTAATCGAGCCCGCGGCATCGAGCACTATTCGAGTAGGGAAAACCAATTGCGGTAATCCGGGTGGAACGATGTCGGTCCGAACCGACACCGGTCCGACCGCTCGAGTGATATGACCGCCGGTATCAAGGAGGGTCAGGATAATGGGTCGCAATTCATCATCTGCAGCGTCCTTAAGAAGATTCTCTCGAAGGATAGGTAACTTGAAGACGCTATCGCCCAATGGGATCCCATTGGGGAGGTCCAGTAGTCCCGCAAGATCGACCCGTCCCCAGCTGACTGTCAGACGGGTGACCCTTTGGAGTTCACCTTGGGGGTCATGGACAGCCGCGTTGACGATGGCTCCATTAACGACGTCGAGAACATTCAAAATTCCGCTAGTTTTATTGATGCTGGCCACCAAGGCATCGACCGTGTCTGTACTTAAAATGTCGGAACAAATGGCACCGATCGCGGGTACCAAAGCTGTTGCCCGGGCCGCAACGGCGCCTTGATACGCTTTTCCGCTGCTGAGGTTGGTCAGCCGCTTGGTGAAGGTCGCATTCAACGACGATGGGATGTCAGGACAGCCTTGGCTGAAGATCCGGTTGATTTCGCCGATAAAGAGTTGATCAATGGTTCGGAGATTGCGTCGCTTGTCCCCGGGTGCCTTACACGCCGAGATTGTGCATTCTTGGTCGCGGACAGGTAAGAAAAGGGTCGACCATTTATCGATGACATACTGCGTTTCGTAGAGAAATCCGCAGCCTGAAGGCGTTGTCGCCTTGATAGCGTCGTAGTCGGCCTTGAACGCGAGCGTGGGGTCCTCGCAGGGCTTTGATTGGGTGGCGGCAATATCACAGTTGATGAGCCCCTGGGCCAGCAATTTGGCACTATCGGCCATCAGGTTCTGGCAGGTTGTGCTTGCCTTGACGGGGCTACCAACCACTGCGGCCACCAGTAGATAGAACAGCAAAAAAAAGGATGGGAACGCTGTTCTCATAGTGGTCCTCTCGAGGCGATATCCGAAGGGGACGGGGTCATCAGGCCGGTCGCTTTCATGGAGGTGTTAGTACTCCATCCGAAGTCCAGCCATGACGCCCTGATTGCGCCCGCCAGCCATGGCTTGTCCTTGATAGTTTAAAAAGGCAGTTATGCCCTCTGGTAAGACGCTCTGGACGCCCGCCGTAATATTGGCCCAGTCAGGGACGCCGGCGACACTTTGGATCGGTTGGAGGCCGCCGGAAGGGTTCACAATCGTTGTTTGCTGGGAGGTGTCAAAGGCATGGACCCATTCCAGTCGAACCACTGGCTGGACAACCCCCAAGGAGGTGCTGATCGAATAGGCGGCCTGCGCCCCGAGCGTACTGGTCCACGAGGAGACCGTATAAGGCATGACCGTCAGCCCAGTCAGGGCATCCCGGTAACCAGAAACATTTGTCGAAATGAAGCTGCCGCCGGCGAACCCTGTTAATTCAAGGGCCTCAAAGGCGAGGTTATAGCCGAGATCGATCGAGGCTAGGGCTTGATTGGAATTGAAATTTTGAGCAGTGGCGAGGAGCCCCTTTGTGGCAAAGTTACTGTAAGCCTGATGACCGTAACCAGCCATGATGTCGACGTACGCATTGTCGAAGGGGATCAGGCTCAGAAAGGGCATGACGCGGTAACTGTCGGCATAGAGGCGACCGCCGCTGTTGGCGAGAAAGTTCTGGGTCCCGGTGTAGTTCAATAACGCGCCGAGGATAGCCCAGTCGCTGAGTTGGTAATCAAGAGCTCCGGTTCCGGTTTGGTTGTATGTACTGAAGCCATCTCGTCCCTGGCCTGCAATCGGCGACGATTTGGCATCTAAACTACCGAAACTGCCTCCCCCAGAGAAATAGGTGCCCATGCGGCCCTCGAAGAGATACCCATCCGCGGATGCTCCTCCTCCTGACCCTTCGTTACTGAATGAATGAGCGACAAAGCGGCGAATATCACGCTGGAATTGGGCGGTGGGCCGACTGAAGGTATTACTGATGGTCGTGAGCTGGACGAGCGTGGCGACGCTGTTGACCACGCTTGAATTAAGGCCTGGTACGTATTCAAGACAGGTTTGAGGATCACTTCCACCGAGACTTCGGCTGCCCGAACAGCTTGCGCCTTGAGATGAAAAATTAAAGAGGCTGAGGTGCCCTGGTCCAAATATCGTCGTGAGATCTGCGCCCTGTTGGTCTTTAGTCGCGAGATCTTTATTGATGCTGAACCGTTCTAGGAGATAGTTGGTGCTGTCTTTTGAAAAATTAAAGCCGTAGAGTCTTGGGTCTACGGTGTTGAGCCACTGGGCGATCGCCATCGCCTCGGTGTGACTGAAATCGCCTAGAGAGGCGTCGACGACGAGGTTACTCAGAGCATTTTTGCCGGTATCGTCGAGGGCCGCCATGGTGACCCCGGGAAGACTCGTAAACGATGCGATAAAGATCAGGCTTTTGGAGGCAAAATGCTTGACTGGATCTAAAAGACCCCAAGATGATCTTGAAGATACGACCCGAGAAGGGTCGGTGGAAACGGCAATCATTGGAATGTACGCCCAGCTTTTACTTATTTATATGATTAGGATTAACATTTAACTTAAAATCTGTAAAGTTTTCACTGGACATTCAAGTTAATTTTCCTTGATCAGTAGCTCAAGGCTGAATGGATCTTCGATGAAGGTCTCATCGAAAGGCTCAGGTGATCACTCCAAAGCTACGCGATATTTTTCAACGTTCGTAGCATCACATCATTTTGCCCTTAGGGGGTCCCATGCGAAGCAGAATCCGCCCTTTCTACCTCGTCTTAGCTGCGCTGATCTTTGGTTGCACCCCTACGGTTACCAAGGAGGAAATGGCCCGAGCCGTCGAAGGCTACATTGTCGACGTTCAGAAGCTTTCGGTGGTTGATTGCCTGTTGCCAGGTCAAATGCGTAAGCTCGGATCATCAATGACCTATGTGTCTGGAAAGCGTCCCCTGCGGACGACGGAGGCCGATTGTGAAGTCCGTGGCGGGGAATATGTCGCCTATGATCGGGCTGATTATGCGAGCGCACTCAATGTGTGGCTTGAGAAGGCAAAGGAAGGTGATGCAGTCGCCCAGCTATATGTCGGGCAGATCTATGAAAAAGGTCTAGGTCGTCCAGCAGACTACCGCGAAGCCGCCGTCTGGTACCGACGATCCGCAGATCAAAATAATGCACAGGCGCAGGTTAATCTCGGCCAGTTGTATGAAAAAGGTCTTGGCGTTCCAAAAGAAACTCAAACGGCCATCGAATACTATTCGAAAGCGACTGGACTAGAAAAAGTTGGGGTTAACTATTTGGCGAATGTGGCCTCTAAAACCCCAAAGAGTTTGCCGCCACCAACGTCCAAGGCGCCTGTCTACCAACTCACAAGTCGCGATCAAGCAAGCCCTGGTGCCAAAGACAATTTGGAACTGATCCAGCTGAAGAGCGCGCTCGATATCGCACAGCAGCAGGTCATTGACCAGCAGCAACAGCTCATAAAAACGCAAGCTGATCTCGCTATTCTGTCATCTCACCAACATGCAGTACCCCCTAACGAGGACGCCACCAAGGTGCGGGCTCTTGAAACGGAAGTCCAGCGAAAAGATAAGGCCTTGGCGGCCAAGGAGCTTGAATTAGTTCAGCAAAAGGCGGTTCAGATTCAAAAACCCACGGTCCAATCTGACGATCATCGCGTTCAAGAATTGGAGGCCAAGCTTCTTGAGCGGGAACAGCAGTTAAAGTCGCAGGTGGCGAGGCTTAACAAAATGAGTCAGATGGTCAAGGTCGAGCGCGAGAAATCCAGTCGGATGGCCCCCCAGCCGCTGGCAAAGGCTTCAGGTTCTGCTGATGCCCAACAGACAAAGCTATTGGCTGCGCGCCAGGAAGTGTCTCAACTTGAAACGCTTCTGGCTTCGAAACTGGCGTCTTTCAATAACGACGCGGCGGAGATGACGGCTTGGTTAACCTCTACCGCGGCCGCTTCAGACCCAGCCCTGAGGCAGCGTATCGATCTTCGAAAAACCTTGCTGCAGCAACAGTCGGTCGACATCCGGGAGATCAAGGCCAAACTTAGCAACGCGACGACCCAGGTTCAAGGATTTGAAAGCAAGGCCGGATCTCTTCAATTAGCAGCCAACGGCCCAAGGATCGATATCCTCGAACCACAAACCATCCTGACCCGTGGTACACAAGCGTTGAAGATCGATGACAGCCATCAGCTCAAAGGGCGCGTCATGCCAGCAAACATCAAAAGCCTCCTTTTCAATGGGATGCCCCTGAAAACAGACGCTGAGGGTGTTTTTGTGGTGCCACTGGACCCTGAGAAAATGCCGGACATCGTCATTAAGGCAGAGGATCAACAAGGAGTGCAGGCTGAAGTCCGTTTCGCGCTCCTTAAAGGGGGCGGTCCAGAAGCAATCGGCGCTTCAGTGCAAGGAGCTCCCTTGGTGCCCAATCTATCATCCGAAGGGATCGATCTTGGGCATTTCTTTGCATTGATCATCGGCAACAATGATTATGCCCGTTATCCCCACCTGACCACGCCCATCAATGATGTCAAGAGTGTCGACGTGATTCTCCGGGAGCGATATGGGTTTACCACCCGGGTCATTCAAAACGGAAATCGCCACGATATCATGACGGCTTTCAATGAATTGCAGGCTAGGATGGCTGAGAAGGATAGTTTTCTGATTTACTACGCTGGGCATGGTGAGATCGACAGCAAAACGCGTGAAGCCTACTGGTTACCTGTGGATGCAGAGGTGGGTAACACCGCCAACTGGATTCCCAGTAAAGCGATCACCGATTTGATGAGCATTATGCCGGCGCGGCACATTATCGTTGTCTCCGATAGTTGTTATTCGGGGGCGATGAGCGGTGCGGCGGTCGCCAAACTCCCCTCAGAACTCGATGCTGAAAAAAAGGAAAAATGGTTGAAGGTGATGGCGACCAAGAAGGGGCGTACGGTTCTGACTTCAGGCGACGTCAAACCGGTCCTTGATAACGGCGGCGATGGACATTCGGTCTTCGCTCATTCCTTTTTAAAGCTGCTTCGAAGCAATCAGGGCCTGCTTGAGGACTATGAAATTTATCGCGTGGTCAGCGTCGAAGTGGCTCAGGCAGCGGCTCGTTTAGGATTCAATCAAACCCCTTCCTATGCGCCACTCCAATATGCGGGTCATGAAGGGAGCCCGTTTATTTTTAAGCCCCGCCTATGATGCGGATACAGAATCAGGGTTTTGTGAACCCATCCCCGGACCACCCCTTGAGAACGTCATGAGCGATAGGATGGCGGACGTGACCGAGGCCTTTGAGGCTTTTTATTCTGGAGGCTTGACGCTGGCTCAGCTTGCAGAAAGATTGAGCACCCTCGTCGCATCGAACGGTTGCCAAATGGAAGCGTTGGTATCGTTTATTGGATCTGAATTGGCGGCCGGTCGATTGCCTGTTCAGATTGAGCGACATCTGGTTTCGACTATCCAGCGAGCCGACTCATCGATACGCGCTTTAGATTCCGACTTCACCTCATTTCAGCCACTTACCTCGGAACCCCCAAAAGTCGATGAAGCCAAAATAGCCCTCGCCAAGTATGTTGCTTCTGCTGGAGCTTCTGAGGAGCCCGTTAAAGGGTCCCAAAGCCCAGAGCCGTTGCCGATTCGGTTGCGCGAGGGGCTGATTCTGAAGGGACAATATCGCCTTGAATCCGAGCTTGGAACGGGCGGAATGGGGGTTGTTTTTAAGGCCCGCGATCTTCTCATGGAGGAGATGAAGGATCGAGAGCCTTATGTCGCCATCAAGATTCTAAGGCCCGAATATCGCGATAACCAGCAGGTCCTGATGGCCTTGCAACGAGAGTTTCGTAAGGCGCAAAAACTATCTCACCCGAACATTGTCGGGATGATGAACTTCACTCGAGATGATGATCTTGGCATGGTCTTCATCACAATGCAGTATCTTGAGGGGAAAACGCTTGCTGATCTCTTAGTCACCACATATCCAGAAGGGATGCCTTTGAAAGTCGCTTTGCCGATTATTCAAGGGATGGCGCATGCCTTGAGTTACGCGCATAAAAATCACATTATTCACCTTGATTTTAAGCCAGCCAATGTGTTCATCAGTGATCAGGGCGACGTCAAGATACTCGATTTTGGGATCGCGTCTATCGCCACTACGGCGACTGCTGAGCAGCAACTTACGGTATTTAACCCGCAAGATCTTTCCGCCTTGACACCGGCCTATGCCAGCCTTGAGATGCTGAATCGTTTGGAGGGGCATCCGTCGACACAGTTGCCGCCCGATCCAAGGGATGACGTCTATGGCTTAGCCTGTGTCATCTATGAGCTCCTCACGGGTCGTCACCCCTTCGCTCGTGCGTCCGCCAAGGACGCCTTCAAATCCGGCCTGACCCCCAAGGATCCATTAGCCTTGACGGGTCGGCAGTGGAAGAGCCTCAGAAAAGGCTTGGCCTTTTCGCGTGAGGGCAGAACCCAGCAGGTGGATGAGCTCCTCAAGGGCCTTGAACCGTTTTCGCTATTTGGACCGAATCTTCTAAAGGCACTTCTGGTGATATCCATTCTGGCGGGTATTGGTCTCCACGATTTTCGCCTCGATGAGACCAGTTGTCGGTCACCGGTTCTTACCCCTGATGAGACTGCTCGGGTTAAGGACCTATTAGAAGTAGCCGCGGTTCATATGGATATCGGTTATTACACATCACCCCCGGCCAGCAACGCTTTGTTGGCTTATCAGGAAGTTTTAAAGTTGGATCCTTGTAATAACACAGCGACACTGGGCCTCAATCGGATCTCCGATATTGAGGAGCAAGAAGCCTGGGCGGCCTTCGAAAGTGGGAATGCGGCGTCAAGTCTTGACAAGGTGGATGATGGCCTCAAAGCTAATCCTGATCATAAGGGCCTTCAGGCTCTCAAGTCTAAATTATCGGGGGATACCCGCTACCCACAGCGTCCATCCGCACGATGAATAGAGGACTTGGTTTTTTTGGAAAATCTCCACAAAGAGGCGATTTTGTCCAAGTGAATCTCCCCTCGGAGTTTGTCAGCGCTTGGGACTCCTGGTTGCAGTCGGCTATCGAGGGAAGTCGGGAAGTGCTTCTTGATGGGTGGCTGGAGGCTTATCTCCTGAGCCCCATTTGGCGTTTTGTTTTGGATCGAGGCACTCTCACAAGAACACCCTGGGCCGGTGTCATGATGCCCAGTGTCGACCGCGTCGGTCGTTATTATCCGATCACTTTTGCAGCGCCCATCGGTGACCTTGAGAAACCCTTGATGGCGATGTTCGCGATGACGGACTGGTTTGAAGGCTTAGAGGCCATTGCCCTTAGCGTTCTGGATGATCAAACCAGTTTTAAACAATTGGAGAAACTGGTTGGGACTTTCGGTGCTATACCCCTTCATCAAGGCTTTGCAGAAGAATCAACGACTCCAACTGAGTCGGCGCCGCTTAGCGTTATCCGGCTAGTCACTTCGAATACGCATCCTTTGGGTCTTGAAGTGACCTGGAGTGGGGATGAGGCATCACAACTTTTTAAGGGTGGCAGCCTCTGGTCGACTCTGGGTTCACAGAGAGTGACCCCGCAATGCCTGTCTTTCAGGGGGTTGCCACCTCCAAGTCTATTTCACACTCTTCTGGATCAGGATGATGATCCCTTTGTGTCAGCGTATCGATGGCGTGTGACTCCTGTTGGGCTTTCGGAACGGGCTCTTCGGGGCCGGATCGCCACCGACAGAGCCGATCAGTCAGCAGACCGACGTTGGTTTTCATCATCGTTGACGGATCGCGGAGAGCGTCGAATCAATGAGGACGCCTGTTTAATGCAACCGGCGAAAGGTCTTTGGGTTATCGCGGACGGGATGGGAGGGCATACAGCCGGTGATATTGCCAGTCAAATGGTGGTCGAAGGTCTGTCAGATCTTCCTGAAGGGGATTCGTTAGCGACGAAGTTAGGCGCCATTCAGCTGGCACTCCACGAGGCTAACCTGATGATACAAGACTACGCCCGCAATAAAAAAGGAGGGGCCATGATGGGCAGTACCGTCGTTGTCATGGTGATGCAGGAAGAGCAGGGCGTCGTCTGCTGGGCGGGCGATAGCCGTCTTTATCAAAGCCGTGGCGGGTGTTTGAGACAGCTCACCGAGGATCATTCGTTGGCATCCGATCCCAAGGCGATCAACGATGATGGAAGCCAAGCCCTCCCTACGACGTCCGCTAACATCATTACCCGTGCTGTGGGCGCGACTCCTGACCTGATGCTGGATACCCATTGGTTTGATATGAAGCGGGGTGATCGCTATCTGTTGACGACAGATGGCATCCACAAGGCGGTGGAGCCCCATGAAATTTTGTCCCTGATGGAGGGGGCTGGTTCACCAGAGGACCGGATCAGCCAGATAATGACGCTCGCCAAAACTCGGGATGGACACGACAATTTGTCCCTTATCCTGATAGAACAAATGGCCTCTGATAGCGCATGATCATCATGAGCCAAGAAGAATTTTCGTAGCTAGGATATGGCAGATTCCAAAGACCCTACTGAGTTTAAGGATCCAGATAGAACCCTCATGCGGCCGAATCCAGGAGGTCGTCTGGTGGTGGCCTCGCCTCGGCTATTGGATCCGTTAAAAGGGTTGGGTCCTTATCGCCCCCTTCGGCCTCAGATTCTCTTCAAGACGAATCCCCTTGCTTCAGGGGCTATGGATCTTATTCAGCTTGCCAGCCGGCTCGGACGTGAGGTGGCGGATCCTGGCTCCCCGAAGCTTCTGGAACATTGTCTCCTGGGTCTTGCGGATTACGTAACCGGACTCAAAACGGCGGCTGTAGATGTCAAGACCCAGTCTAAGGCGTCTTATTGTTTGGCAGCCTTCATTGATGAATTCGTCCTTGAAACACCCTGGGGCGCCCATGGTCCATGGGCTAAAAAGAGTCTTTTGGAAACCCTTCATCAGGACTCATGGGGCGGCGAGCGAGTTTTTGTTTGGATCGATGCCTGGTTAGAACAGCCATCGCTTCATCGCTATCAGCTTGAATATATCCTGTTGCTACTCAGGCTGGGGTTCCGGGGGAAATATGGTGTCATCCATAACGGTAAAGCATCGCTTGATCATCTCAAGGGACGAATTGAGTATGCCCTTGGGCTACCCCCTGTTGACCGCCATCAGTGCCTTTCGACGGAGCCCATCGAGCCTATCATTAGACCTCACAAGGCGCGGCTGACGCCCTTTTGGGTGTTATTGTCATGGACGGGATTGGCCCTCTGTCTGGTCATGATCCTTTTGATGACGAGACTCGAAAATCGCTCGGAGACTTTGACGGCGATGGTGTTGTCCAAGAATCCTGGGCCTCCAGCAAGCAGCCAATGAGTCCACCATGAAACCCATTTATCGTGGATGGCTGATAGAACTTCTCGGCGTGATGGGGCTTAGTAGCCTTCAATGGTTACTAACACCGATCCTGAACCTCGGTGAAATCTTACATCTCAATGACAATGCGTTTAGGCTCCTCGCCATCTTTCTGGTCCTCGCCTCATGGGGAGGATGGTGGCTGTTTCGAAAGGTCAGGGCTGGCCATCAGGACGATTCCTTCATTCGAGCGTTACTGAAGGACTTTGGCGGCACTGAGGATGAAGAATCCGCTCAGCAACGCGTTGATCATTTGGCCCACCGATTTAAGGAGGCCCTCGTTCTGTTCCGGAAAAATGGCCCGCCGAAACGGCTGGTTGAACAGTCCTGGTACGTCCTGATTGGTGCGCCCGGATCGGGAAAAACCACCGCACTGCTTCAGTCAGGACTGCATTACCCGCTAAAGCACCAAACCGGTCACGCCATGGTCGCTGGTGTGGCTGGAACCCGACACTGCGATTGGTTTTTTACCAACGAAGCTGTCCTCATCGATACGGCTGGTCGCTACACCACCCAAGACAGCCACGAATCACTGGATGCCCTTGAATGGAAAACGTTTCTCAGGCTTTTAAAAAAACACCGGCCACGGCACCCCCTCAACGGCATTATTCTGACGGTCGCCTTTACTGATTTGATTGAGGGGGACGCGGCCGCTATCGAGTCTCTCTCTAAGTCATTAAGGGATCGTATTGTGGAGATCAATGGCTCCCTGAAAGGTCATTTACCCGTCTATCTGATGCTGACCAAGGCGGATAGAGTTTTGGGATTTAATGAATGCTTTCATGATTTGACGGCCGAGGAACGTACTCAGGTCTGGGGCGAAACCCTAATCCTTGAGGATCCCATCACCTCCCCAAAAGTGAGCGACTTGATGATGCTTTATCAGCGCTCGGTAGAACGCTTGTTGCCTTTTATTGGATCGCGCCTCGCCAAGGAGAACGACCCTCAAGCAAAGACACTAATTCTGTTTTTTCCAGAGCAACTCGCGATCATCGAGTCCCAGCTTGAGATCTTGTTGAAAGGAGTGCTGGATGTACAAAGCGGAGATCAGCCTGCGTGGCTTCGGGGTGTTTATATGACCAGTGCCACTCAAAATGGGACCCCGATTGATCGCCTTCTTGAAGGAATGTCCTCCGGCTTTGGGCTTTCGTTTCCTCTCGCCGAGGCGTTCACCGGGATCGGCAAAAGCTATTTCACACAAGCATTATTTGCCCGTGTGATCTTTCCAGAATCTTCGGTAGCAACCTTTGATGAAGATCTAATTCGGCAAGAACGGCTAAGGCGCAAGAGCCTTCGGGTCGGTCTGGCGGCTTTGTCAATGATAATTTTGTTCTATTTCTTCGCGTTATTTTTGACCGAATCGAAACGCCTAGATGAGAGCACTTCGAAAGTCACGGCATCGGCACAATGGCATTCCACTGGCAGTGATGACCTGAATTCTGTGCGGAGTGAGGTTCTTTCAAGGCTTGATCAATGGACTCCTCATGAGACACGGAGCTCCATGTCGTTCGGATTCTGGCGTCAAGGTACGGGCGTCGACAAGGCTCTACAGATGGCTTATCAGGAGCAACTCATTAGGAGTTTTAAGCCCTTATTGTTAAGGGATATAGAATCGGTTTTGAGGCAGGAGTCACTGGCGCCTGTCGAACAATATGATCTCTTGAAGGCGGCAATGATGCTGTCAAAACCCGAGCATTGGGACGCCGATGCAGTGCGCGCAATTTTGCTCTCGCATTCGCAGGTCTTGCGATGGTCATCCTCGTTTGTGGCACACCTAAACGAGTTGCTGGTATTACCTCCATCTTTGGCCGTGGTTGATGAGCCTCTTCTTAATGGGGTCAGGAATCGTCTCCTGAGGATGCCACCGATTGTGCTCTTAATGGCGCGATTTCATGAGGTCATGGCGACCAACGACGCCCCCCGGGATCTCATCCTGCAGTCAGCGGCAGGACCTCTAGCTGATCAGCTGTTCATTACTGGGGATGGAACGGGCAGAGGGGATGTTACGATTCCGAGTCTTTATACGGCTGACGGCTACCACAAGGTTTTTTTACCGCAGCTTCCGGGTTTTATGGTGTCCGTATTGAAAGACCATTGGGTATTGCATGGCTTACAGCATGCCCCCACTGTTGCCGAGGCGGCACGACTTTACGGCGATCTGGAGCAGGCGTATCTCAAACAGTATTTTGAATCTTGGCATAAGGCTTTGAATGATCTCACGATCAAAGAGATGCCAAGCCTTGAGTCCTCGGTGGCTCAAATCGACGTGCTACAGAGTTCCAGTAACCCGCTGGCTTTGATTCTCGAGATCATTGAACGGGAAACAACTTTAGTGGCCGAAGACAAGCTCCAAAATTCGCTGCACGTGCCTTTGGAAGGTGGTGGGCTGACGCTGCCTATCAGTCAAACACCCCTCTTGGCCTTGAAGTCATCTTTTAAGAAGCTTATCGAGGCGGGTCATGACACAGCGGAGGACCTGTCGCCATTGACAGAGATTTTGATGCATCTGACACCGATTAAGGAAGGCCTTTTAGATCGTCAGTTAGACGGGAGTCGGTCATCGGTGATCCTGACAAGAGTCCATGAAGTTCGAAGGGCTCAGGAGCAGCTGCCTGAACCCTTGAGGCGCTGGATCGGTTCGCTATTGGATCATTATGCGACTCAAGCCAAATAAAATACTCAGATCGCTTGAGCCCCTGGATCAGATCGGAACTTTTTGATCTGGTCTTCATAGGCGATTCTGAAGGCATCGCCCAGTAGTTCCCTAAGGGCTTCGTCTCGGCGAAGAGGATAGCTGTCACAGTAATTATCCCAGGCTTTGATTTTTTTCTGAAAACTTATGGCATTTTTTTCAGTGCCTTCGAAATGTTCTGGAGAAAAAGCATTAAGTTGTTCGCTAAAAGACGTCTGCAGGGCCTTCATGAGCGCCAACTCATGTTGGATCAAATCTGAAAATCCTTGATCAATGGCCGTCAGGCCGTCGCTATAACCTAACTGCTCCGGATAAATTAGATTTTCGAGACTATGGCGTTCATCTACCGAGAACTTCAAGGGGTTATTCGCTTTTGGAGCCATCTGGGTCAGATCGGCACGTAATTGCTGTTTGACCTGTGTCCTTGCGGCAAGAGCTGTTCGAAGTCCACGGGTATAGGCTTCCAGTAATTGGCCGAGTCGATCGACTAGGGCCGTTGGTTCAAGAGTGGGTGGCCACTCAACGTTTTTTAGCCCAGCTGCCGCAAGAATATCTTGAAGGGCGCTTTGATAGCCTTGATCAAAAGGCGCGGTGGCCTCCGGTTGTTGCAAGATTTCCTTGGCGGTCGGAATTAGTTCGACGGCGAGAATATAGTCGCCGAGTTTGAGGAGGTCCCCCGCGTCTATTTCTGTGCTCGTGTGCTTAAGATGAAGATCCCGGTTGATCACAATGGTGCCATTGGTGCTGTGATCGGTGTAACGATAATGCCCATCTTGAAGATGAATGACCCCATGCTCTCTGGAGACGCCGTTATCATTGATGAGAACGATATCGCATTGTTCGGAACGTCCAAGGGAGGTCGAATGTGCCTTGAGGCGATGTTCTATCGCGTCTATTTTCCCCTGAAATTCCACAATCTTAATCAATAGATCCATGGTTCACTCCACGCTTAACTTACTCCTCATGGTGGTCCTGAGCGGCGTCTGGGGTTGTCAAGGAATCCCAGAATCCTTCGAATCTTCGGCAAACCATCTAGGAATCCAAAGCAAGCCCATCGAGTCGCAGGGGTTTACCCTTGAGACTGCCAGAAATCGTTCGGCATGGACGTCTGATCGCGTCCTTCATGTCTATCTGGAGGGGGATGGTCGTCCTTGGGTGCACCGCAACGTCAAGGCTCAGGATCCAACGCCCACGGATGCTCTGATGCTACGCCTGATGGCTATCGATACAAGTCCTGGATTATACCTTGGTAGGCCTTGTTATTTTGGTCACGCAGAGGATGCTGGATGCAATAAGTCCCTCTGGACCGAGGCAAGGTATAGTCAATTGGTGGTTGATCCCATGGTTCAGGGCCTCAATGACGTTGTCGAGGCACTAAAGGTAAAACGATTAATTCTCATTGGTCATAGCGGGGGTGCTGCAATAGCTTTGTTGATAGCCAACCGAATGCAGAAAGTGAGCAAGGTTATTACACTTGCAGGTAACCTTGATCCTGAGAGTTGGGCACAGTGGCATGAGTTTAGCGCACTGGTCGGTTCTTTGAACCCTTCCAAAGAGCCGAAAACGCATGATTACGATGAAGTACATCTTTTAGCGCAAGAGGATGAAAAGATCCCTCTTCGGTGGGCCGAGGGGATCGCCCTGTCACGGGAAAAAAGTCAGGTCATCGTCTGGGCATCGATGACGCACGACTGCTGTTGGGAGAAGGTCCTTCCGATCATTTTGTCACCCGCTGGCGGATCATCGACATCGATTATCAATCGAAAACCTTAAGCGATTTGTTTCCGCTTGGTTTAAGATGGAATCTACCCATGATCGGCACCTTGGTAACGATTTCAGATTCTCAAAGAACACTCCTCCCCACTTCAGCATGCAGTTTAAGGATTATTACGAGATTTTGGGCTTAACGCGTCAGGCGAGTGCTGGTGATGTCAAAAAAGCGTATCGGAAGCTCGCGCACCAATATCATCCTGATATCTCAAAAGATCCTAAGGGTGAGGAGAAATTCAAGGAAGTCAACGAGGCCTACCGGACCCTCAAAGATCCAGAGCTTCGGAAAGCCTATGATGAATTAGGTCAACACCGATCTGGAGAGGAGGTGAGACCGCCGCCTGAATGGGGCAGCCATTTCAGTCAGGCGCCAGGGGGCGGCTTTGATCCGGAGGACTTTGCTCGTGCTGGCGGCTTTGAAGGCATCAATTTATCCGATCTTTTTGAAGAGCTTTCGAGAAGTCGGGGCGGCCAGGGGCCAGGCGGCAGCTATCAGGCCCAACCCTTAAAAGGTCAAGATTATGAAGTGGCCGCCACCCTCACCCTGGAGGAGGCAGCCCATGGAACGACGCTTGATCTAGAATTTAAGGTGCAAGGACGAGATGCTGAAGGACGTCCGATTCGTCTCCCCCATCATTTTAAGGCCCGAATACCCAAAGGCGTCGTCGATGGTCAGAAAATGCGGCTCCCTGGCAAAGGGGGCAAGGGTCTTCAGGGCGGTGCCGATGGCGACCTTTATTTGACCATCCGCCTTTTGCCGCATCCTTTCCTGAGACCTCTGGGTCATGATCTTCATTTTGATGTGCCGCTGACGCCCGCTGAAGCCGTTCTCGGCGCCACCATCAAGCTGCCAACCCTAAAGGGGTTTGTTAGCCTCACCGTGCCCCCTTTAAGCGCAACAGGGAAGAAGATGCGGCTCCCTCTTAAAGGACTCCCAAAACCGAAGGAAGGCGCGGGTGATCTGATCGTGCATCTGGTGGTGGTCATTCCTGATCAAATCACGGAGGCTGAGCGTCATCTTTATGAACAGATTCAGGCGCTGTCGAAGTTTCATCCCCGGGAGCGACTCGAAGCCTTCCTTCACCCTCAAAGCGACTCATGACGATCAAGACTTCTTCGGCCATCACGGTCGACATCACATCGATCCGTGTCACGGAATTCGCCTCTCTGTCAAATCTCAGCCCCCAGGAGATCGCTGAATTAGTCGAGATTGGGGTTCTCATCCCCTCGGGTGAATCACCGACCGATTGGGCTTTTAATGATCAGACGTTGATGCTGATGCGCCGTCTTAGGCGGCTTGAGGCGGATTTCGAACTTGAGATGGATCTTAAGACCTTGGCGCTCAGCTACCGGCTTATAGAACGCATCCAAGAATTAGAGTCTCATCTTCATGAGACTCAATTTCATGCGAGACTTTCTCAAGAGGAGATGGCCTCCCTGAAGTCTTAAAGGGCCTGTTGGGCCTCAGCCACCATCAAGGTGGCGATCGATGTCCGCTTTACCAAAGCCTATTTTTTCAGCAACGCGGATGGCGTGGCTGACCCTTGAAATCCCCTCAATGACCCGATAGGTCGGTTGTTCGTCTTTAAATTCTACTTGCTGGGCCATCGCCTGTGGGTTCTTCTGGTACACATCGACCAGTGCGTGATTGTGGGTGATCAATAGGGTGCTGTTGCCTTTTTTGGCAAAGCCATCAAGGATCGTTTTGGAAATCTCGATCTTTTCTTCGTGGGTGGTTCCTTCGGAGAGCTCGTCCATGATGACGAGGCTCTTTGGGGTCGCTGTAAGAAAAATCGCTTTGGTGCGGCGAAGCTCTGTTCCAAAACGGCCCTCTCCATCGGCCAATTGGCTGATTTCTGGCGCCTGATAATAGATGTGATCGGCAACGGCCATAGCCGCGGTCTCAGCAGGGACATAGCCCCCGGTTTGGGCGAGCAGCTGAGTTTGGGCGAGGGTTTTGCAAAAGGCGGTCTTCCCGCCACTGTTGGGTCCGGTGATCAGGGTTAACCTTTTATTGGAAAGATCGATCCGGTTCCCAACATAATCTTTAAACCCTTTCCCAAGAATGGGGTTCCTTACCCCTGTGACCTTCATTTGATGGAAGCCTTGATCCAAAAGGGTTGGAAGAACCACCGGATGGCCAAAGTCGGTCCGCCACTGCCGCATGGAAAAAAGTTCATCAAGAAGTCCTAACGCATCGACCGCGCGGTGGACTTCCGGTGAGGCTTTGAAAATGTCCCTCAAGGGATAGATACAGCCATCGCGGTCAAAGCTCCCCACCATGGGAATATAGAGAAAGCCAACGGGCAACAAGAATAACCAAAAGGCGGAAGCGATCATGTCGAGCAGCAAGGGCACAAACTGGCCGGCGACAAAGAGTGCGAAGAGGAACACTAAAAGCCCTATGGGCTTGAAGAGGGAGGGATTGAAACGGATGGCGGGTGTCCACCAGCGCTTCTCTGTCGCTGTGATCATCCCGTGTTCAGCGCGGTAACAAGGTCCTTTGGCCAGCTGGTATGCCCTTGATGATTCGAGTGCTTTAAGGTCAGCAAGCAGCGCTTCAAGATAAGGGTTTTTGGGGGCTGGTACCGCGTTGGCACCCTCCACGAGATCTTTCAAAAATTGGGTTCCTTCGAGATAGGTGCTGTAGCCATAGCCTTCAAGTTCAAGTTCATGAGCTTTCGAAGAGAGCATGCCCATAAACGACCCATAAAGCAGCTCATAAAAGCTTTTTTCGTGGCGCTTGGCTCGCTTGATGATGGTTTGAAGGCCATCAAGGACTTCGGGACGCTCCTCTATTTCAAGGAGGGCGCCTTGCTTGGCCTTGAGGAGGTCGATATCCCTCAGGGGCTCACGGAGGGAGCGCATCAAAACGGCAGCACCAATAGCCGTTGATGTCTCATTGACCGCGTCAAAGAGACGTTCAACTTCGATCGCTCGAAAGGTGCTGTCATCAACAACGTCGACGTGAGAGGGCGCTTCGAGATGAGCCTTCGGGGTAGGTGGCCATCGATTATCCTCCCGAAGAATGGGTGCGTATGTCGCATGAAGGCGTTGAATCATCGAAGGGAAGCTCCTAAGGCGTTATAAAGTCTTAACGAATGAGACGACTTTTCCTTCAAAAAGGTCCTAAGACGTCTTCGGTGATGATTTCACGATAACGTGATGGTTGATCTATCACGACGCATCACCCAAGGCTATGAAAAGAAAGTGTCCAATGTCGCTATCCCACTGACGGCGATCAGTAAGAAAACGCAAAGGATTTGAATCCAGCGATCCATCATCTTGATCTTCTCAATGGTCTCCTCTTTCTTACTTTCAGGGGCCTCATTGAGCAGAATGATGTCGAAGATGAAAAGGACAAATAAGAGCAAGTTGACGATGTAACAGCCATTATAAAGGCTATCCATGGGTGTCATGTAAGGCAGCTCTGGTAATGTTGATTGGTAGCCTTGCTGCAAGAAAATGAGGGAGAGGATGATCGTTGGCGGTATCGTCACCCGGAGCTCCCAGCAATTGGAGGGAAGAGAAGGGGAATAAATCACCAGAATCATGACGATAACCAGGGGAAGCAGAATCCTTAGTATGGTCGCATTGACCGATTTCTTGTAGCTGACTTCAAATCGGAGCTGATAGACATGATCCATTCCGGGACCATGCTCCCGGCCATTCATGGTCGTGGCGTATTGATGCATGATCGTCCGCTTTGAAAAGTCGGTGGTGGCATAGCCCATAAGATCGATGTAACGGCCGATGCCTGAACCTGCCTGGTCGATCAGCAGCTTCATGTTGGTGAATTCAGGGGGGAAGTCCTTTTCCTCTAGTTCAAAGACTAAGGGAAGGGTGATGGTGTGAAAGGGAAAGGCTGAGAAGTCGAGACCGCTGGCATAAAAGCTACCGGAGAACTTAAAACGTTGGTAATACCGGCCATCGGCCTCTTTGTCTGGCGTCTCATTCTCTGGATGAATCTCAAAATCCCAACTATTTACCTGATTCACCAGCCGAATCATGCTGAGGGGTGCGACCTGCTTTTGTTCGAGAAATTCTTGAAGGTCTGACGGCCAACGGATCCAAATCCAGCCATCGGCAGAGAAGATTTTCTGATTTGCATCAAGGTTGTAGAGATTGACGATATAGGTGCCAAATTCAACCCCTGATACAGAGGGGTTGACATCGGCGATGGGGTAAATGGAATCATTGTGGATGACTTCATCAGGCTCAAGCAGTTCGAGCCGAATGACAAGGCCGGTGATGAAAGACAAGGCGATAAAAAAGAAAAAGGAATAGATGAGGAACCTTGAGCCCTGATCGCGCGGGGTCGGTGTTGGGTTCCCCTCTTCAGGATCCTCGCTATTAGGTGGTGACGTCGACATGAATTTTTTCATCGGAATGAGAAGCCGCCCATACGACGGCTTGAATCTTTGTGGCCGGGGCGACTTAAAGGTGCCCGCTCGCGTCTTCGTTATCGTCTCAGAAATTGGCTCATGTCCACCTTATCAGATGTGAACCAAGGCGCACCCCGATCATCGAGATAGAGGCTTTGCATCTCTTTGAGGTTAAAGGGTCTTGAACCAATGCGCCCAAAGATAGCAATTTGATGACCGGTTTCATCCACCGCACGATCGCGATCAAGACCCTTAGAGAGAGCAAAGGCCGGGTCATCGGTCGGGTAGGAAGCGATCAATTGGGGGCGCGGTTCTGGGCTAAAGCCATAAAATTTCGGTTGCGATTCGGGACTGGTTAGTTGCAGCACGCGAAGGCCGTTTTGGCCATCGGCCACATAGGCGAAGAGGCTCGCATTAGTAGAGGCAACAATCACATCCTCGGCCTGGTTGATTTGACCACCGGCGGTAAAGAACTCCTTGATGTGAGGTTGCTCCGGATTCTTGATATCGATGATCGCAAGACCCTGACGCCCCGCGGCCACATAGGCATAGGTCCGCGCAAGATAGATCTTATGGCCATCCGTAAGTGGGGTTCTGGCCGTTGTGACTTCGCGGGCTACGCCCAATTTGGTGACATCAAAGACATGCAGCCCATCCCGATCGGTAACAAAGAGATATCGGAACTGGAGGGCGGCGGCACGGCCCTCTTTGAGAACAGTGTGTTGGGTCACCTTGGGGTGAAGGGGGTCATTCATATCCAGAATGACGAGATGGCTGTCGGTGACCACATAGGCATAGTGACCGCCTATCACGATATGGCGAGCGCCTGTCAGGAGACCGCCCGGATTGTAAGTCAGCGAACGTTCTAGGAAATTATTCCGAGCTTCCCCATCGGCGAGGGTATTGATATCGACCAGAATTAAGCCTTCCTCGGCATCTGTGATGAACGCGTAGTTGTAAAGGGGGTGGAATGGCTGCTCTTGATTGGTGACTTCAATGAGTTTCTTCATCCCCTCTGCATCGAGGCCAAAGGCTGGAATGTTCCGGCGATCAGGGTGAATCGGTTGATTGGTCGGGAGGGCCACGCAGGTCGCATTTTTGGTGCTGACATGGGTGTCGTGACCCAGACTAGAAAATGGCGCCGTGATGACTCGCTGAGAAAAGCCTTTGTCGGCGATATTGGCGACATCGTAGGCCTCAAATCCCGCATCAGCCTGAGCGACATAGAGGTATTCTCCACGCAGCTGGAGGCAGCCGACCTTACCGCCGGTCCGGTGACCCTGTGTTTCAGGCAAAATGCGCCCACGTTCTTGATGCTGCCGGTACCAGTCGGGGTAAGCGAATCGGTGGAGATAGCTCCCGATGACGGCTTGGGGTTCATCCCATTCGGTCACGTTGACCGCTTCGATGCTGTTGTCGGTCCCAACCCAGGCGTTATAGCCGACGAAATTGATAAAGTTAGTCCCGTGCAAGAGCAGCTGGGCCATGATGGCATTGTTGTCATTCTCTTTTGAGAGGTGACAATCGGTGCAGGTCTTGGTTTCAACCGTTCGCTCAGTATGGGGGTAATGGGGGGCAAAGGCCTGTGAGCTATAGCCGCTGGCTGCAATGGGGGGCTGCTGGATATAGATCAGTTCTCGGTTGACGTTTTTCGATGAGAGGACGAGGGCCGATGACGAACGAACGGGTGCGATACGGCCACCTTTAGCCGGCCCGTGAATGCCGAGTTGGTACATGTCATCGCGAGCGACCTGGGGGTTGTAGCTGGCAAAGTTCCTCGTTTCGTTACTCTCGTAGTGGTGTTTGGGTGTTTTCCAATTGGCTTGAATCGGGAGATGACAGCCGCCGCAGCTCGTGGCCCAAGAGCTGTGACAGGTAAAACAGGTCATTTTGTCATTGCTATGCGCCCAGTTTTCAGGGGCCACACCCGGTCCCCAGGCCTGGCCTGGATCATGAGCGACGGTCTTCGCCCGCGCGGCTTTGGCGTTATAGTCCTTGTGACTTGGGTTCACCGTGTTTTTGACCAATTTCACCCGCCATTCCTTGTCAGGATAAAGCGCTGAACGTTGATAGAGCTCTCCGCCACGCCACTCGAAACGGGCTCGGCCGTCTTGGGTTCTCAAGGCCAAAAGGTCACTGCCCCCTTTAGGGGCCGCCGGGCCACTGGTCAGTAGGGAGGGGTAACGGTCGGCGGTCCCATGACAGTCCACACAATCGATTTCAATCGATTGGGCGACCTCGCCATAAAGGTGGCCATTGCCGTGGGCGTCTTGGGTGAAATGGCAATCAACGCAATGCATTCCAAGATCGAGGTGGATCGAGGAGAGATGCACGGCTTTTTGGAACTTCTGAGGGTCGGTATCGGCGACCTTGTCACCGGTCTTGTCAAGCAGATTACCCTCGCGGTCACGCTTGAAAATAGCTCTGAAATTCCAGCCATGACCGTGATAATCGGCAAACTGGGTGTCCTTATTTTTGTTGTTCCGCTCCCAAACCCCGCTCAGGAACTTAGGGTCACTCCAAAGGCCCCGTTGCGCTGCTTCTTCGGGGTTATGGGTCGCAATCTCCCGAGCTTTATCGTCGGTCACGATTTGTTCTGGTTTCACACCACTGCCGAGTGTGATCTGCTCACCGCGAACATTGGTTCCACTTGAATCGTCTCCGGCGTTAACGTAACGCTGCTCTTTGGGCCACATGTTGGGGGCATCGGCCTCATAGTCCCACATCGTATACCCAAGGAAGCTATTCACAAAAACATTCGGTTGATGCATATGACAGATCATGCACTGACTGGTCGGAATAGAGCGGGTAAATTCGTGTTTAAGGGGATGGCCGCTCTCTCCTTTAGGAATGGTTGGGTCCTTGGTTTGCGAGGTGCCACTGTGGCCAAATTGGGCATAGGGTCCTGAATGCCGTGGGTCACGATCATTGCCGTACACGACGTGACAGGAGGCGCATCCTGAGGAGCGATAATCTCCTGGGTTATCGTTGGTGCCGAGGAACCAGGTGAAGGGATCGTTGAGTCGCGTCTTGTGAAGATTCAGAATGGGGACGGCGATGCGGGCGCCGGTCCCCGCGCCACGATTGGACTGCCGGGTATCTGGCCGGCCGGGTTCTTCAAGACGTTGAATGGATCCTGATTCATTCGGGAGCCCCGTTTCTGCAAACAGATTGCCGATCACTCGGCCGCCCCGTTCAAAGACCCGGAAGATATCCCCCGGCGGCAGCACTTCCCAGGTGGGGAGTGGCGCGATGAGAGGTAAGACCCCTTTCTTAACCATATTGGCATCCGGCTTGCCCATGCCCTGGAGGATCCCACCAATCGTTAACGGCCGGCCACCTTCCTCGGCCTCCTTGCGTTCATCGCCCTCGAGGGTTTTGTAGTACTCACCCAAGACCGATATCTTAAACGGGAGGATGCCATTATTGTAGGCGGCGCCGCCCCAGAACATGGCGGCGGTGGACATCAGACTGCGTTCTGCCATCTGAATCTCTGCTAGATGGCAATTTCCGCAGGATTTTCGAACCACCCGGTAGTCGCTCGGATTGACGAAGCGGATGAACTCAGGGCTTTCGTCATTTAGCTTTGAATAGGAGACTTCGGGATTGCGGCTGCTCGGATAGTTCCAGAACGCTGGAAATCTAGGCTGGATATGGGCTTGATTGAGCGACTGCTGATAGCTATCGCTGTGTTTGGCGATGGCATGAGGAACCATGATGGAGGCGTTGCCGCCATGACAGTCGGTGCAGCCTAGAGTGACCGCCTCATTGTCATGCATGCTCATTTTGTCTGTTGAGGTATGACAGGTGAGACAGCCCTTGCTCTTCTCATCAGCCTCCTTTTTAGATTGCTGGCGGGGAGCATCTTTGGCTTCGGCGTAGACCACCTCTTGGGCTTCCTCTCCTTCACTGGCCAGCAGCGCTGATCCTTGAGTGATGAGGATCAGTGCAACGAGAGCGCGAAGAAAAGAAGGGTATGCAAAGGTCATATCGATGAGTCGTTACGAGAGGAGGCCAGGCTTAATAGGTCAGGATGACATCAAAAAGGACCGAATACATCATTCGGGCGCCGAACAAATCAGTGGCGCCATTTCCAGGAATAAGCGTAGCGCCTGAGAGTCGCGTCACAATGTTCTGGTTGAAAAGAGGGCGATAAACCACAGCGGTTGAGAGGTCCCAGCCAATGTCGGTGCCGATGTTTCCTTGGTTTCTTGCCGTTTCGAGGGCCGCTGTATTATCGAAAAACAGTTTGTTGAAATTCGTTGAGACCCTGAGTTCCGGGAGGATGTCATGGTCGGTACCAAAGCCAAAGAGGCTGATGCCGGGGTTGGTGAAATTTGATTGGCCGAGTTCTTTGGATGACCGCATCGAAGGGAGGACGGCATTTCGGCCTGACAGAGCGACTGCACCCCCGCCAATCAGAGGCAGCGCTTGACGAATCCAGAAACTGGTATCTGCGCCTGCAATCTGAGGGTTTTCAAAGATCGCATCAAAACCCTGCGCTTTATTGTCATAGGGGTTTTTATCGCCACTGGCGTGAAGGATCGAGAGTCTGGTCCGGGTCCAGTCAAAGTCGATAGATCCCTCGGTCGCCACAAACCAGGCATTGATATCGGTGGCTTGAGGGGTGAAGGTCCCTTTATTTTCGGTGCCTACAGCATAATAGAAAGAGCCGGTTAAGTTAAAGCGATCGAAGTGACCATCGCCGTTATAACCAAGATAGGCGACATCATAGTTTTTACCGGTTTGTGTCCCGAGGAGCGCCGGGCGCGAAGGAAATCCATTCTGGTCATAGAAGGCTTGATTATTGCCTTCCCGGTTCTGGTTATAGACCACGGCGACTTGCGAGGTAAACCCACGGAAAGGGAAGTCTTGCCGATAAAGGTTCGCCATATAGATGTCATCATCACGGGGAGCCTTACTAATATCGTTAAGCCCATTGTTGACGTTTTTCTCAAGGCGCCTAAACCACGCCACGTTGTATTGCCAGCGGTTGTTGTCGCGATTGCCAAAGAGTCTCACCCCGAGCTGATTGTCGAGGAATAAAAAGCCCCTGAAATCAACATTGATGGGCTGGATGCCGAGGCGAATGCTGTCAAAGTCATACCGCTCTGACACATTCTGGAGATGGTAGTCGGCAAACAGCTCCTGCATCCCGACAAAGTAAATATTTCTGTTGTCACCGCGTCTTGGATCGATGTTCACGACGCCATATTCCTGGACATTGGTGTATTGGTAGTTGATGACCGGGGTAATCCGGTATTCCACATCCGGTGGTCGAAAGACGGTATCGCCTTTGTAGAGGTCAAATGAAAGAATCAGGTTTTGATTGAATAAAAGCTGCGTTTGGCGGCCATTGAGATCAAGCTGGGGGTTGCTAGTAAGGCCCGGTGAACTGGCCTGAAGGGACACCGGCGTTGGAATGCCCCGCGGCTCAAGAAGGGAGTCGGAGATGCCAATGAAATTGAAGAAATAGTCGTCCCCAAACAAGGGGCGGTCGCCCTTGATGGGATTACGGTTGTAAGGATCTATCAGGCTCTCATTGACGAGATTAAGATCTTTGGCAAGCCGCCAACGGTCTTCAATCGGTACAAAAAGCCCCGGCGTGAGGGGGTTTGGGGGGACCACCGGCTCAAGCCCTGCGGCTTGGTTGGAGTCCTTCCACTCAGGCTCTGAAGGCGATTTTTGGGGTTTCCCCGGCACCGTTCGTTCTGGGGCTGAGGGCCCTTTTGAGAAGATCCCACCGAGAAAGTCTTCTTCAGTCAGGTCCTCATCCTCTTCGCTCTCCTCAGATCCAGGAATAGTTCTAGGGGCGGGAGCTTTCTGTGGCTCCGGACTTTTTTCAGCGGCTAAGGGGGGGATGGCGTTGGCATTTTGAATCCCCGATGCGATGAATAGCAAGATGAGCCACGCTTTTAAAGCCCGAAGCGGAGGGTCCACGGAGCGGCCCAGGGGAGCGTTGAGGGCCTGCCTACTTGCCATTGCACGCAGACTCGGTGTTGTTGTTGATGAAGGGTCTAAAGGGGCACTCAACAAAACGGAGGGCCAAGGAGGCGTGACCCGTATTGAAGATCACCCGATTGGAACGAATGAAACCGTTCGCATTGGTGACTTTTGGTTGGGTGATCAGACCCGCTCGATAGGCCCCTAAGAATCCGGCCATGTCATCCTGGTCAACACCGTCTCCAGATTCTCCGATGGCGCCCACCAGGACATTATTTTTGTAAAGGGGGACCGCGCCCGCAAAGGGCTGCATCCCATTCGCGAGAGCATTGGGCGGGATAGAACTATTGGACGCCGCACAGTTGGTGATGGGGACAACCGGGTACGGAGGGGTTAAGGCCACCCCAAATGGGTTCGTGATGGCATAGAGTAAATCGCTAAAGACTAAATCGAGCTGCATTCCGACGTTGAACTCACTCCACTGATTGACCCCGGTCTTGTAGACACTCACTGGCTGGTAGGGGAGGCTCAAAGGGGCATAGGGTGTCCGGGATATCCCATCTGGAAGCAGTGGGCGACCAATGTTCCCAAGGGCTCTCGGGGTCAACGCAGTCCCATCAGAAAAAAGAGGGCCAGAGGTTGCAAAGGGAATGAAGTTTCTGGCCCTTTCGACATAAGGATAGACATTGCTGGGTTGCAGCAAGCTGCCCGCATCACGGTTGCTGAAAAAGGCGGCCGTTCGGGCCTTTTGAAGGCCGACATCGGTACTGAACATGGGAGAATCTTGACTCCGAAGGATCCCAAGAATGTTGCCTTCGGTGTCGACGACGGAGACCGTGAGCCTTGCTGCGGTCGACAACGGGCGCCGGATTTGGGAGCGGGCTTCATTAGCGACACCAATCGCCTTGCGGAGGAGGGTCGCGACGTCGCCTTGAGTGAGCTGCTCGCCATTGGTGACGGTGCCATCCTTCGGCGGGTAACGGTTTTGGCCGGTGGAATCAGACAGGATGTAGGCATTGAGGCCTTTGAAAAGGACCGCTGATGCAGGGTCCTTATCCGCAGGATAAATGCCGGAGTCGGCCTGTCCAAAGGCGAGACCTGCCCTGACGGTCCCATCAAAATATCCAGGGACAGATAATAGAGCGCCCTCTCCATTGGCAGTAATCGTCGACAGCGAAGGGGCCTTGGCGGGATTCGTTAAGAGATCTTGATCGCCCGTGGAGGTGAAGCGGAGCGTCTGCCCATTGACCGTAATGACATCGGCGCGGCGATTAAATGGAGCTAAAAAACCCGTTGCCCCCGCGATCGCGATCCGTTCATCCGCACTGGGCGCGGGATTCGAGATGTTTTGCTCAATGGTGTAGACCTTGGTGGCGATGACGCCGATCCCCCCCACGGGGGTGCCTCTGAGGTAGAGGGGTAAGCCGCCACGTTGACCTGAAAAGCCAAGGGGTGAGCGGCGGGGGCCGACGCCGAGGTCTGATCCTTGGGAGACCAGGTCGCCACAGGGTAACTGGCTGAATTGCACCCCAAACAAAGGGCCTGCGGCTTGCCCCAGTACATTGGGATTAAAGTGCTCTTGGATGATTTGGGCTGCGGTATAGGTCGAGAAGGCATTGCCTTCACTCGAGAGGTAGGCCCCGGTTAAGGCTTTTGAGATCGCCGCGATGGAGCTTGGAACCTGGGCTTCTTCAAGTCCTTGGCCTTTGGCGGTATAAGGGGTTGGCGCTGGGGTATACG
>QYQA01000021.1 GCA_007280285.1 Methylococcus sp. | reverse complement strand
ATACAGACGGCGCTGTCAATGTTCTATCAGACTCCCGTTTAGGAGCTAGTGGAGGTGATATTGTCTTAAGGTCAGGCGATGTAAAAATAAATAATGGATATATGCTTGTCCAAGGTGGTAATTTTAGTATCTTATCAGACTCAATTACACTTAGTCATGGAGGCCTAATAAGTTCTAATAATACGAAGTACACCGATGACGCAATTCTGAGACTATATGCAAGAGATACGATATCATTAGCCACCTCCTCACATATTCAGGCTCTAGGGGGTGATGGCCTTAATGGTAGCGCAATTAGCATTGAATCAAACTTTCTCCACTTAGGGGCGGGGACAGAGACAAAGAATTATGAATCTTACATATCAGATTATACTGGAGGGGCCCCCTCCAAAATAAATATAGTGACGCACAATGGCATACTATTGGAGCGCGGAGCCAGCATTAGATCTTATAGTTCTGATGAGAAGGGTGGAAAAATAAATATTGAAGATGGCGGCGGTTTATTTATCGTCGGCACCAAAGCCCGTAATAGTGCGCTTTCCACAGAGGAGCTGGTTAACCTAAATAATAAAAGTTCTGGGACAATGAATCCGGACACACCTCCACAAAGTGGAGGAGAAATCCATGTAAATTCTAAATACATTTACCTTAATAGAGGAACCATTGTTACTAGTACCTTTGGGCGAGGTGGGTCTATTGACCTTAATGTTGAGGATATATTTGCTAAATCGAACACCATAAACAATAAGCCATTTTTCAGCGATGGTAATATACCGAAATACACGAAGGGCGGTAAGGGTCAATATAGTTATGGAGGAAACTATATTGTAATTGTGAATAACGGAGGGGGCACTAATGTTGCTATCAGTGGCTCTCTCCTCAACCTTAGTGGCGCTATGGCGAACCTTGGGATGCCATCATACGAATCTGACGCACTTTCCAATAGCTGCGATGTGATCGATAAAGGTAGCCTCATGTCGGGAGGCAAGGGTGGTAAGGGCCTCAATGCCATGGACCGTATGATCTTTGGTGAGTGAGGTTGAGGCGGCTAAAGGGGGTCCGGTCAATTTGAAACAAAAGAAAACGGGGGCCGAAGTCCCCGTCGAGATGCTCATCTCTTCTAGCGTTACCGCTGTTTCAATCTCCGTCCATACCAGCCAACCGTCAGGATCATCAAGAACATCATAATGATCTGCGCCCACTCTGAGAGCGTTGGGATTGGCGCTGGTGATGGGGTTGGGGGTGTAGTGCCAATGTAAAGTGTAAGACTATCTGCAGTAAGGCCAGAACCCCAGGTGTAAGTGTATGTGTTTACTGTCAAACCTAGTGATGCGAGTGATGTTCCATTGTATGTGGATGTTCCACTCAGATTACCACCTGAGTAACCAATCGGCACACAAACGTAGCCGCCGCCTCCAAAAATGGCTATTGTATTTCCGCTTGCAGATGATGTGGGCGTAGATCCACCGCCCCCCCAGTTTGTTGGCCCAGCAATACCGCTATATTCATTACAGGTGGTACCATTTATGTCTCCGATCTTTATCCCTGCTTGGGCTGGCCAAATAACTCGTTGGTAATTGCGGACTCCTTCGGCTGTGAGAGCAGCGGTTTTGATTGAGCCTGAAAATGTCACCACAACATTACCGGCTGTTTCGGTGAATATAACGCTTGCCGCAGCGTTAGCTACCTTACCAGCTGCCAAAAGCCCGCTCATCAACAAAAAAACCGCAAAAAAACGCTTCACAAGAACCCCCGCCGAAAAAATAGCAAAAAATACCTATGTGATCATACCAACGCAACGGATCAAGTTCCTACTAAATTCCTCAGCTACTGAGCTTACCCACGATTTCCAACACCCCCCAACCGCCTAAGACCCACACACTCCATGCACCGCCCCTTGCTGAACCCAGACACTTCCAAGACCAAGGATGGTACCCAAATCAGTGACAAGAGTCTTGTGGGGATCGAGAGAATGGGGTCTTGAGTAGGCCTTATTTCGCTAAAGGGCCGCGCTATCGGGTGGTAGGTGCCTGTGGGCATGTGTCTTTCAAAGTGCTCGTCCTTCGTCCGGATTCGTGTTTAGGCTGATATAGGGGAGGTAAATTTGGAGAGGGGCCTCCCACCATCGGTGGGGTAGGGGTCAGCAGAGGTTGTGTTGTTGCGCCTAATTGGTTTTATCGTTCTTCGACGGAGTACCCACCTTCCATCTTGTTGGGGATGCTTGTCCCCGGGAATGTTTCATACACCGTGTTGCCTTCACGAACGTAGGCGGGCTTCGAATAGTCACGGATGGTTGTTGCGGGATACGACTCATAGATCGTTCCTCGGTCCTCAACTATGGCTGGGGCCATTGGGTTGGGTATGCTGGTTCCGGGATAGGTGGGTCGAACCACCACCTCAGCATTCGCGGCAATGGGAAGGAAAGCCAATACGGTAGCAATGATTTGATGCTTCATATCCGTTATCTCCCTGTGGATGACTGAAGTGCTTGGTGGGGCATAAGGTAGTTACACACACTTTGAACAAGATGATCTTCATCTGAATAATCCAGAAAGACCCACTGCCCGTTGGCATTGAATTCAAGAAAGATAAAAGTGTCGCCGCTGCGCATGAAGTCTATGCGTCCCCAGTCAACATCGATCGCCTTACAGAACGCACGGACCGCTGACTCTTGTTCTGGCCGTAATCCAACTCTCGCCCACTCTTTGATATCGGGGTTAAACAACTGCTCCGCGCGCCAATCTAGACCCTTTAAGGATGATCGATCCCTTTCGTAGGCGAAGAGCTTTTCACCGCAAACAAAGACCGTAACATCAGCACTGCTCTCAATGAGTTCTTGCAGAAACCATGGGAAATTCGGGTCCAGCCTTGCTGAATCGACCTCGGTGGTCATGAGCGCACGATTTGTGACCGTAAGACCCGACGAAAAGGACTTTGCTACGATCTTCGATCCGCTCAGATCATCAACGCCTCCGAGTCTAAAGGTTGCAAGCGTCTTCGGAACTGGGAAATATTTTGCCGCGATCTTCAGAAGGTTCATTTTACCGAGGCGGTTGTGGAAATCATGATGATTCCCCTTGGTCAACCCTTGCAGCCGACACCAGTTATAAAGCTCACGGAAGACGTATTTGACCTCCTCCACAATGAAGGGGTCCTCGTCTATAAGGAAATAATTAAATGCTTTCCACCAGAAGGCCGCGGTGACTGTGTCGGAGGAGATGCTAAGGCCTGCAGGATTTTTTAGGCTCCAAGCATCGGGGGTGAAGGCTAGTTCGTAATCCTTGAATAGGTCGTAGTTGAACCTAAAGATGTCCTTACCTAGCCTTCTAACAAGTAGGTCGCTGGTGCCGTCCAAAGAGCCTGTAAGAAGGAGAATCACCAACGCTCTCTGTTAAATGAATCAATCGGAGTCAGCGTCATACGGCCGGCCGTTCCAATCAAAGGTTTGTGTGCCGCTATACGTTATTCCCAATGTCTTTGAGTCTAGCCTTGCTTCAACAATCTGCTGGCTGTGGTCGTACCTCGACGTCGTGTCGACTTCCACAATTGCAGGTGCGCTGGCAAGGATAAGGGGAGTTAATAGTTCTACGATCATTTGTTTGTCCTCCGTAGTTTATGCAGGCAACCCCGCACATAAGTTGATAAAACAGTCGAAAGATCGACGGAGCAAAAAAGGCAAGGCGCGATCCGACACCATCCCCCCTCAAAAATAAAATACACACAACAATGAGGATAATCAACCCACGGCATATAAACCCACGGACAAACAGCCGTGGATCAAGAGTCCTCAGGAATGAACACTTCTACCTTTATGATCGAGGTAGTGATGACCGATTCGTTCGAGGAGCTAAAATCGACGCTTAGCGTTAATCTAAAGTTGTACCGTGCACGTGTGGGCCTTTCCCAGGAGCGTCTTGCTCTTGAGTCTGGTGTAGATCGGACTGTCGTCAGTCGGCTTGAGCGCTGCCTTATAAACCCAACCCTTCAGATCCTTCTAAAGCTGGCTGTGCGCCTTGAGGTTCCAGTACACGAACTGCTTATGGATCGGGACAAACAAAAATAGCCCTTGATTGTTAGCACTCTTACGGAGGAAGTCCCGCTCTGATCACGGTTGGGCAGGATTGGAGGCTGGTGGCCTTTTGGATTTTTGGTTAGCGAAGAGCCGTCCTATCGGGTGGTAGGCAGTTGGTTAGTGCTCATGCTCTGAGCGGATTGATTTTTTTCAAGACCCAGCCCTTGAGGACTGGGTTCGTGGAAGTTTTTTGTTAACCGGCGAAGGCGTCCCTTATTTCTTGTGGAACGCGATCGATCCATTTAAGTCTGTTGGTACCGTCAGTCAGATATTGGATCCTGAAAAGACCCAAGATTCCGTTTACGTTAGCAAGCACAACATAGTCCCTAGGCCCCTTGGGGTGATCGAGCCTTATAACCTGCACCTCTCCGGGTTCATTATGACGGCCCTCATGTGATTTATTAGCCCTGCGCAATAAAGCTATCTTCGCCCGAGTGGAATAGCCTTGGTCTGGAATTGTAGATAATGTCATTTTCTGTCTCCATACGTTGTTGAAAACAGCATTTTACCAATTGGAACGTTGTTGTCAACAATTAGAAATGCAAATTATTTTGGGAAGATCTATGTCTTTCTTGTGGTCGATTGTCGTTTTACTAATGGCGAGCCTTACGCAGGGTAGGTGCCTTGGGGTCTGAAGGAGGGAATGAGGTCTACGTATTTTTCCCACTACCCGAATGCCCAGCCCGTTAGAGGAGTCCAGCAGCTTTTTGTCTTAGGTCTTCTTCGCTACCCCCAGTGAAGGAAGAGTGTTTTTTGATGAGATCCATATTTTGTTAAGCCGCAGGGCATATGGGGGCTAGGTGATTGTTGGGTTTCGCGCGCAGCAGTTTAATAAAAATTCAAAACTTCTGGGACTCCTTTGGGCCCCCTTGACGGGGGGTCTTTTCTGCGGAAGGGGGTGGGGGTCGGTCTTCTGCATGCACCGGAAAAATATTTTTATGACCTCATCGT
>QYQA01000057.1 GCA_007280285.1 Methylococcus sp. | reverse complement strand
GATTGGGATCACGTGGCAAAAAGAGTCCTTGAAGGCATCACCAAAGAGGGGGGCAGGCTTTTAAAGTGAAGCCCCTTCTGGCCTCGCTCTCCAAAACCTACATCAAGCCCCACCATGAAAATCGCCCTCATTGCCGAATGGCTAGAAACTTATGCAGGCTCCGAACGCGTTTTGGAGCAGATGATCCATTGCTTCCCTTCGGCTGATCTTTTTGCCGTAGTCGATGTGATTCCTGATGAAGAGCGAGGGTTTCTTCAAGGAAAAACCCCCAAGGTGACTTTCATAGAGAAGCTCCCCGGGGCGAAAAAACATTTTCGTCACTACCTTCCCTTGATGCCCCTTGCGATCGAGCAGCTGGATCTTTCAGGCTATGACCTCATCATTTCAAACAGTCACGCCGTCTCTAAAGGGATCCTGGTGGGCCCCGATCAGGTTCACATCAGCTATGTCCACTCCCCCATGCGCTATGCCTGGGATCTTCAGCACCAATACCTTAAAGAATCAGGTCTTGATCAGCGTTTGAGAGGTTGGATCGCAAAAATCGCTCTTCACTACTTGAGGCTCTGGGACCTTAGAACCGTCCCAGGCGTTGATCATTTTGTAGCGAACTCACACTTCATCGGACGCCGAATCAAAAGGGTTTATGGCCGATCATCCACCGTCATTTACCCCCCCATCGATATTGAATCCTTCCCGCTTCAACGGGAAAAAACCGACGTTTATGTGACCGCCTCAAGGATGGTCCCCTATAAACGCATGGATCTCATTGTCGAAGCCTTTTCAAAGATGCCTAATAAGCGCCTCACCGTGATTGGCGATGGCCCTGAAATGGCGAAGATCAAAAAGCTTTCAGGCCCCAACATCACGCTCCTTGGTTATCAGCCAATTGAAGTCCTTAAAGAGCACCTTCAAAGCGCAAAGGCCTTCATCTTTGCCGCCGAAGAGGATTTTGGGATTGTTCCCCTCGAAGCCCAGGCGACAGGTACTCCGGTGATTGCCTTTGGGAAAGGGGGCGCCCTTGAGACCGTGATCCCCCCTGGGACCGATAAAGCCCCGACAGGGCTCTTTTTTGAGGAGCAAACGGTCGCATCTCTCATAGAGGCCATTCATGCGTTTGAGGCCATCGAAGAAAGCTTTGATCCTGAGGCCATTCGAAGACACGCCGAACAATTCTCTATCCAGAGGTTCAAAGAGACCTTCAAGAACTTTGTGGATGAAGCCTATCAGGCGACGCATCTTCAGAGGAGCCAACGTTCCTAGGGCTTTCCCTCAGCATTCAATGGTAGAATAACCCCTAAAATAAAGCGTTTGAACGCTACTTTGGTGGTGAGCCTTAGGACCCTTCGTGATCCTCGGTTCATTGAGGTCAGACAGGGGGACCCAATCGCATGAAAGAGCCGGATTACAACAATTACATCAAGGCGTTCACCCGCCTTTTTGAAGTTTTCGATGCGGCGGCCCCGTATCTCGATGCCTCAGAAGACTTCCGCTATTACCTCAATAAAAAACGCTCCTGGCTCGAGCGCCTCAAATCCCCAGAGTTCCCTGTCGCCTTTCTAGGCGCCTTTTCAGCGGGTAAAAGCACCATCATCAACGCGGTTCTTGGGGATGACATCCTCCCCCAAGCGACCAAGTCCCTGACCGCCATCCCGACCCTGATTCGAAAAGGCCGCGCCAATAAGGCGATCATTTCCTATCTAACGGAGGCCGAGCGCCTCGAACTGAAGGATCTTTACCTTGAAGAACTTTCAAAGGAACTGAGGACCAACCCCGAGACCTATAGAAGCCTTGGAAACACGGAGGTTTTAGCGCACCTTGGAAGCGATATTGAGCGGCAACGAACCCAATACGGCTCCTTCAACAAGCAAAAATTCTTTGAAGAACTCAAAGTCTTAATCGAAGGCTGGGACAAACTGAGTGGAGCCACCAAGGAAATCACTCTTGATGAACTCCCCAATTACGTCACTGAAGATTACGCGGATGTCCTCTTCGTTAATCAGGCCGAAATTTACCTGACCGATGTCTCCATCCCTGAAAACGTCGTGTTAGTCGATCTTCCGGGTCTTGGGGTTGTGAATCCCCGTCACCGGAAGGTCACTAAGACCTATGTGGAAAATGATGCCAAAGCTTTTGTCATCGCGATGAAGGTGTTCCATCTCCTTGAAGGGGAAGAAATCGAACTCCTCGCCGAAATTCATAGCCAACGAAAACGCGTCCTCCAACGTGCCTTCTGGGTCATCAACCAGTGGGATGTCCTCAGCACGAAACAAAAGAAAGAAGAAGTCGCTAACTTCGATCAAAAGATCGAGCACTATGGGTTTCAGATCACCAAGGATCGCGTGTTTAAGGTCTCAGCCCTCAATTACCTCCTACTTAAATTGATTCAAGAAGGCCGCCTCGATATGAGCCGAGGCGTTCGAGATCACGTCGACGCCCTCACCAAAGCCATCGGGCGGATCCCCGAGAGGAGCGAAGCTGCCCAGCACATGAAGAGCCTCGAAGAAACGAGGAGTTTTGGGGCGTTTAGAACCGGTCTTTTTGAATATCTCGCCTACACCGCGAAAGCCGAATTCCTTGAAGAAGCGCGTGGTGAATACCTCGATCTTGCTAAAAGGCTCAGGGAGTGGCTTGAACCCCTTTACCGGAACTACCAGGCCGTCGATGATGATGGAATGAAAAGCACCTTCATCGCAGGACAGCTCTCCCGCCGTCAGGATGAAGCCTTAAGGCAACTAAGATCAACGGTTGAAGACCATATCAAGATGCTTCGCACCGAACTCCTTCCAGAGTTCATCTTCTGGCGAGAAGAAGATCAGAATCACCTTCGGGATCAGGTCACCAACGCGATCGATACCCTCGATCGGAAAGCCCTCAAGAATGAACTCCTCAAGGGTCTTGACCTCAATAGTGTGGTCAGCCGCTTACCCCATAAGATCGAAGACAACCTCAACATCCAAAAGACCTTCAGAAGCCAACTGCAGCGGCTTCTCGATGAACAAATGGTGAGACGCCACCTGGCCCAGCTCCTGAAAGACCTGACGGCCAGCAAGGTGCTGCCTGAGACGGTGATCCAAGAACTCGAAGATCGCCTCAGTGGCCGTGACATGCTGAGTCGCCTCAAGGGCATGTGTGATGTCTTCCTCTTTGAATATGGCGATGTCATCAACCAATTCGGTCGGACCGTGATGGAGCAAGAAGCCCTCCACGAAGCCCAAAGCACCGAAAGCATCATGAAAGCCGTCCAAGGCAATGCTGAAGACGCCCTGAAGCTTGCCCGCAGCATGAACCTTCTGGGTCCAAAGGACACCATTGCGCAAATGCGGGAACTAGGCCTTGATGCCTTGAGCCGAATTCACAGTGCCTTGACCGGGTCACCACCCCCGATTGAAACTCAAACTGCGAAAAGCGATGCCATCGATCGAGCGCTTGATTACTACAAGATCGGCATCTTGGATTACGCCCGGAAGCAGCAACACCAAATCAACATGTTTGCTCGTCGCGGCATCAAGAATTACTTCGAAGAACTCGAAGTCGAACTCCTCGCCTACTTTGATTCGATCAAAGGCGACATTGCCCAAATGATCATGCGCCAGCTGACCGATGATATCGATGCCGAACTCAACGCCGAAATTCAAAAGCAGCGGATTATCAAAGAGACTTACCAGTTCATGACCCACGAGGTCGGACAGGATCTTCGCCGCGCCGAAGTCGCCTGATGCAAAAAACCCCTTCTAGGCCCAAGCCCAGAAGGGGTTTTCATTGACCCCACTCTAGCCCAGAGGAATTTTCAAGATGTCTGCCCTCATCTGTGGCTCCATGGCCTACGACACCATCATGGTGTTTCCCGACAAATTCAAGCACCACATCCTCCCAGAGCAAGTTCACATCCTGAATGTGGCCTTCTTGGTCCCGGAACTTCGCCGTGAATACGGTGGGTGTGCCGGCAATATCGCCTATAACTTGAAGCTTCTCGGTGAAGAACCAAGGATTATGGCCACCGTCGGCAAAGACTTTGCCCCTTATTCTCAGTGGCTGACGGTCTGCGGTATCACCCAAGATTCGATCAAGGTCATGGAAGAAGCCTTTACTGCACAGGCCTACATCACGACGGACCTTGATGACAACCAGATCACAGCCTTCCACCCCGGCGCCATGTCCTTTTCACACTTGAATGTGGTTCCAAATGATCAGGGCATCAAGATCGGTCTCATTTCCCCCGATGGGAAAGACGGCATGACCCAGCACGCCGAGCAATTGAAAGAGAAGAGCATCCCCTTCATTTTTGATCCAGGCCAGGGAATGCCGATGTTCGACGGGGATGAACTCCTAAGCCTCGTTGAAAAGGCCACCTGGGTCACCCTCAATGATTATGAAGCGCAATTGATGCAGGAAAGGACCGGCCTGATCCCTGAAGAAATAGCCCAAAAGGTGGATGGGCTCATCATCACCAAGGGTGCTCAAGGCTCACTGATCTATACGCGCCATCAGACCATCGAAATACCCCCAGCCAAACCTCAGGCGACCCTCGATCCAACGGGCTGCGGGGATGCCTATCGGGCAGGCCTGGTCTATGGCCTCCTGCAAGGGTTTGACATGGCGACCACCGGGCGGATCGCCTCGTTGATGGGCGCTATAAAAATTGAGACCTACGGCACCCAGAACCATGCCTTTACCCTTCAGGCCTTTAAAGAGCGGTACCGGGAGAATTTTGGCGGGTCCTTTTAAGGCGAACAAACGCTGGTAGCAATGCTATCGAGGCTTGAAGATTATCTGATGGGATATCCTTGATATAGCCCATGGCATGAGGGTAATGCTGGTGATCCAAACCGTTTCAGCCGGTTGTGCGTCCAACCATTCGACAACGGTCGGTTTGGGCTTTTGTTGCATCAACGCCGAGAGCACGTTGCTATCGACATTGATCATACATCGAAGCCGACGGGCTCGATGGTCTGGCCGTGCCATTCTGGTAGCGGTGCGTTAAGGCCCACATCAGCAAAGCGCTCGGCGATGCGGGAGCCTAAGCCCAGTCCAGAAAGTTTCGCCGGTTCCTCGTTGACGGCTCGCCTCAGAATCTGGCGCACCTCTTCTTCCATACTTAAGCCGTGTCGCCGAGCATTTTGCTTAAGCGCTTCTTTTAAGTCGTTTTCTATATGACGAACGATGATTTGAGCCATGGTGACCTCCTCCTCAACACGAAATCAGACATTAATGATATCATGATATCATTAATGGAAGCCTCTAAAAAGCGCGCCGGGCTTTACACGTCTGCCCAGAATGAGACAAAACGTCTTTGGTACGAGGCGGACCTTAAGTCGGTGGTGAATCCATCCTCGGTTTTAAAGATTGACCATCACGCTGCCAAAGAGGGGTGCGCCGTTGGTTTTTTTGAAGTGCCGTCAACAGTTGACGACAGTCCGTCAGCAATACATCCAGATCAAGGTCCTGAGAGACCCTTCGATAGGGTGACGTGGTCAAACCCTCTAAGCGAGAGGACGACAAGGATTGATCATTGATCCGGGCTTTGATCCATTCAAAAAAAGCATCGCCCGAAAGACCCGCGACCTCTTCCCGGGGGGCAATACTCATAGCAAACCGTTTGATGATCGCTGAAATCGATTGGAGCCGCTCTTCAGTCTTCATGTCGGTTCGTGATTCAAGTTCCCTCAGCGCTTCAAAAGCCCGCTTCAAGGGCGTTGCCCTTCGATGTCTTTGGATGAGAAGGAAGGCGCCTATACCCATCAGGATGAGAAGACCGAGGACAAGCCACCACCCCATGGCAGGAGGCCACCAACCAATCGGTTCAGGAAGATGAAGGTCGCGTAGCGGAAGTTGGTCCATCGTCTCTTATAGTCCCAGGCTTCAGAGATTAAAGCCCATCATAAGGAGAAACCCGGCAACGCCGGGTTTCTGGTACTGCCTTAAAAAAGACCCTTAACCGACGTTTTGAGCGGCCACCATGAAATAGAGCATGGGGATCGAGAACATCGTATTAAAGCGACTGGTCAGCATGGCCACCCGTGCGGCGGCCTTCTTTTCATCAGCCGTTGCGTCAACGATGCCGAGAGCGATCTTCTGATTAGGCCAGATGATGCTCCAGACATTGAAGGCCATGATGAGACCCAACCACATCCCGATGCCGATGTAGGTGAAATAGCCGCCTTGGAAATAACCCAGCGCCATGGCATCTGTCAAAGCGCCCATACCCTTCATGCTGATGACGATCAGCCCCGTGACCACCGTTGCAAGGGCCGCCCAGCGAAACCAGAAAAGGGCTGCAGGCGCAATGACCTTGCCGATAGCCGGCTTTTGTTCATCGGGGATCTTCGGCATGGAAGGAATCTGGACAAAGTTGAAGTACCACAGAAGTCCGATCCACATGATCCCTGCAATCACGTGCATCCAGCGGAAAAGGAAGCTAAACCAGTTGTGATCCAGCTTGACGGCGCCTGAAGAGACCGCGAGGACGGCTACCAGCACGCCCCCAAAAGTGAGCGCCCGGTTGAGTTTATCAAGCCCCAGTTTGGCAAGCGCCTCAATCAACATCAGCATGACTTTTTTCATCGTTTTTCTCCGCTGGTTATGGGTTAAAAAGTGGAATGAGGGTTCCAGAAT
>QYQA01000028.1 GCA_007280285.1 Methylococcus sp. | reverse complement strand
GACATGATCAAGCGCCTTGTCAAGACCATGATCTTGCACCTCCGTATGATGGATTGCGTCGTGGCTTGCGGTCTGTGGCTTAAATAATAGGCGCTGAAGGTCAATTTTTGAGGCCTTCCAGTGCGCGACTGCCTTGCGCATGTCAAGACGATCGGTTTGTCCAATCATCTCATCGAAACGGCGATAACCCAATTTGGCCATGATTTGACGCACTTCTTCGGCAATGAAGAAAAAGAAGTTAACCACGTGCTCGGGTTGCCCTGTGAACCGTTTACGAAGTTCGGGATCCTGCGTTGCTACCCCGACGGGACAGGTATTGAGATGGCATTTGCGCATCATGATGCAGCCTTCAACGATTAATGGCGCCGTCGCAAAGCCAAATTCATCAGCACCGAGGAGGGCGCCAAAAACCACGTCGCGACCGGTTCGCATCCCGCCGTCGGCCTGAACGCAGATCCGACTTCTGAGCTTGTTGAGGACCAGCGTCTGATGTGTTTCAGCAAGGCCAATCTCCCATGGAAGCCCCGCGTGCTTGATGGATGTGATCGGGCTAGCACCCGTGCCGCCATCATAGCCAGCGATGGTGACATGATCAGCATGGGCCTTAGCGACACCGGCTGCCACGGTCCCAACGCCCACTTCTGAAACCAATTTGACACTGATGCGTGCCGCGGGGTTGACGTTTTTAAGGTCATGAATCAGCTGACCAAGGTCCTCAATAGAGTAAATGTCATGGTGCGGTGGCGGCGAGATCAGGCCGACGCCGGGGGTTGAATGGCGGACCCGGGCAATCGTCGCATCGACTTTATGTCCAGGCAGCTGGCCACCTTCACCGGGCTTTGCGCCTTGACTGATTTTGATCTGGATGTCATCAGCATTGACCAGGTATTCGGTGGTGACGCCAAAACGGCCAGAGGCCACTTGCTTGATGGCCGAGCGCATCGAGTCGCCATTGGGCAGGGGCTTAAAACGCTCTGGAAGTTCGCCGCCCTCACCTGTGTTTGATTTGCCGCCGATCCGGTTCATCGCGATCGCGAGCGTGGTATGGGCTTCATAGGAGATCGATCCAAAACTCATCGCACCGGTCGCAAACCGCTTCACAATATCCTTGGCGGATTCGACGTCTTCAAGGGGAACCCCCGGCAGATTGTCATTGAAGTCGAGGAGTCCGCGAAGCGTCAGCAGACGCTCGTTTTGTTCGTTGATCGAGCGGGTATAGTCAAGATACGTGTCCCAACTGTTCGTTCGGGTGGCCAGTTGGAGCTTAGAGATGGTCTCTGGGGTCCAGACATGGTCTTCGCCGCGAACACGATAAGCATACTCGCCGCCAACATCCAGGGCATGACGATAAATCGGGGCATCACTGAAGGCCAGCCGATGACGAGTGACCGTTTCCGCCGCAATTTCCTTTAATCCGACGCCCCCAGTGGTGGCACTGGTTCCGACGAAGTAGCGGGCTAGGAAGTCATCCCCCAGACCGATGGCATTAAAGACCTGAGCCCCGCAATAGGATTGATAGGTCGAAATACCCATTTTCGACATGATCTTCAGGAGCGCCTTGCCGATGGCTTTGATGTAACGCTTGTGGGCATCATCCGCCGTCACCTTTTCAGGGAGTTCATGGATCAGCGCCGAGAGGGAATCGAAGGCAAGATAAGGGTTAATGGCTTCGGCACCATACCCCGCCAGCAAAGCAAAATGATGAACTTCACGGGCTTCGCCAGTTTCAACCACAAGTCCGACTTCGGTGCGAAGTCCTTTTTGGATTAAGTGGTAATGAACCGTTGAGGTGGCCAGGAGCGCTGGAATAGCGATGTGTTCGGCATCCATCGCCCGATCTGAAATGATCAGGATATTATTACCATCAAGCACCGCCTGTTCGGCATTCAGGCAAAGGGCTGTCAACGCCTCTTCCATCCCAGAGGCCCCAAGATCGACCGGGTAGCAAAGGCTCAGGGTTGTGGTCTTGAAAGCCCCGTTCGTCCTTGCTTCAATCCGGCGAATCTTTTCAAGATCCTTGTTGCTCAATATCGGTTGGTGCGCTTCGAGGCGGCGGTGACTCCCCGCGTTGTCAAGGTTCAAAAGATTCGGTCGCGGCCCGATATGGGTCACCAGTGACATGACCAGTTCTTCCCGGATGGGATCAATTGCGGGATTGGTCACCTGCGCAAAACCTTGCTTGAAATAGTCGTAAAGCATACGGGGGCGCTTTGACAATACGGCCAGAGCGGCGTCGGTACCCATCGACCCGACAGGTTCCTGACCGGTGAGGGCCATCGGCGTCAGGAAAAATTTGATGTCTTCCTGGGTATAACCAAATGCTTGCTGCCGATCCATCAGGGTCTGGCTATCGGGCGGCATGGCAGAGATTTCAGGAGGCAGATTCTCAAGTTGGATCTGGGTTTCGGTCAGCCACTGCTGGTAGGGTGCCTTCCTGGCGAGTTCGTTCTTGATTTCGGCATCATCGATAATGCGGCCCTGTTCCATATCGATCAGGAACATCTTGCCCGGCTGCAGACGCCATTTCTTGATGATCTTGTGTTCAGGGATGGTCAGCACGCCCATCTCCGAGGCCATGACCACATGGTTATCATCAGTGATCAGGTAGCGGGCCGGGCGGAGCCCATTGCGATCAAGGGTTGCGCCAATTTGACGGCCATCGGTGAAGGCGACTGCGGCAGGGCCGTCCCATGGTTCCATCAACGCCGAATGGTACTCGTAGAAAGCGCGGCGTTGATCGTCCATCAAAGGGTTGCCGGCCCACGCTTCTGGAATCAGAAGCATCATGGCATGAACCAGGGAATACCCCCCCATGACCAGGAGCTCAAGCGCATTATCAAAGCAGGCAGAGTCTGATTTACCTTCGCCGATTAACGGCCAGATCTTGTCAAGGTCTTCGCCTAAAATGCTCGAGGACATGGAGTGACGCCGAGCGGCCATCCAGTTGATGTTGCCACGAACGGTATTGATCTCGCCGTTGTGGGCGATCATCCGAAACGGATGCGCCAAATCCCAGGTGGGGAAAGTGTTGGTGGAGAAGCGCTGATGAACCAACGCCAGGGCCGAGACCACGCGTTCATCGGTGAGGTCACGGTAATAAGTGCCCACCTGATCGGCGAGGAGCATCCCTTTATAAAGGAGCGTTCGCGACGAGAATGAAGGGATGTAGAACATTTTTCCTTCATTCTGCTTCAGGTCACGAATCCGGTTGTCGATCTGTTTGCGGATCACGAAGAGTTTGCGTTCGAAACTATCCTGATCCTTGCAATGACCGCCGCGGCCGACAAAAACCTGCCGAATAAATGGTTCGCTGGCCTTGACCGACTCGCCGAGTCCTTCACTGTCAACAGGCACATCTCGCCAGCCCAGGACCGTCTGGCCTTCAGCGGCAATAAATTCTTCGACTATCTTTTCGCAGGTTGTTCTAAAGGCTGTTGTTTGAGGCAGGAAGATCACCCCAACGCCATAATGACCCTCAGCTGGGAGAGTAAAGCCGAGCCCGCGGGTTTCAGCGCGCAGGAACTCATCTGGCATCTGGATTAAAATACCCGCGCCATCTCCGGCCAGAGGGTCAGCACCGACGGCACCCCGGTGGGTCAGATTCCTAAGGATTTCAAGGCCCTTGGCGACAATGTCATGGCTTTTTTGTCCCTTGATATGCGCAATGAAGCCAACGCCACAGGCGTCATGTTCATTGCGTGGATCATAAAGACCCTGCTGGTCAGGAATCGCGTTAAAACTCATTCAATACCTCGGTCGGTAACCTGATGGGATGGCAGGCTCACCTTCTTGAGCGCCGCATGCAGGATTAAGCGTATGCAACGACGCTGAACGGTGGGCTTTTGCACTTAAAGCCATCGCGGCCTGTTATAAAGCGCCTGAAAGGGGCCAGACACTCGAGCAAATGGCCGAAAAATATAAAGGTTTGGAGGCCAGTTTTCAAGGTCAATACCCATGGCGTGATCCAAAGGTGTTCCATGGACGAGACCCTTTTGGGTGGCAAACGGTTGCTGTGCCCGAAACCTTGAGGCTTAAGATGGCTAAAACCCAGGGACATCACGGCGCTGTGGACCCGTATACAATTGGCGAGGCCTTGCGATGCGGTGGTCAGGATCGGAGATCATTTCGTCCCAATGGGCAATCCACCCAACCGTTCGTCCCATGGCAAATAGGGCCGTGAACATGTTGGTGGGAATGCCGAGCGCATGCAGCACAATACCGGAATAAAAATCCACATTGGGATACAGTTTTCGGCTGTGAAAATACTCATCTTCGAGCGCAATCCGTTCAAGTTCAATCGCCAACTTAAAAAGAGCGCTGTCATGGAGGTCTAAGGCATCAAGTACTTCATGACAGGTCTTTCGAATCAGCTTGGCGCGGGGATCAAAATTCTTATAGACACGGTGGCCAAACCCCATCAGGCGGAAAGGGTCGTTTTTATCCTTGGCCTTTGCTAGGAACTCAGGAATTCTCGAGCTATCCCCTATGGTTCTCAGCATATGAAGGACAGATTCATTAGCGCCGCCATGGGCTGCCCCCCAGAGGCAGGCAATGCCAGCGGCAACACAAGCATAGGGATTGGCGCCACTGGATCCTGCAAGCCGCACGGTCGAGGTTGACGCATTCTGTTCATGGTCGGCATGTAAGATCAAGATCCGATCCAGCGCCCTGACCAGGACGGGATTGGCGACATAATGGTCGCACGGGGTGGCGTGCATCATCCGCAGAAAGTTTTCCACGTACCCAAGCTGATTTTGTGGGTACATAAACGGCATTCCGGTGCTGTATTTGTGACACATGGCAGCAATCGTTGGCACTTTAGCGATCAACCGAATAGCCGCCATGTCCCGATCGGCTTTGGACCTGATGTCGAGTGCTTCGTGGTAGAAGGCTGAGAGGGCACCGACCACACCCACCATGATCGCCATGGGATGGGCGTCGCGTCGAAAACCTTTAAAAAAATTGGTCAGTTGGTCGTGAACCATGGTGTGCATGGTGATGTCTTGCTCGAAGGCCTTATGGGCCTCTGGGGTTGGAAGGTCCCCATGGAGGAGGAGATAGCAGACCTCAAGGAAGTTCGATGTTTCGGCGAGTTGTTCGATGGGATAGCCTCGGTAGAGGAGAACGCCTTCCTCACCGTCGATGAACGTGATCTGAGAGCGGCAACTGGCCGTCGAGTTGAAGCCAGGGTCATAGGTGAATTTACCGGTATTTTTGTAGAGAGTCTGGACGTCGATGACGTCGGGTCCCATCGAGCCTGTGTGAACGGGCAGCAAACAAATCGTGTCCTGTTGATCGGACAGGCAAATGGTTTTCGGGCTCGGCATGGCGGTTCCCTCTGGTGTCATCGGATAATCAACGTTGAGGCCGGTATTGATGGGTCATGGCTGACGATCTCTCTATCGGTGCGGCGTATTTTTATAAGCAGGATTCAGGCCGAACCATCATCGCCGCAGCTGCTTCATGGTTGGGGTCCGATCTTAAGAATCGCCCCGAGGAGGTGCCGCGATATGCACAAAAAAAGGCGGCTTTTTTTCAGTCATGGTGCACGTGAGAAGCCCTTTTAAGGAAATCGATAACCTCCGCGCCATGGGGAATGGGTCCAACCGCTCCAAATCCCTGCGTCGACAGGGCCGCCGCCGCATTTGCATAGCGGGCTGCATCCAAAAGATCATCGCCGAGACTAAGGCGGGCTAATAAGCACCCAACAAAGCAGTCGCCAGCACCACTGGCATCGACCGGATGCACGGGGTGTCCAGAAATGACCTCGATCCCCCCACAGTGATCGACCAGGACGCCCTCAGGCCCTCTTTTTAGGATCGTCTTTTGAGCGCCGTGCTGACGCGACCACGCCAGCATCGCAAAAGGGTCCTTAAGCCCTGTGAGAAGGCTCAGGTCATCCACGCTGGGGAAGAATAGGTCGGTCATCGGCAGCATCTCTAGGAGCGCCTCAAAGGCTTCCTCGCGGGGCCACAGTCGCGGTCGGTAGTTGGTGTCATAAGACACCTGCGTCCCCGCCTCTCTGGCTTGATGGACTGCTTGCCGAACGAGACTTTTAGCCGATGGACTGATGGCTTGTGTGATCCCTGAAACATGGAGAATTTGGGCACTCTCGATCAGTCCGCCTGCGAGCATCTCAGAAGTCATAAGGCTCGCTGCACTCCCGGAACGCCGGTAGCTGAAGCGATGGCCCTCCGGGCCGTGGGTGATGAAATAAAGACCGGTGGGCGCTGCTTCATCGAGGGTAATGAATCGGGTATCGATTCCTTCTCGTTCCCACAGCTGTTGCAGCATGTCCCCAAAATCATCAGCCCCCAGTCGAGTGAGTGTGCCAACACGGGCACCTTGCCGAGCGGCAGCAATGGCCACGTTGGAGGTGTCGCCACCGAAGCCTTGCTGGTAGGTGGCAGCTGACGGTGAAGTTTGGTTAAACTCAATCAACCCCTCGCCCAAAGTGACGAGGTCATAGCGCCGTTGATTCAATATCATCGTGTTTTAGAGGGTGATCTCAGGTGAATGCACGCAGTGTCGGCCTGAATAGTGCTTATTAAAACAATGATTCACTGAGTGGGACATGATCTCAACCATGTTACTGAGCGTTTTCAGGGAGCGATTACGACGAGATGCCAAATAATACGCTGACGATATTGCTCGCAGGGGGGCAGGGGGCACGCTTGCATCCATTGACTGCTGATCGTGCTAAACCCGCGGTGCCCTTTGGGGGTAAATACCGGGTCATCGATTTCTCATTATCCAACTGTCTCCACTCTGGGCTCCGCAAGATTCTGGTGATGACGCAGTACAAGTCACAGTCACTTCACCGCCATCTGAGGGATGGTTGGAGCATCTTCAATCCCGAATGCGGAGAATACATTACGATTGTGCCGCCGCAGATGAGAACCAGTGATTCCTGGTATTCAGGGACTGCCGATGCGCTGCATCAAAATCTTTATCTCATTGAACGCAGCACGGCAGATCAGGTGCTGATTCTCGCGGGTGACCACATCTACCGGATGGACTACGCGGCCATGATCGCCCTCCATCGAGAGCGTTCGGCTGATTTATCGATTGCGTGTATGAAGGTCCCTGCCCTGCAAGCCAGTGCCTTTGGGGTGATGGGTATTGATCAAGCGGAGCGCATTATCGAGTTTCAAGAAAAACCGCAACACCCCTTGACGGTGCCTGGGGATGAAACGACGGCCCTGGTCTCGATGGGGATCTATGTGTTTTCCAAGGAGGTGTTGTGCAAGGTCTTGGCGGACGATAATCTTGAACTTGATTCCGATCACGATTTTGGTAAGAACATTATCCCTCGAATGATTCAACGTGATCGGGTCTACGGCTATGCCTTCGGCGGTGCGAAGGGACGTGTCAGCGCGGATTACTACTGGCGGGATGTCGGCACCATAGATGCCTTTTATGAGGCCAATATGGACTTATTGAAGCCGCTGCCGCCGCTTGATCTTTATCAAGAGAACTGGGGGATTAGGACCTATCATGGCCAGAATCCGCCAGCGAGAATGGTGCCTGGTCCCTCAGGCGCCGAAGGCCTTCTGGTGGACTCTATTTTGGGTTCCGGCGCCTTGCTGATGGGGGCGATCGTTAAGCGCTCGATCCTCGCATCAAGAGTTCGGGTCGGAGAAGGCGCTGTGGTGGAAGATTCTGTCCTTTTTGATCATGTGACCGTGGGTGAGGGTGCGGTCCTTCGCCGCTGTATCATCGATAAGTATGTGGATATTCCGCCGGGTACCACCCTGGGTGTGGATCGTCAGAGAGATCAAGAGCTTTTCACGGTTTCAGAGCAGGGCATTATCGTGGTCCCTCGTGGTTATCGATTCAATGCGGCCTGATCGCTTCCTCCATGGTTTTGAGCGGGCGCCGCTTTGAGATTTTTGATGTGTCTCCTCGATGAGGATGACCCGTAATGGATTTACATTGATGACGTTGGGAGTGTCCTATGCATCCACAGCTTGAAAAAATTACCCGTGAAGTGGTTGACCGCAGCCATCGGACCCGCGAGAACTATCTTGAGCGCATTGAGAAGGCCGGGGCTATTTGGCCTTCCAGAAAGGTGCTAGGTTGTGGCAATTTGGCGCACGGGTTTGCCGCGTGCAGTGTCGCAGAAAAAGCCGACCTCAAAGCGGATAAGAAACCTAATATTGCGATCGTCTCTGCCTATAACGACATGCTGTCGGCCCATGAGCCATACCGCATGGCGCCTGAACAGATCAAATCCGCGATCGAGGTCGCCGGTGGGGTCTGTCAGTTTGCTGGGGGCGTACCGGCCATGTGCGATGGCATCACTCAGGGATTTCCCGGGATGGAGATGTCCTTGTTCAGTCGCGATGTAATTGCTATGGCGACGGTCATCAGCCTCAGTCACAACATGTTTGATGGGGCGCTTTACCTGGGTGTCTGCGACAAGATCGTTCCTGGCCTGCTGATGGGCGCGCTCTCCTTTGGCCATTTGCCGGGGATTTTTATCCCCGCAGGCCCCATGCCCAGCGGCTTGAGTAATAAGGAAAAGGCGAGGGCCCGTCAGAAATATGCCGAAGGCAAGCTATCACGCGAAGAGCTTTTAGAGTCTGAATCGAAGTCCTACCACAGTCCTGGTACCTGTACCTTCTATGGGACGGCGAATAGCAACCAGATGATGATGGAGATCATGGGCCTTCATCTTCCGGGGAGTTCCTTTGTTAATCCTTATACGGCGCTTCGGGATCGTCTGACGGAAAAAGCCGCAGCACAGGTGTTGCGATTCACCGCGCGTGGCGATGATTATCGGCCGATCGGCCATGTCGTTGATGAGAAGGCCATTATCAATGCCATTATCGGTCTTTTGGCAACCGGAGGCTCGACTAATCACACGATGCATCTGGTCGCTATCGCTCGCATGGCTGGCATCATCATCAACTGGAACGATTTTGACAATCTCTCCAGAGTGATTCCCCTGATCGCCCGGATTTACCCCAATGGTCCAGCCGATGTCAATGAATTCCAACAGGCGGGTGGCATGGCCATGGTGATCCGGGAGCTTCTAGAAAACGGACTGCTCCATGGCGATGTCCTCACCATTGGAGATCAGCGTGGTTTGCAGCAATACGTGGAAGAACCCTCGCTCGAACAGGGTGATCTTCAATATCGAGATAGCCTCAAAGTATCGAGGGACCCTTTGGTGATCAGTCGAGTCGCAGAGCCCTTTGCGCCGGTCGGTGGTATCCACCTCATGCGGGGCAATCTGGGCCGCGGGATTTCAAAAGTATCATCCGTTTCTGAAGAGCATCAGGTCGTCGAGGCTCCGGCGATGGTGTTTGATGATCAAGAAGAAATGCTTGAGGCCTTTCGTCAGGGCGAACTTGAAAGGGATTTTGTCGCTGTTCTTCGCTTTCAGGGTCCCCGATCAAACGGGATGCCTGAGTTACATAAATTGACGCCCGCTCTCGGGCTCCTCCAAGATCGCGGCTTTAAGGTGGCGCTATTGACCGATGGCCGAATGTCTGGAGCTTCCGGCAAAGTGCCCTCTGCCATTCATATGTACCCTGAATGCATCAACGGTGGTCCTTTGGCCAAAGTGCGTAATGGTGACCTCATCCATCTCGATATCATGTCAGGGATCGTCAATGTGTTGGTGGATGAAACCGAGTTCAATGGGCGGATCCCCGATGAGAGCTCCGCCGATAATCACCATATTGGCATGGGCCGTGAGTTGTTTGGTGGCTTCCGGCTGGGAGCGACGACGGCAGAAACCGGTGCTAGTAATCTTTTTGTAGTGGACTAAAGCCAGACACTCAACCCTTCAAGTGGCCGATTTCACGTGAGGTGATGGATGAATTCTAAAGATATTCTGACCTTAGGTCCGGTGATTCCGGTGATGGTCATTGAGGATCTTGATGATGCGATACCTTTGGCGCGGGCGCTGGTCAAAGGGGGTGTGCGGGTCCTTGAAATTACTCTCAGAACGCCCATTGCGCTTGAGGCGATTCGCCGTATTGCCGGGTCGGTGGAGGGCGCCGTGGTCGGGGCAGGGACCGTTTTGAATCCGCGGCAACTGGATCAGGTGGAGGCTGCTGGTGCGGCCTTCGCGATCAGTCCAGGGCTTACACAGAGCCTTTTGACTGCGGCAACAGATCGGCCTATGCCACTGATTCCTGGGATTGCAACACTGTCTGAGATCATGCAAGGACTCGATGGTGGACTGACGGCGTTCAAGTTTTTTCCTGCGGCGGCTGCGGGCGGGATACCGATGCTGAAGGCCTTTGAAGGGCCGCTCCCCGGGATCACCTTCTGTCCGACCGGGGGTATCTCCCCAGAGAACTACCGTTCCTATCTTGCGCTATCCAATGTGGCGTGTGTCGGGGGGTCCTGGCTGGCCCCAAAGGCGCTTGTGAAAGCCAAGAATTGGTCCGCTATAACCGAGTTAGCCCAAGCCGCCGCTGTTTGAGACGCTTGATCAGGCTCACGCGGCACTGCCCTGATGGGACCAATACTGCATCGCCCCGATCAGCGGGGCCCTTTGATTCAGCGCCACCTTCACCGGCAGGGTTTCTAAGAGGGAGCGAAAACGACCCTTAGCCGTGAAGGCCGCTATAAAGCGGCCGTCTTGAAGCGCCGGCAGAATTTTTGGTGCGATGCCACCGCCGATGAAGACGCCGCCATGTGTGAGTCCTTTTAGTG
>QYQA01000070.1 GCA_007280285.1 Methylococcus sp. | reverse complement strand
GCTTCATGATTTTTTATGCTTCCAGGATGGCTTCATTTGATGCCTCCCCGCCCTAGAGAGCGGGGATTCCGTCTACCGGAGCTTTGCATCCAAAGCCGAGATTAAGGATATTGCGAGCCGCGTTAATATCGCGGTCGTGCTCTGCTCCACAGTACGAGCACACCCAATCTCTCACTCCAAGACCTGCTCTACCTTTCGGACTGCTGTCGGGGATACTCCCACAGCACGAACAGGACTAGGTACTGTACGCGTCGTTGACTTCTAAGAACTCCACTTCCTGCCCTTTGGCTTTATACGACAGTAGAGTCTTGAGCATGAACCAGCCAGCGTCCAAGACGGACTTTGCCATCTTGGTCTTTGCCAGTTTGGAACTGCTCACATTGCCAACGACAACCATTCCGTTGTTTATATTATGAATATCTTTCACGGAAGTTCAACGGTTGGCATGCCATGTTCTAATACAACAAAGGTAGACACAGCGTCTTCTCTCTCAAGGTCCACTTAATCTTTGTGTGCAAACGGAGAGGGAAGGCCTTCAGCGACAACCACCCCGCGGCGATGCAGGAGATATTTGATAAGGTGCTCGACGACTTTGAGGCCGAGCTTTCTGGAATTGAACGGGGAGAAAGACCACGTTCACCTTTTGGTGTCGTAGCCACCTCAGCACAGCGTGGCGGGGATGGTGAACAGGCTTAAAGGGGTATCAAGCCGAAGGCTGAAGGAGATGTTCCCCGAGATTGAGAGCTTTTGGTCCGTGGCCAAATCAAAGAACTCTCTGTGGTCCCCCAGCTATTTCGCAAGTAGCACGGGAGAAGCACCGATTGAGGTGCTCAAGACATACATTCAAGACCAGAACAGGCCGGACTAGCCTCTAAGACCCCCCCTGAAGGGAGAGGCTTTTTGTACGGGTAACCGATGCCATGAAACGGACAAGGGGGCCTAAGAGGCCCTTGTCCGTTCTTCAATGGATCATTAACCCAAAGGTGAGCGTCAATGCATTTAATTGCACCAGTAGGAATAATCGATTTCAACCAGCAAAGGCTCTTCGGTGAAGTTAGGCAAAGCCGCGGGACGCTCGATAACAAGACGCAAGAGGTATCCCTTGCAGCGCGTGAACACAGACGTGAAATCGTGAACCATAGTGAAACCCTCTTATCGTTTCAAATTGAGCGAGAAAAGTGCGTCAAGGAGATAAATTCAGCGATGGAGCCGCGCTCAATCGATATTCTGGTGTTGGGGCCTTGAGCTCCGTTTTTCAAGCCCGAAGGGCTATGCTAGAGCCCATCCATACATCCTCTAGGCCGATCCGAACCTCTTATTTTTTGACCCGCTGCATCCCCTGGCCTGGCATCTAAACAGCCCACGACAGGGTCAGCCGCCTTGGAGGCAGACCATTGACTTAAAGAACAACTGAGAGTCAATGGTAGGTTTTTTTTGTTGCTGTTTTATGACACCTCAAGGTTCAACCCCCCCTGGCGATCAGCCTGATGGAACAAGATCTTTCCGAGGCGCTAGGCCTGATACTTAGTATCAAAAAACACAGCCGAGGGAGCGATCAACTGAAAACGTGGAGTTTTTCAGCCAGTGTCAGGAAGATTTCTATCATAATTAGAATGATGATATACCACTCAAGACGGTGACCCTGACGATTATTAAGAATATCAAGGTAGGACTCTGCGATGCGCCAAAGTAACTCAAGTTTTCGTGACAAAATGAGGTCACGGTCATGCAGTTCATACTCTGCGGCCAACCGCTGATAAAACTTATCTAACTGTGGATTATCCCAAGTCAATTCAGGTTTTTCCGCCACCTCGACCTTGCCGACCGTTCGAGTCAAAATCGCTAATGCATTGCCCACCTCATGAATCACCGCACGCCCCTTCCCAGGACTGAGTCCATCCCGTAATTGCTCGACAAGGTTTTCAAAGCGCTCAAACGTCGATGCGACGGCTTTTTCATAGTGCGCTAAAACGACACTCTTCGCCAGAATCTGGGCAATGATTTGGAGCCGCTCGGGGGATTTATCGATGACCACGATATGACCCTCATGGTTAACCGTGTCTTTGAGATCCGCATCAATCACAAGCTCGGCTTCCTCGCTCTCGGGATGACTGAAAGCGCCGGAGACTAGCCCTTCGAGGGTCTTCAGCATCTGCTCTTCCTGTCGGATCTTGTGCCCGAACAACACAACCACTCCAAACCGGAAAGCAACCACCCACTCATCAGGCCCTGTCTTCATGATCACGGGCGAATGGGCCAACAGCCGAACCCGATCCAGCTCCCGGATATCAAGCCGAGAACCAAGAAACCAAGCTCGGATACTGATTTTCTGGGACATGCCTTCAAATAGACTGAACGACAGGAACGTTAACGGGCCGGTCGACCTGTCTTGAGCTTTTCGAGCTTGCTGACAATGGCGATCAGCTTTTTATCGCTGGAATTCTTAAGAGCAAGAAGCCCTGCCCTAACTAATTCGCTTTTTTTAACCTCAAGGCCCGCCTCTAGACAACGGCGCTTGAGGGTCTCGATGGAGCTGTATTCGTCCTGAGGAAACTTGAAACTGTCCCTGACCAGTTTTGATTTCTTTGTTTTTTTGCTCTTGTCAGCGCCCATGTCCTCGACCGGTGCCGCAGCATCCATTGAGGCCATTTCCTCCATCACCGCCTTTTTTCGTCCATGGGCTGAACCCTCGGTCGCCTTCACCGTTTTCTTGGTCGTCTCCACCTCGGTGGATTCAAGGTTGGCTTCTTTGGTCATTCCTTCCTCTCCCTCATCAACGGATAACACATAAAAAGTATATACCGTTTTTGCTGAATCCATCAAGATTTTGGACAGACGCCGCCGACATGGCTTGAGACCCATCTCACCTGCCGTCAATCCGCGTAAAATAAAGGCCACCCCCGAGGGGACTTTTTCGCCCCATCACACCTCAGCGGAGATTCCACCATGAAACGATCATCTGAAAACGGCTCGACCCTGTTCTGGATGATGTCGATACCCACCGTCATTTTTGGCAGTCTTTTGCTCCTACTAGGCTGGATGGGGCTGGTTCCTGGCCTCTCGGATCTCATGGGCACACGGAATCCAGTCGACCTAGGCGTCGCCTACTCGGCGCAAGACCTTGACACCCTGAAGGTCCATTACGCCAGCGGACTCAGCGCCCCAGAACCCCCTCAAAAGAGCCCATCAGAACCCAACGCTGCGCCAGCGGCTAAGGAGACCGAACCCACCTTATCACCCCAAAAGAAAGGCGCATCGAAGCTCAGAGTAAGCGAACAGGAACTCTCGGCCCTGGCCAACCAATCCGCCCTCAAATTGCTTCCCTTAAAGAAAGTACAGATTCGATTGTCGCCCGAAACACTCGAGGTCTCTGGAACACTCGACCCAAGCAGCCTTGATGGCTTTCTGAAGGGCATCGGTGTCCGCGAGGCCGATGCCCAACGCGCCAAATCCGCTATTGACGCACTCGGCAACAACCTTCCCGTCTACCTTCGTCTTGAAGGCGGGGTCGATCAGGGACTATTAAACCTTCACGTGGATGAGATTCGGCTAGGGAATCTGCCACTTCCTGAAGCGCTGACCGACCAAATCACCAAAGGCAGCATCAGAGCCAATACCGGCAACAAGGCCGGCTATTCGATCCAACAGCTGAACATTGGCCAAGGGAACATGGAGTTCCAAGGCTCCCCACCCGATCAATGGGGGCTTGCGCCTTAGGGTAAGGCGCCGCCGATAAGCAACACCCAGAATCGGAGTCACTCCGAAGGCTCGAAAGACCCCGATTGGGTGCTGGAGATGACTAGGCCGCCACGACCCCAACGAGGACAATCGCCGCAATCCATCCGATCGCAAGAGAAAAGCCCCAAAGAAGACCGTCTACCATATTTTGTAACAATCGAAACATCACTGATTCCTCATAAATAATTGCCGGCATGATCATGCCTTCCCCAAGATATGAGGTCAAGCCTCTTTCGAGGATCCGCGAGACGCTCTAATCGTGCTGTTTGGCTTTTATCAACAGTTCATCCGCGCGGCGCAGCCGAAGCGCTAAAATTCTCATGACCTCGAGCGCAAACCCTGGGGCCTCAACCACCAGGTATTCAAATCGCTTCCGATCCACCACCACGAATTTGCAATCCGTGGTGGCGGTCGTTGTGTTAATCCGAGAAGAACCGTCAATCACAGCCAATTCACCCACAAAATCACCCGGACCTATCTCGGCAAAGAAAAGCCCCTGTCGCTCAATCTTCGCTTGCCCCTCAATGAGCACGTACATGGCCTCCCCAATATCTCCCTCCCGCAAGAGGACTTCGCCACGTTTGATCTCGAGAAAGTTGGGATCATGCTGAAATAGTTCATAAAAGATCATCGCCTAACCTCCCAACGTGATATGCCATCGCTTTAACGCGTCGACGTGGACTTTGCCAACGAAAGACCACGAATAGCCTGAGCGACCTCCAATGCGAAATCGTTTAAGGCACGATTCATCGCCAAAACGGTCGCCTCAAAGCCATCCCCTTGAGGCTTCGTAAGGTAACTCTTCTCTCGTACCAAAAGCTCCGATTTTCCATCCGACCCAAGGATCGACCAACGGACTCTTAATTCGGCATCCCCCCCTTCGATGCGATCGAACCGAATGACCTTAACAATGACTTGGGCATCGACCTCAACCGCTCGCCGCCAAGGATAAGATACAACCCTCCGACTCCCTAGATAGGCCGATAGATCCTCCGTCAGACATTGGATTGCATTTGCTTTCAAGGGTTCAGCCCAGCGGTCAAAATCGGCCACGAAAATTTCGTTCTGCCCGCTTCGAGTTACGATCTGAGGCCGATCCAAATAATCCGGGAGGTCCATCGGGCCGACCCCAACGGCGACTTCCCGACCCGAAAGGTCGGGCGGAGGTCGATCCATTGAAACCCCCGAAAGCACGTAAAGCCGAGGCTCCTGGCTGGTGCAACCGCTCAGAAAAAGGAAGCTCACCAAAGAGACCCCCGCCCAACTGATCAACCACCCATGATGGGACATCATTTACCTCCCTTCACACCCTTACCTTGCAACAAGGCCTCGGGATGTCTTTCAATGTATTCCGTTAAAACCCTGATGGATCGCGCCGATGCGGCCAACTCTTCAAGGGCATTTGACATGTCAACAGCCATGGGAGCGCCAGGCTGAACCTGCTCTAGAACCTTGATCGTTGAGCTCATCGCCTTTTCTACACTCGCCGCCAAATTGACGATCTGCTTGTCCGCTGTCTGGGTAAGCTGGCGAATATCGTTCATCGCGAAATTCATAGCGGTGATGGTATCCCGAAGCTCAGGGGTATTCAGCAGCCGATTGCTCCCCTGTAACGTCCCTAAAAGCTCCTGACCCATCTTGTCGAGCGGCAAACGCTTCAGGCTTGCAACCACTTCCGTGATATTTTTCTGGAGCTCATCTACCACCGACGGCAGGGTCGGAATCTCTGGATGGAGCCCCCCATAAATCAGCTTTTTAGGGGCCGATTCTGGATAAAAATCGACATCAACATACAACTGACCCGTGAGAAGACTACCCGTCTTCAGCCGAGCCCTAAGCCCTTTCTCAACCATTTTTTCGATCCCAGGGTGGCGGCCGGCATCAATTTCAGCCTGATGAGCTTTAATAAAAAGACTGAGCTCGTTATCGGCTCCAGGGGGAATCAATCGTTCAGGATCGACCTCTGCGATGACCGGAATCCGAACTTTCTGAGTTTTAAAATCGATATCGAGACGAATATCGGTGACCGTTCCGACACGAATCCCCTTAAG
>QYQA01000105.1 GCA_007280285.1 Methylococcus sp. | reverse complement strand
CGCTAATCCCCCTATTCTCAGGCAGCCTTTTAACTAAGACACCCTTCACTTAGGTATCTGGTGGAAAACGAATGCTGGAAAACTGCCTGCCTCTGGTGATGGCTCTCCGCTCAATGTCAGTGGCTGAAGGAATGATTCCCTTTCCTTCCAAGAACAAGAGCCAAGATCGTGTACTGACCTTCCGGCAATTGCTGGGTACCAAAAAAGTGGTTCGAGCGATCTTGTGATCCTCGAATAAAAAAACGCCCATGGTTTCAGGATCTTTAAGGGCCAAGTCGTGCATGGCCTCTTGGATCGCTAGTTCACCCAGATTTCTTTTTCCAAGAGAGTCCTTTTTTTGAGCCTGTTGCTCTTGGTAACGCTCACAGGTTCTGGTCTTGAGAATAGAAATATTCTGTTCTTGGACCCAGAGCCTGATCAGTTCGCTCGTAGGCGTGGCATTTCGCGTGACTTCGTCCAGTACCATATCGACTATCTTGACAGGCCAAAGAGGCTTCATCAGCACATCGAGTGCCCCAGCATAGGCCAGAGTGATCAGAGGCCCTGAATCCGGCAGAACAATGACGTTGGGAGAGGCCCTGACCACCTCAGGCACTGAGGGCATTAAGTGAAGCCACCATGTCTTGAGTCGTCTCTGAAGAGAGTCTTGGCATCGGGAGATGGGCTTGGGCCATCAAGAGAAAAAGGTCCTCATCACTGTCAATACCGAGGTGATCTTTCACTTCAAGATCATTGAGTCGACCTAACGAGAAATCGAGGAGCGACATAAAGTTTTGATTACAAGAGGACTCAGCCGCCTCAAAGGTCTCGACCAAATAACGGAGTTCCTTATTCAATAGGGCATTGACTGACGTCTCGGACTTTGCCGCGAGGATTTTGGCTCGCTTCAGAAGAGCGCGATCGATCGATCCGGTAAAATTGACATTAGCCATGAAACCTCCTTTTTATCACTGAATAAAGTGTAGCACATGGTTATGTGCTTATCTTTGCCCTTTTTTAGTTTGGCGCCCCGGGCCGAATCACTTGGAATACGCAAGCAAGACATGGCTAGCCTTTATTAGGATCCCCTATGATCCCTTTGAAGGCGACACCTCATTAGGTTTGATGATCCTCTTCTTGATCCTGATCGACTAAAATGAATTCATGATCGAATCCGCCCCATTAAGCCAGCCCACAAACACCTTAGAGGTCAAAGGGCGCCGTCAAGATCCTTGGTATGTCGTTTATACCAAACTCAAGATGAAGTCTTTAGCGATGACTCATCTGGAGAGGCAGAGGAGTCTTGGTTTGATGCTACGCCTTTGGTCAGGCGTTGCAACGGAGGAAAAAGCTAGGGGATTCATTCGCTGGAGAGGGCCGCTCGGGGACTTTTACTTATCCACAATTTCTGTGGGTAAGTCTGTGGGCAATCCTGTGGGAAGCGGGGTGTGCTGTGACCTCTGTTGGAATGGCTAGTATTTGATTCATTCTGTAAATATATGATTTATATAGACAAGTATGTAAGCCATTGATCTATGGTTGCGTTCGCACCATAAATCAGTCACTTAAAAGAGACTGTGCAAAAGTCGTTCCCTCGTCGCTGGCTTTTGCAAGCCCTAAATCATTCCAGTGGTTTCGGTAATGGTTCTACCCAAACGGTCATGTGCCGTGGATAAAGCGGCGGGCCAAACTGATTGAAGATGGCCACGTCGGCAGCATCGTGACCATAAGCGACGACAACACGGCCACCACTGGGCGAAGGTTGGGTCGGGTCGAAGGTATACCAATGACCATCAACATAAGCTTCAAACCAAGCATGAAAATCCATCGGCTCAAGACCATGAAGATAGCCAACCACCATTCGGGCAGGAATGCAGAGTGCTCGGCACAGGGCAATGCCAAGATGCGCAATTTCCCGGCAGACGCCCTCGCCAGCCTGAAGCACTTCAACGGCCGACATCTGAAAATGCGGCGAGTTTGGATTAAATCGAATCGATTCTCGAAGCCACTGCGTTAACCTCGCCACTTGGTCATAGCCTGGATTGACGCCGAGGACGATCTCCTGGCTCAAATCAATGAAGCGATCCGACTCGCAGTAGCGTGAAGGCAGCAGGTAGGTCAAGACGGCGTTAGGTAGATAGGGTACGGCCTCAAAAGGCGCCCCCGGGGCGAGATCAATAGATTCGCTGGTGAGGATATCGGCGCTGACTTTGATGGAAAATTCGCCAGGTGGGGCCACCAAGCGTTGGCAAAGGTTGCCAGCAATATCGGTGTATTCATAGACCGGAACATGGGGGTTTAGGGTATAGGATTCCCGAGCAACCCATTGCTGGGCGCCATTACGCGGACGCAGCATAAAAATAAAAGGGGTCGGTGCCTCCACATCGAAGGTCATATCACAGCCGATTTTTAGCCACATCACGCGCGCGCACTCCTCTTTTCATTGTGGGTATAGGGTCATCAGATCATCGCTCATCTGAAGCGACTTGGCTAAAGGTAAAGGCATCGACACGGATATCTCGCAAGGAGGCTCCAGCGAGGAAGGCCGTCATCTGTGCTTCTTTGACCATTCCTGGGTGACCTGAGAGGAAAACCCGCCACCCCTTTAGATCGCTGAGTTCCTGAAAGGCCAGCGCATGGGCACGGCCTCGCTCGTATGGGTGGGGCGACTCCTCACCTGAGACACAGGCCCTGTATTCAAAATGGCTGTAGTGGTCCGCTAGCGCCTTTAGTTCTGGGACGAGGTAAAGGCCTTCTGAAGAGCGACTCCCATGGAAGAGTTTGATGGGGCCTTTGTGCCCTTGTGATAGCGCGTCACGGAGGACGCCGAAAAGAGGCGCAAGGCCGGTGCCCGTTCCGATCAGGAGCAAGGGTTGTTCGAATTGGCCTGGTACATAAAAAGAGAACCCCGAAGGGCCGCTCAGGCTGACCCTTTGGTTGACTTCGAGCGACTCATGGATCCACCCGCTGACCTTGCCACCAGGCTGCCGCTTTACATGGAGGTGAATCTCATCATCCGAAGGGATACCCGCAATCGAATAATTTCGGCTGATGCCGGTCTCATGAAAGAGATGGATAAACTGCCCAGCACGGAATGTCATGGGTACTTCAGGCTTCAAGGCGACCAGTCTGATGGTCTCGCTGAGTCGTTCGAGCCGAATCACGCTGGCTGCAATCACGGTCCTTAGAGCCCCTGGAAGCGACACCTCGAGATCTTCTGTGGGATAGCATATGCAGGCGAGAAAGTAATGTTCGAGGCGCAGGGCGTCTAAAAGACCCTCCTGTGAAGACTCAGGCGGGGTGCCCGATCGTGCCTGCATCAGACAGGTCTGACAGAGGCCGCTCCGGCAGGAAGAGGGGATGGAGGCGCCTTGGGCGTTGAGGCTATCCAGAAGGGATTCCTCAGCGCCTACCTCAAACGTCTTGCCCTCATAGCGGATCAGGGTCATCAGAAACCTCGAGATCGTCGGATCAAGACCATACTTGGGTGGGGGTGATGGGGTGACCGCCCTTTTGATGGCCTCCTTGAGCGTCGCCTCGAGGCGATGGGCGCCCCGCGATCTTATGCTCAATCCCAGGATCTCCTCTTCGAGAGACGACAGAACCAGGGCGTCTCCTCAATGGGCCCCGCCGGGAGGTTTGGAGCGATAAAATGTCATAGGCTCAGCCCTCATTTCTTTAACGACGTGACGCTTGATCTTCCCCATGACATGCATTTCACAGGGCTTACAGTCAAAGACCAGGGTCAGTTTTTCCTTGCCGTTGATGAGCTCCAGGGGTTCTGCTCGGATGGTCCCTTGAACGCCGGTGACACCCTTGGTTTGCTTGGGGCAAAGTGACAGTGAATAGCGGACGCAATGCTTGGTAATCATTAAGCTGACCTCGCCTAGGGCCTCATGACTTTCATAGGCCGCTTCAACCACCGCGACACCGTGTTTTAAATAAAAACGCTGCGCTTCATGGTTATAGACGTTGGCCAGATAGGAGAGGCTGTCACCGGGGTAGCGGGCAGGGGGCTCAATCGGTGCGGCCCTTGGCAGCCGAGGGAAGGCTTCGTCCCTGAGGGATTCGAGGGCTGCGATGCCTTGGCGGCGGATTTCGTTCAGCAGGGAAGGGGGCCAGAACCCCAGCCGGTTTGTTTCAAGGGGGTTCAAGGTGATCGTGCGCGCCTCAAAGAGGGTGTTGCCAAGCTTCCCGAGAGCCTCCCTCAAAGCAGATTCAGCGCGAGCTAGGTCACGGGCGGGCTGTCGTTCGTGGCGGTGCACGATGGAGACCTGATGACCCTCCTCGTCCATCAGCTTGAGGGTGATCCCATCGGTGGTTTCATTCAACGTCATGTCAAGACCAATGCGCCGCTCCGCCGTTCGGTCACTGTCCATGAGACGTTCAAAGGCCATATCACGGCTTCTCGAGAGCTCTACGCCTTGGCGTAAGTCCTTGAACCCCGTCATGGGTTCGTTGGGGAAGGCGCGCCATCGGGACTCACCCAGTGATTCAGCAATGTTGACCCGGAAACCTTTGAGCGTTTTCTGGAGATCGTAATAGGTCAGCGTATCGCCGTTGTTGAGCGCGCTTGTCCCTTCGTTCAGTATCACGTCAAAAGAATCAGCGCGAATCTTCTCAACCCAGCCGAGCGGTAGGCCTGCCGGTTGAGGTGTATCAAAGGCGCCGATATCCTCCTGACGTCCATGGGCAAAATAGTCGGTACTGCCTCGATTGAAGCTGCGCTGAGGTTCTGGCGTAAAAAAGAATCGGGTGGTGCCACTGGAGGCTTTCTGAAGACGTGGGCTCTCCTCGAGGATCTGATCCAGGAGGGATCGGTAGTGGCTGGTAATATTTTTGACGTAGGCCAGGTCCTTATAGCGTCCCTCGATTTTGAAGCTTCGAACACCGGCCTCGACCAGTCGCTTGAGGTTAGCGCTTTGATCGTTGTCCTTCACCGATAAGACGTGTTTTTGATGGGCCACGATGCGGCCATCGCTGTCGACCACTTCATAAGGCAGGCGACAGGCTTGTGAACAATCGCCCCGATTAGCGCTCCTGCCGGTATGGGCATGGCTGATAAAGCACTGACCACTGTAGGCGACACACAGTGCACCATGAATAAAGAATTCAACGACAGCACGATCAAGGGAATCGGCGATAGCGCGGATCTGATCGAGGTCAAGTTCCCGGGCCAGGACGATTTGTGAAAAACCGACATCTTGAAGAAAGCGCGCCTTTTCGGGGGTTCGAATGTCACATTGGGTGCTCGCATGGAGCTGAATGGGCGGCAGATCGAGCATGGTCAACCCCATATCCTGAAGGATCAGGGCATCCACCCCCGCGTCATAAAGCTCGAAGGCCAAACGGCGGGTCGGTTCCAGCTCGTCATCTCTAAGGATGGTGTTGAGGGTCACGAAGACGCGGCTGTGGTAGCGGTGGGCATGCCTTGCGAGCCGCTCAATATCAGCGACGGGATTGCTCGCGTTATGGCGGGCGCCAAAGCTGGGTCCCCCAATGTAGATGGCATCGGCACCATGATTCACTGCGGCCATACCAATAGCCGCCGTTTTGGCCGGTGACAATAATTCAAGGCAATGGTGCAGGTCTGTCATCGGCGCGTCAGGAGGTGAGGGTGGCCAAATCGATCACAAACCGATATTTCACATCACTTTTCAGCATGCGTTCATAAGCCTCATTGATGTGGGCTATCGAAATCAGTTCAATGTCACTGGTGATGTTGTGATCGGCGCAAAAATTTAACATCTCCTGGGTTTCCTTGATACCGCCGATCAAAGAGCCTGCCAGCTGATGGCGGCCGAAGATGAGGTGAGGGGCAGCAATGGGGGAAGGCTCCGGCGGCACACCGACGAGCGTCATGGTGCCATTGCGCTTCAAAAGGCTGAGATAGGCATTGAGATCATGCGCGGCGGAGACCGTATCGAGAATGAAATCAAAGCTGTTGACATGCTGGCTCATCGCCTTCGGGTCCTTCGAGAGAACGACCTCTTTGGCGCCTAGACGGATCGCGTCTTCGGCTTTATTGGGGGATGTGGTGAAAAGGACCACATCAGCGCCGAAGGCAGCGGCGAATTTGATAGCCATATGGCCTAAGCCACCGAGTCCGACGACACCGACCTTTTGTCCCGTCCCAACGTTCCAGTGCCGCAGTGGCGAATAGGTGGTAATGCCAGCGCACAGGAGCGGGGCGGAGGCGGCAGGATCAAGGCTTTCTGGGAGATGGAGAACAAAGGCCTCATCCACCACGATGCGCTGTGAGTAACCACCGAAGGTGGCTCCCCCGCTGATCTTGTCTTCGCTGTTGTAAGTCCAGGTGGGCCCCTGGTCACAAAATTGCTCTTCACCGTCCGTGCAGCTCGCGCAACGACCACAAGCACCGACCATGCAGCCGATGGCTGCTTTGTCGCCCGCTTTGAAGTCTCGCACCGATGATCCCACCGTGGTGACGACACCGACGATCTCGTGGCCGGGGACGCACGGGTATGTGGTGCCATGCCATTCATTACGGGCCTGATGGATGTCGGTGTGGCAGACACCACAGTAATGAATGTCTATTTCAACATCCCGAGGACCTGGCGGGCGGCGGGTTATGGGGAAGGGCGCCAGTGGGGATGTTGCGCTCTGTGCGGCATACGCCTTGATCTTGAGCATAAAATATCTCTGGGTGGGGGTCTCAAAGAAGGATGTCGGCTTGCGCCAACGATGTTTAAATCCATGGGACAGCTACAATTCTTCCCCTATTATCCGACTTAATCCCTCAAGATGGTGAAATCGAATCGCACAACATTGATGATCGGGCTCCTCTCTTTATGGTGGGTCAGTCAAGGGGCGATTTTGGAGGCGGATGCGTCTTGATAAAGTCTTTGATCCTAGGCCTTCTCATCGCTAATACAGCCTATTACGCGATCACCGAACGGTTTTACGATTGTCTCGACTCGATGGCATGGCTCGGGCTGCTATTTTCCTTTGAGCTTGAGGCAAGATACCTCCATCATCCGTTCTCTATCCGTCTGGTCCCTTTGAATCGAGCGTTTCGCTTTCTGGCGATCGTGCTGATCACGATGGCTTATGGGGGGTTTATTCGGGAGAGTGCTTGGCTTGATGTGATGAATTCAGTCCTTTGGCTGATCGCCGTCATTCTTCTTGAATGTGAGAGTCGGCTGCCCCGATTAGTCAGTCGATTTCCCTTGACGTTCAAGCTCATGGGCGCGGGCGTATTATTATCACTCATCGGCTTGAGTCTTTTTTGGGCCCACCAAGGTGAATGGTTTGATGCCTATGATGCGCTCATCTGGATCATCGCCTTGGTGATCATTGATCTTGATTTTCTGAACAGAACCACCTGGCAGATCCCTAAGTCTCATGTTCCCCCTTGAAGCCGAAGCCATTGACGCCATCTTACTCAGCCTGAGGTTGTCTGCGACCGTGACCGGTCTCTTGCTCTTCCTTGGGACGCCCTTGGCGTGGTGGTTAGCGAGAACCAGGTCACCACTGAAGGGGATGGTGGAAGCCCTCGTGGTGCTGCCGCTCTTTTTACCGCCTACCGTTCTCGGGTTTTATATGCTCCTCGCGATGGGCCCCCAGGGGCCTATTGGGGCCCTGACCAAGGCCTTGGGACTTCAAGGTTTGCCGTTTACCTTTTCAGGGCTGGTGGTGACCTCGATGCTCTATTCCGTCCCCTTCGTCGTGCAGCCGCTGCAGAATGCGTTTGCCAGCATTCAGCCACGCATGTTGGAGGCGGCCAATAGTCTCAGGGCGGGTCCCTGGGTCACCTTTGGGAGGATCGTCCTGCCGTTGTCGAAACGGGGATTCTTGACCGCGGCGGTCATGGGCTTTGCCCACACCATCGGGGAGTTTGGTGTTGTTTTGATGGTCGGCGGCAACATCCCGGGTGAAACCCGTTTAGTCTCGATTGAGATCTATGATTACGTGGAGGCCTTCGACTACCCCAAGGCTCATGCCTTGGCGGGCATGATGGTGGCCTTTGCCTTTTGCATGCTGCTGCTGTTATATGGGTTTGGCGTGGGTCGTGACAGCCTTATGCGTCGATGATGCGTGATCAACCTCGATGATCAAGGCACGATTTGACCGAAAGCTGGGTGATTTCAGGCTCCAGATTGACCTCGCCCTGCCATCACGGGGCGTCACGATCATCTTTGGTGCCTCAGGTTCTGGAAAAACCACGTTTCTTCGCTGTATGGCGGGGCTTACACCTGAGGCGCGAGGCTATTTAGCCGTTGGGGATCAGGTGTGGCAGGATGATGATCGGGGGATTTATTTACCTTGTCATCGTCGACCCATTGGCTACGTTTTCCAGGATGCGGCTCTTTTTCCTCACCTGACGGTTGAGAAAAATCTCCTGTTTGGTCTCCAAAGGGTTGCCCCGGAACTCCGCTGGATTTCAATGGATCAGGCGATTAAGCTGCTCGGAATAGGTCAACTCCTGAAGCGCGACCCCTGTCATCTTTCGGGTGGAGAGCAGCAGCGGGTTGCGCTGGCAAGAGCCTTACTGACGAGTCCTCAGATTCTCCTTTTAGATGAGCCTTTGGCGGCCCTCGATCTCCCGATGAAGCGTGAGATATTGCCTTACCTTGAAAGGCTGCGTCTCGAATTGAATATTCCAATCATTTATGTCACTCATGCGCTGGATGAACTGACCCGGCTGGGTGATCATCTG
>QYQA01000027.1 GCA_007280285.1 Methylococcus sp. | reverse complement strand
CTATTTTGGTTTGGCCAAGATTCCGCTGAAATATTTCTTCTCCGTCACGAGTCTGTTGATTCTGTTTCTGACCGCAGGTCTCGCCGCTCAGGCCGCCGCTTTTCTGGTCGAGGCCGACTGGTTGCCTCCTTTGGGTCAAGGGATTTGGGATACCTCGGGTTGGCTCCCGGAAAAAAGCCTTCCGGGTCAGATTCTTCATGCTCTGGTCGGTTATGTCGATCATCCCGATGGCATTGAAGTTGTCTTCTATCTTGGGACCCTTCTCCTCTCCCATCTGCTGATGCGCATGGTGGCCCACTCAAGCCCCCCAGCCCCTGGGCACAAGGCTCCCTGAAGCATGGATCCCGGGTGACTCCGATGACAATCAAAGGCAGCGATCAGCCAGACAGTAGACCATCATGCTGACCATCAAACGCGGATCTGAGCGTTCTAAGCGACTGCAATGGGGCCTGGTGCTGAGCTGCATGGGCGTTGTTTTTGGTGATATTGCCACCAGCCCGCTCTATGCCTTGCGAGTGGCCTTTGGAGGCCGAAGTGGTCTTTCTGTTACCCCTGATCACGTCTTGGGCGTTCTCTCGATGGTGTTTTGGCTCCTGATCGTGGTCGTCTGTCTCAAATATGCTCTGCTGATCATGCGGCTCGACAACAAAGGGGAGGGCGGCATCATGGCCCTTTTATCCCTGGTCCAGCGAACGGTTGCTGATCGTCCAAAGCTTCGCCAATTGGTTCTTTCGATCGGGCTGTTGGGTGCGGCCCTATTTTTTGGCGATGCGGTGATTACGCCCGCGATTTCCGTCATGAGCGCGGTGGAAGGGCTTAAGTTGGCTGCGCCATCGCTCAAAGAACTGATTCTCCCTATCACGCTGGTCATCCTCGTCATCCTTTTTCTCATTCAGCGCCGAGGGACCGCCTTCATTGCCGGGCTCTTCAGTCCGGTGATGGTGCTATGGCTCCTCGTCATTGCAGTTATCGGGGCCAATAGTATCGCCAAGACCCCGGTTATCCTTGAAGCGATCAACCCCATTCATGCGCTTCATTTTATGTTAGAAGCGAAGATGAAGTTTTTCATCGTGCTGGGTGCGGTGGTGCTTGTGGTGACCGGTGCGGAAGCCTTATATGCCGACATTGGTCATTTTGGTATACAGCCTATCCGAGTGGCTTGGGTGACCTTCGTCTTTCCGGCGCTGGTGATCAACTATCTCGGGCAGGGGGCGCTCTTATTGAGAGACCCGGCAGCCGTTTCTAACCCCTTTTATCTTTTGGCCCCCTCTTGGGGTCTCCTGCCCTTATTATGTCTTGCGACGTTTGCGACCATTATTGCTTCCCAGGCAGTGATTTCGGGCGCCTTTTCGCTCTCGGCGCAGGCTGTTCGCATGCGTTATCTCCCAAGACTTTCAGTTCGGCATACCTCAGATGGGCGGGCAGGACAGATTTACGTTCCCGCCGTCAATTGGACGCTGGGTTTTGGCACGGCGGCGCTGGTGATAGGCTTTGGGGCTTCCTCGAAACTAGCTGGTGCCTATGGGCTTGCTGTGACCGGCACCATGGTAGTCACCACGTTGCTGGCCTTTGGACTTTTGCGGCGTATTTGGCGAACCACTCGGTGGGTCACCGGGCTTTTGTTTCTGATGTTTTTGCTGATGGATCTGGTTCTTTTATTAGCTAATATTCCAAGGATCCAGCAAGGCGGCTGGGTGTCTTTAGCGATAGCCGGTGCCGTCTATTTGATCCTTTCCACCTGGACTTTGGGGCGAGAGCTGTTGCTTCGGCGTCTCAACGAAAAAGCGGTCCCTCTTGAGGAATTGGTCTTAAGGTTTGAGAGCAATCCCTTACCAAGAGTCCCCGGAACCGCCGTCTATCTCACCGCCAGTCGATTTGGCGCGCCTTTGTCGCTGCTCCAAAACATGAAAGTCAATAAGATTCTCCACCAGCAGATCATCGTATTAACAGTGGTCACCCGGGATGAGCCTTGGATACCGCTCGAGGACCGAGTCAAGATTCGCTCCTTTGGTGACCAGATCTATCGGGTCAGAATCTACTATGGCTACAATCAGGAGCCTGATATTCCTGACGCTATGATGCAATTGAAGCCACAGGGTCTCGAGATGGATGTGGCCACGACCACCTTCTTCTTATCAAGAGAGCACATGATCGCTTCCTCACGCGAAGGCATGTCGACCTGGCGCGAACGATTCTTCATTAGGATGGCCATGAATGCTGAAAATGCCATGCGTTTCTGGCGGATCCCTGCCGATCGAGTGGTCGAACTGGGTTTGATGGTCGAATTATAGGGTGCTTAACCGCGCAGCGGCGTCACAGTGCCCCGCTCTCGATATTGAAGGTAATCTTCCAGGACCTGGCGATGGTCAAAGGCCAGAGGGGAGGGCATGTGGTCCACATGGACAATCACCGCGGCTTTCGCATCGTCGGCGGCGACCGGAACGCCCTTAGCCTCACCGACGTAGACGGCGGTCACGGTATGGCCCCGATGATCCCTGGTTGGATCTGAATAAAGCCCTAAGAGGACCTTGAGTTGGACCTCAAGTCCAACCTCTTCGAGAGCTTCTCGAAGCGCAGCGTGCTCGACCCTCTCCCCGACATCGACAAACCCACCGGGGATGGCCCAGCCAAAGGGTTCATAGTGTCGTTCGATGAGCACAATCGGCCGACCTGGCCGGTCAACTAATTCGATAATAATATCGGCCGCAATCTCGGGAGTGACAGGTCTAGCCATAAATGCAAAGGATACAAAGAGATGAAATGGTTAGGCTTGATCTTAGTCATCGGAGGAGCCTATGTGATGCATTCTCAGGCTAAAGTGACTGATGTTACAAGGGTTTATTCTGGATAGTTTATAAAACCTTGATGTATCGTGATGGGACCTCTTTAAAAAGACAATAACTTGCTGCTTGCGCGTCCATGGGCTTGAACCAAGGTTCCATTTAGCTTCATTTGCTGATCGCTCTGAGTGTGATAGATTGCACGGTGGCTTTATCAGATGCCTAAGCGGCCTATTTGATACATAGAATGAGGATCCAAAGATGCTAAAAAAGTTTATGTTCGCCCTCTCACTGATGGCTCCATTCGCGTTGATGGCTGAAACGCCGAAGGCATTAGTAGGTCAATGGAAGTTGACTCAAATTGAGATGAATGGGAAAAGCATCACCTGTCCCGGGCAGTTTACTTTGCCTCCAGGAACCCCAGCGATCGTTGCTCAGTTCGCAAAATGCGTGGACAACGAGATACTCACCATGACCTTGAAAAAAGGCAAGGGGTTCTATCACCACAATGTAGGTGTTCTGGGCGCAACAAAAAGTCCCGATGGGTACTGGTTTTCTGACCAAATCCTTCACGTCGGTACCTACATCAATTTCGTCGATGCGGCACTCACTGATGATCCGCGGAGTTATGTCTTCAACCAGTCCAAGGATAGGAAGACACTGACCATCTCCGATACCATGGAAGTTTACGATCCCACAACAGGTGGATTGCGTCTGAGCCATAGTGCCTTAGTGTTTGTTCGAAGGGGACCATGAGCTGATGATGTGACGTTATTGCCAGCGCCCATTCTCATTCCCTTGAATGGGCGTTGTTTTTTTACTTGAAGCTTTTCGTCAGCCTTCTTGTAACCGCCAAGTATTGCTGAGGGCCAAAGGGCACCACCGTTTATTTCCACATGAACTCTCTTGATTCCGCCTTCAGTACCTCCTACTTTGTAGCCTTCCTCATGGGACTTTTCAGTGCGGTGCACTGTCTTGGCATGTGTGGTTCCATCATTGGATCCTTAACCTTGAGTCTCAAACGGGAGATCCGTGATAGTAAACGTGAACTGATTCCGTTTGTGGCTTGCTATAACGCTGGACGAGTCCTCAGTTATACCTTGGCGGGGCTTTTAGCCGGGATCCTTGAGCGTGTTCTGACGTCCCCTTTTGGGGAGGGTCATGGCCATCGTTTATTGCAGATCATCAGTGCTTTGGTGATGCTAGGCGCCGGCCTCCACCTCGCTGGCTGGTTTCCTCGTTTCGCTTATATCGAGAAGGTCGGCATTGGTGTTTGGCGGCGCCTTGAACCTTATGGTCGGCGACTTATTCCTGTCGATACACTGCCAAGAGCCTTTGTTTTCGGCATGATTTGGGGGTGGTTACCCTGTGGTCTGGTGTACACCGCCTTAGCGCTTTCAGCGACGACCGGCGATGTGTTTCGGAGCGGTTTTACCATGCTGGCGTTTGGTCTAGGGACCATGCCGGCGGTGATGGGTGTTGGCATCATGACCTCATGGATGGTCCGCCTCTCCTCCCTCAAAGGCTTTCGCCAACTGGCCGGCGTGACGCTGATTCTGCTGGCGCTGATGGCCGCATTCCCAGGACTTAATCCTATGGTGCGTCATACCATGATGCACTAGCAAAAGGGTTCGGCCACGCTATGTTTGACAAACTGATCGGACAATCACCCAATTTCGAGTCTCTTTTGAGGAGCGCCCGGATGGTGGCTGCAACCGATGTGACGGTGCTGATTGTAGGGGAAACCGGAACCGGCAAAGAAATTCTTGCCCACGCCCTGCAACAGCAAAGTCCAAGGTCGCATCTGCCGATGATTACTATCAATTGTGCGGCCCTCCCTGAGGCTCTCGCTGAATCTGAATTATTCGGTCATAAAAAAGGCTCTTTTACTGGTGCGATTAGCCACCAGACGGGACGGCTTCAGGCAGCCCATCGCGGCACGGTGTTTCTTGATGAGGTTGACTCACTGCCGATTACGCTTCAGGCGAAACTCCTTCGATTTCTTGAAACCGGAGAAATCCAACCCGTTGGGGAAACGACGACGCAGGTGGTGGATGTCAGGATCATCGCCGCCACCAATGCCGATCTCCATGATCGCATTCAGCGTGGTGAGTTTCGTCGAGACCTTTATTACCGGCTTAATGTGGTGCCCATTGAGATTCCGTCTTTAAGGCAGCGCATTGGCGATGTTCAGGTGCTCATCCAACATTTTATGCGGCAGTTTGCTGCTGAGCATCGGGTTCAGCCGGCGACCATCAGCAAGGGCGCTATGGCGCGGCTGATCAGTTACTCATGGCCCGGCAACGTCCGGGAGCTCAGGAATATCTGTGAACGTCTTTCGATCTTCAAGGCCGGACAGACGATCGATGATGATGATCTTCCGCTGGAGATCCAGCAGGAACCTTCCGGCGCCCCTCGAAATATCGCCCTGCCGGAGTATGGGATCAAGCTTGAAGAAGTGGAGATTGATCTCATCCGTCAGGCCCTTGAAAGAACCCACGGTAATCGGAGTCGGGCGGCCAAATTGCTCGGAATTAGCCGCGATACCTTGCTCTATCGGATGCAAAAACACGGCATCAGCTAAAGTCATAGACCCCCCCTTAAAAAGAAAATCTCATGCGGAGATAAAGTCTTTTGATGCCTCATCAAGGCATCACAATAACCATCAGGAGAGATCTTATGTGTTGGAGTGGCGAGGCATCGGCGGTATTAGCCATAGCCGGATTTGCAACCGCGGCCTATGTCGCAAAGAAAGGTGAATCCAAGGAACTTTGGGTTCCTTTGACCTATTTTGCGTGTATGGAGCTGCTCCAAGGGGCGACCTATCTCTACATCAATCTCTGCGATGCCCCTCCGAATCAGATACTGACGCTTTTTGGCTATCTCCACATTGCCTTTCAGCCTTTTTTTGCCAATATGGTGGCCCTTTATTTCATTCCCGTCCGGGTCAAGGAAAAGATCGCCCTCCCGGTTTATGCCCTCTGTTCGGTCGCCGCCGTTGCTATGTTGGTCAAGATGTATCCTTTTGCCTGGGCGGGCCACTGCCTGGTGGGTATTGAGGGATTTTGTGGGGATCGGGTGTGTTCGGTTTCGGGGGACTGGCATATCGCTTGGCAGATGCCCCTCAACGGACTGATGTCGGATGATGGAGCCACCCAGTTTTTAGGCTTTCGCTGGGGGCTCCACGCCTTCACTTACATTCTGGCGGCCTTCTGGATGCCGGTGATATATGGCTCCTGGCGCTTCGTCGGCTTTCATTATCTGGTCGGGCCTTGGATTTCTGATCTCACCACCGATGATCCCAATGAGTATGCGGCCGTCTGGTGCTTGTTTTCGATTGCTCTGTGCGTTTCTGTGATCAAGACACCCATACGGCAGTACCTCCATGTCAAAAACTGGCCTTTGTGGCGGTTGTTGCCTGGTCGCTCGGAAACGTGAGGCTTAAAGGCTAGGCCGAAGGGTGTTAAACCACGGCCGGCGCCTAAAGGCTTAGACGAATGTCAGCCCTTTCTTGGCAGCGATGCGCATTCTAAGAGCATTCAGCTTGATAAAGCCTTCGGCATCTTGTTGATTGTAGGCACCCTGATCGTCTTCGAACGTGGCGATATTCATGTCAAAGAGACTGTTTGAGGG
>QYQA01000035.1 GCA_007280285.1 Methylococcus sp. | reverse complement strand
TCCTTACCGACCGGGGAGCCATGGAGGCCATCCTCTCCGCCGGGGATTGGTATGTCATCAGCGTTATCCTTGCCCCGGTGGGTTATGTCATTCAGGACGTCGTCGCTGATGCGATGACCGTTGAAGCGGTTCCTGCAACCGATGATGACGGCCGTTTTTTCTCAGAATCACAGCAACGTCTCATGCATGCCACGATGCAGACCCTGGGCCGCGTCGCCATCATTGTTGGAACCCTCGGTGTTGCCTTGGTTAATGTCTTGATGTTCAACGGGGTTGAAGCAATGAGCGCGGAGCAGAAAGTGGCTATCTATCGGCTGCTGTATCAATGGGCCCTCGTGATCCCCCTTATTTCATGCTGTGGGGTTGTCCTCGCTGTTTTTTTGAAAAACCGATACATGGTTTCTTTGGTGAAGCTTGGGTATACCCGACATGAAATCGATACCCTGACCCACGAGGACCGTCCCATAACCACGCCTAATTGGTGGATACTTGGAGGAGGCATCTCGTTTGCTTTCATATCCATCGGGGTCGGGATCGCGCAATTCCGTTACGGTCAGGAAGTCATTTTCATCCTCTCGCTCATGGTGATCGTCACGCTGATGAAACGATTGACCCTGGAAATGCAATCAGAAGCGAGAGCTGTTCTTCTTGGGACCGCTATTCTGATCTTCTTTTTTAGGGCCGTCCCAAGCCCTGGCCCTGGTTCAAGCTGGTGGATGATTGATGTCTTAGGTTTCGATCAGTCCTTTATGGCACGGCTTTCATTGATTGGCAGTGTCTTAAGCCTGTTAGGACTGTTTCTTTTTCGCCGATTTATGGCGGAACGCTCGATTGCGAGTGTGGTGGCCATTCTCACCTTAATCAGCACCGTGCTCTCGTTGCCTACGATCGGGATGTACTATGGCCTTCACCAATGGACAGCGGCGATGACCGGTGGTCTCGTCGATGCGCGCTTCATCGCGATCATTGATACGGCGTTGGAGTCGCCGCTTGGGCATATCGCCATGGTTCCGATGCTCGCCTGGATTGCTCATTCAGCGCCGCATCATCTCAAAGCGACCTATTTCGCGATCATGGCTTCTTTCACGAATCTCTCCCTGGCGTTAAGTCAGCTGCTGACCAAATACCTGAATCAAGCCTTCGTGGTGACCCGAGAGGTTCAGGATCCTGTCAGCGGACTCACAGTGCTTCCAGCCAACTATGGGGAACTTGGGATGCTCTTAATCATCGTGACGGTCCTTGGTTTGGTGGTTCCTTTTGGTGCCATCTGGATCGTTAAAACCCTTCGACTACAGAGTGTTTAACTCCGTGACAAGGATGAAGCCGCTCCGTAATGCTCTGATTGGATCGCCCCCAAGCGAGGGCACTGATCGTTCGCTGTTACATTTTATTCGTACTCTAAAGCAGCGTTACCTTGCCATCATTGGGCTTGATTTAAAGCTTCAAGGTTCTCTAACCGTGAGCCTAGAAGCGCTCTTGCCTTCGCTGGATTTGGCTGAAGCCACTCTGGAGAAAAGGCTTCTCAAAGAGCAGGATGCAGGCGACCTTCGCCATATTGCAGTGATAGGACCGACGCAAGCCGGTAAAAGCACGATGATCAATTGGCTGGTGGGACAAAACGTCGCGGAAGCCAGCCCACTTGCAGGGTATACCGTTCACCCTCAAGGTTATATCATCGGCCCCTCCCCCCTCTTAGAAGACTCTATTGAACGTTATTTTAAGGGCTACCAGAAAACCCCAAAAGCCTGCTTAAGCGCAAACGATCTCCACGCCTTCGCGCTGGAGTCATTAACGCCTTCCCCATCAGCGCTCAGAGATATCGTCTTGTGGGATACGCCGGACTTCGATTCGGTTGATGCAACCCGTTATCAACATGCTGTTCTCCGTATCGTGGCCCTGGCAGATCTCCTCTTAATCGTCGTCAGTAAGGATAAATATGGCGATCTATCGGTCTGGGACTTCCTAAGGCTCGTCGAACCCTTAAATCAACCCACCACGCTGATCATTAACAAAACGGATCCTGCTGCGAGAGCCATCCTTCTGACCTCTATAGAGGAGAAATGGCGGCAGTTTCGTTCAGATCCTCTTCCTGAGATCATCACTTTCCCCTATTGGTCAGAATCTGAACGTTGCAACCAGGAACGTGACTGCCATCAGTTACTGATCGATACGGTCAGAAGACTGTCTGAACGTCATCCCACAAAGAATGCCAGCACACCTGCCTTAAGACTTATAAAAGCCCATTGGACTTCATGGACTGCCCCCATTCTTTTAGAGCATGGGTTTGAAGCACAGTGGCGAGACCGTTTGGAACGGGTCCAAATGGATATCCTTGATCGCTATCAGCGCGATTATCTCAATCATCCCAATCACTACGAAACCTTCCAAAGAGCCTTAGCAGAACTCCTCACGCTCTTAGAGATCCCAGGGATTGGCGCGGCCCTCATGGCTGCGCGCACGGTGGTGACCTGGCCGGTGAAGCAGCTGACTCGGATGGGTCGCCTGGCGACTGGGATGGGAAGCACTTCTGAGGGGTCTGAGGTCTTGATGCTCAATCATTTGGCACAGCACGCTCTGATGGACATCAGTGAGAGCGTTCTCTTAGCCTCAACCCATGACCCCTTAGAGCAGCGTTGGTGGGACAATATGAGGCAGCGTTTAGCATCCACCAGGCAACAACTCCTGAGTGACTTTGAGCGAGCCACCAAAGAATACGTCACTGCCTTTCAACCAGAAATAGATCAGACCGCCCACGGACTCTATGAACATCTTGAGGAACATCCGATGGTTCTCAATAGCTTACGAGCCACCCGGGTCACTACCGATGCCGCTGCATTAGCCGTTGCGCTGCATACCGGGGGAATCGGCGTTCAAGATTTTGTCATCGCTCCCGCCATGCTCTCCCTGACCAGCATTTTGGCAGAGGGCGCACTCGGTCACTACATGAACAAGGCCCAGACGCAGCTTCAGCAGCGTCAATTGGAGGCGGTTCGCCGTCTTTTCAATGAGGCGATCATCGACCCTTTAAAGTCGCTACCATTGGAGATGGATCCCTCGCTACGAATCGGGATTTCACCAGATTCCCTGACCTCCATCCGGGAGTGTCTTTGATGCTAAAAGATACACTGGATATTGTCCTGAAGGATGCAAGAAGTTGGGCCCATCAAGCGGTCGCTCAGCAATGGCTCATGTCATCGGATCTTGCGGGACTTGATGAATTCGATGCGCGATCACCGGCGACTCTTTTTGATCCAGGCTCGCATCGACCGCTGATCGCCGCATTTTTTGGGGGCACTGGAGTCGGTAAAAGCAGTCTTTTAAACCGTCTAGCTGGTGACCCCATTGCAAAGACCGGGGTGGAGCGTCCAACCTCGCAGGAAGTCTCTCTCTACGCTCATGAATCGATTCATTTCAGAGCCTTACCGAATCATGTTCCTCTGGATCGCGTTCGAATGGGACGCCATCACCACGACGATCTGAGGCAGGTGGTCTGGGTCGACATGCCTGACATTGACAGCGTCGATCAAGACAATCGTCAACTGGTCCTCGATTGGCTGCCACACATTGACGTTCTCCTCTATGTGGTCAGTCCTGAGCGCTATCGGGATGATAAAGGCTGGCGACTCCTGACAGATTGTGGGGGCGATCATGCCTGGATTTTTATCCTGAATCAGTGGGATCGGGGGGAGGACGTCCAGCTCGAAGACTTCAAGCGGCTTTTAGCACATACCGGGTTTCTGGATCCTATTGTCCTCACCACTGTCTGCCCTGAACCGACCTCTCTCCCGATAGCCGATCAATTTTCTACCCTGGAAGGGATCTTAAAAGAGATCTCCCATCAGCATCTGATGCACCAACTCGAATCAAGAGTGGAACTCATCCGATGTCAAATCGCGAGAGAGACCTTAAAGATCCTATTAGAACGGTTAGGTCCAGAGAACTCAGATCTCACTCCGTATGAAACAGCGTGGAGTAAGGTCTGGAGCGCAACCATCGACGATTTAATGACGGGTCTTGAGTGGTCGATGAGGGCCTTGGTGAGCCTTTATACCGGTCGAGAAGCCCAACCCTTAGGGCGATCCATGGATTTCACTGGCGATAGCGATCACCCAGGTTTAAAAACGAATCAGGAAAAACCCATGCTATGGGACGCCTGGGCAGAAGGCCGCACCCAAGACGCCGTCACGCAATTCCTAGTCCTCCTGGGGGAAGCGGGGATGCCTCACTGGCCGGCGCGGGAGCGACTGGCACACTGGCCAGAGCAGACCGGTAAAATGGTCCTTCAGCAAGGCCAGCTTAAGCTGCGACAGGCCTTAGCTGAACCTGGGAATAAGGTTCAACGAGGCTTCATGAAGTGCGCTTGGGCGATGAGTATTTTGTTGCCCGTGCTCGCGATTGGTTGGGCTTCCTACGAAGTCGTCAAGGGTTACTATGACAGCGCGCTCCATCATCTAGAGTACTTAGGTTCAGACTTTGCCATCCATAGCCTTCTGCTGATCGGTTTGGCTTGGCTCTTGCCCTGGTTCCTCTATACCCGTTTGAAACCATCGATTGAAGCCTCTGCCCTTAAAGGCCTCCGAAGCGGTGTCCGATCTGGGCTTCAGATCGCGGGGGATTCAATGATCTCGGTTCTTGAAACATTCGAAACAGATCGCCAGAGGGAGATCCACCAAGGGTTATCGCTCATGGAACGACTAGAGCGCCCTCGGGGCGAGATGTCTCCCAGCACAGATCTCGCCCCCTTACTCGTCAGAATGGTTCCAAGGGTTAAAGACGTCCCCCCGACACTTGAACCTGACTCCCATTAAATTTATTATCATTGATACATCTAAGAACCCGCTTTATCTCACATTGATACACCTTTTAGCATCTGCATCCATGACACCTCTCGCACCATTCAAAGGCATGATGAGATCCATTCTCCTTTTATTGCTGGTGGTATCGAGCCCCACCAGAGGGTCGTTATCGGTCAATATCGATGATGTCGGAGGCACCACGACGGTCAACGTCTCGGGACACATGAATGATAACGCCCTGTACTTTGCGCGCGTTAGTTTTGTTAATTCCCCAGGCGGCGATGCCGGTATGCTGCCCAGTCAAGGCATCCTTCAAGCTGGCCCTCAAAATGGCGCCGGTAATCAGGGCGATTTTTATCGGATTACGGGGCCCTCAAATTTCGGATCAGCGGTTGTTACCTACTATTCTGGATATCGTGGAAGAGAGCAAACGATCGCAATTCGTGGTTCGGAGGGCCGATTGTTTCTTGACAACACGGCGCAGGTTTTTACCACCACTCAGATCACGAATGTATACCCCGGGAAATCGATTGCCGCCTTAGGTCTCACCCCAGGCATCTATACTTGGTGGACGGATGGAGGGATCGGCCGCCCAACGGATTCAATCACTTTAGTCATTGGGGTTCCGCTGGCGCCGGTTGTATCCGCTGTGCCCTCGACCATAAGTGTTCAACTCAGTTGGACTATTCCCCAGAATAATGGCTCCCCCATCACCGGCTACCAAGTCCAATACCGACTTCCAGGGGGAACCTTTCAACCGGTTCCATTTTCAGGAACGGGTACCTCAACCACCGTTTCAGGCTTAAATCCTTCGACCAATTATGAGTTTGGGGTGACCGCAGTCAATGCGCGGGGTCCAGGACAGCTTGGCACCGTTCAGACCAGTACGCTCCCCCTGCCGACGCCATCGGGTCCATCAGCGCCCAGCAACATCACGGTAACACCTGGAATTTCATCGGTGGCGGTAGGGTTTACGGCATCAACAGGCGCTGCACCGATCAGTTATACCGCAGCCTGCCTGTCAAGCAGTCCAACCTCCATCATCGCCTTAACGGGTCCAGCCTCCCCTATCGTTCTCACCAGTGCTATCGCGGGGGCTGCTTATTCCTGCAACGTGGATGCAACGAATACATCTGGAACCACGGCGGGGCTCCCCACCTCGTACACCGTCATTCCGACTTATGATGCCCCTCAAGTCACGGCCGCACCAGGCTTAGCGAGCGCAATCTTATACTGGACATCCATCGCTGGTGCCACGGGCTATCAGGTGCAATATCGCCTCCAAGGCGCAGGGTCCTGGACCCCATCCTCCTTCACAGGCACCGGCACCACGACAACCATCAATAACCTCATACCAGGAAGTCTCTACGAGTTTTCGGTCGCCGGACAAAACAATGTCCCCTATACGGGGCCTCAGGGCTTAGCGACTGCGGGTAAGTAACTGTTGCTTGTAATCTCTGAAAACCTTTGCTAATCTTTGATTATGGAAAAGCGATTAACAAAGATTGGTGAAGCCGCGGCCCTCCTCGGGGTGTCCGTGGACACTCTACGGAAGTGGGAAAAGTCCGGGGAACTGCTGCCTGACCGGAAGACCAAGGGTGGGACTCGCTTCTATGACGCGTCGAAGCTCTTGGCTCTTGGGGATTCGGACTATCCGACCGTCTGTTATGCGCGAGTATCAAGCCACGACCAGAAGCCTGACCTTGAGCGCCAGAAGGAAATGCTCGAAACATACTGCGCGGCTAAAGGTTGGCGCACCGAGGTCATCTCGGACCTCGGCTCGGGGATGAACTTCAACAAGAAAGGACTCGCCAAGCTCCTCGACATCATCCTCAAGAAGAAGACGAAGCGCCTTGTATTGACCCACAAAGACCGTCTACTCAGGTTCGGTTCCGAGCTGGTGTTTACACTCTGTGAGCTTCAAGGAATCGAGATTGTCATCATCCACAAAGGTGAGCGTCCCAGCTTCGAGCAAGAGCTTGCTGAGGACATTCTGGAAATCATCACGGTATTCAGTGCCCGCCTTTACGGGAGCCGATCCAAGAAAAATCGAAAGCTGATGGAGACGCTTCAGTCAGAGGCCGACCGCAT
>QYQA01000094.1 GCA_007280285.1 Methylococcus sp. | reverse complement strand
TGCAGAAACGGGCCGCCCTTGCTAGGGCGCTGGCGCTGGACCCTGAAATTCTCCTGTTTGATGAGCCTTCAGCCGGGCTTGATCCCATCAGTGCCCGCCGTCTTGATAGACTGATTGTTCATCTGAGCGAGAGTCTTGGGATCACCGCGGTGATCGTCACCCATGATCTTGCGAGCCTATTAGATATTGGTACCAATTCGATTTTCCTCGACACCGAGACCAAGACCATCATTGCAAAGGGCCCCCCTGACATGCTGCTGAAGACCTCCACCCATCCGACCGTGAGAGACTTCCTGACTCGAGGACAATCATCAAAGTCCACGTTGAACACCCATGAGAGAACGCGATGAGCCACGCAGTGAGTGCTCGATTGATTGGACTCTTCACCATAGGCGCGATGATCCTCGCAACGGCTCTGATCCTCACCTTTGGTGGCGGCAATGCGTTCAGCAAGATTCCGCGATACGTCGTCTACTTTGAAGGATCCGTGAATGGTCTCAACAATGGCGCAGCAGTCAAGCTCAAGGGCGTTACCATCGGCCGAGTCAATGAGGTCCTTGTTCAGTACGATGCCGAACACAACCGGGTCCTGACCCCGGTGATTGCTGAAATTGATCTCAAAAAGGTGATGGAGACCCATGGGAATGACGATAAACACGACCATCCAGACCTCAAGGCGCTGATCGATCGCGGCCTCAGAGCCCGACTGTCGCTGACCAGTCTGGTCACGAACCAGCTTTATGTCGAAATCGACTTCATGCCGGATCGACCGCTCAAGCTTATGGGCAGTGAGGCACTAGACCTTCCTGAAATTCCTGCGGTCCCTTCCAGCAAAGATGATATTGAAAAGACCGTGCAACATCTCTCCCATGAAGTCCAAGATCTGCCACTAAAAGAGACTGTCGATGCGACCCTGGGTGCGATCCGCCACCTTGATAAACTGCTGACCAAGCCTGAAACCAGTGCCAGCGTCGATCATCTTAACCAAACACTCATCGATCTCCAGCGCCTCCTAAAACGTCTTGATGGGATGACTCAGGACAGCCAGGTTCTCGTCAAACAGTTGAACCAGGAGATTCCTCCGCTGCTTAGCACCGCTACCGACACCCTCAAGGAGGCCAAATCCGCACTGTCCTCAGTGGCGGCGCTGACCGAACCGGATGCTGAACTTCAGCGAACACTGCACGATCTCTCCGATGCAGCGAAAGCCATTCGAAGACTGGCTGATGCGATCGAACGACATCCCGATGCCCTCCTTATCGGGCGCGATCAGGCAGAGCCTCAAAAGCCCTGAGACCGGCTCTGCGATTCGTTTCAGACAAGCGTCTACCGGGATGGCATAATGAGTGCATACTTATCGATGAAGCTTCATGGTCCCCGACATCCATCCACACCGTCCTGCTCCCCATTTTGATGCTCGCGCCCTCTGCGAGGCCGGCATCCGAGTGATTGCCACCGAGGCCGCCGCCGTCAAAGCGTTGGAGTCGCGGATTGACGACCGTTTTGCCCGCGCTTGCCGCATCATCATGGAGTGCCGCGGACGTGTCGTGGTCACCGGAATGGGAAAATCAGGGCATATCGCCGGCAAGATTGCGGCCACGCTTGCCAGCACCGGAACCCCTGCTTTTTTTGTCCATCCCGGTGAGGCAGGTCACGGAGATCTCGGCATGATTACCCCTGAGGATGTCGTCCTAGCGCTCTCCCACTCGGGCGATTCAGCCGAAATTTTGACCATCATTCCCATCCTGAAACGCCTTGGCATCCCGTTGATTGCAATGACGGGCCATCACCAATCTCCGCTCGCAGGTCATGCGGATGTCGCACTCGACACCGCTATCACCGAGGAAGCCTGCCCGTTGGGCCTTGCCCCCACCTCAAGCACCACCGCCGCGCTGGCGATGGGGGATGCCCTGGCGGTTGCGATGCTTGAGGCCCGTGGCTTCAGCCGGGAAGATTTTGCCTTCTCCCACCCGAGTGGCAGCCTCGGTCGTCGTCTGCTGATTCGGGTTCGAGACATCATGCACCAGGGTGAGGACATTCCAAAGGTCATGGAATCCGTGGCACTGAGAGAGGCCGTTCTTGAAATGACGGCCAAAAAACTCGGTATGACCGCCGTGGTCAACCACCGCAATGAAGTGCTTGGCATCATCACCGACGGCGATCTTAGAAGGTTCCTCGAAACATCACTGGACCTTCATCAGACGAAGATTAGCGAGGTCATGACCCGAGACTGCACCTCGGTGGACCCTGATTGCCTGGCTGCTGAAACGGTGAGAATCATGGAGGAGAAGAGCATTAATGCTCTTCTCGTCGTCGCGGCTGAGGGACACTTAGTGGGGGCTCTCAACATGCACGATCTGCTTCGAGCTGGGGTGGTCTAATCATGCTCCCTGTCACCCCATCACTCCTTGAAAGGGCGGCCAAGATCCGGCTCCTGATCTGTGATGTTGACGGCGTCTTGACCGACGGCCGACTTTACTTTACCGCCGAGGGCGAAGAACTTAAGAGTTTTCATGCGCGCGATGGCCATGGCATTAAGCTGGTCCAGCGAGCCGGCATCGAAACCGCGGTGATTTCAGGTCGCCATTCAAAAGCCGTTGCACTCCGGATGGAGAGTCTTGGCGTTCGCCATGTGTTTCAGGGCCAAGAGCAAAAACTGCCCACATTTCTGAACCTGCTGGATCAGCTCGGTCTCACCCGTGATCAAGTCGCTTTTGTAGGCGATGACCTTCTCGATCTTCCGTTATTGCGGCGGGTTGGCCTGGCGGTGGCGGTCGCAGATGGTCACTTCACGATTCTTGATAGCGCGCACTGGATCACCTCGGCGGCCGGCGGTATGGGCGCTGTCAGAGAAGTCTGTGACCTTCTTTTGACCGCTCAACACAAGCTTGAGGCCATCATTGAAAGCTATCATTGAAGGACTGAAGACTCTGCTTGAATTGCCGCGCTATCTGTTCGCGGTCTTCATGGTGGTTATTTCTTGGTGGCTCGCTGACCAGCTTGGCCCTCCCGAGGAAGGTGTAAAGAAGCTCAAGCCAGGAAAAGTCGATTATTATTCAAAAGAGCTTCGGCGGACCGTGATGGATAAGGAAGGCAATCCCAAGGAACTCTTGTTTGCGAGTGAAATGATCCATTATGAGGAAAAGAACCTCACTGAACTGATCAAACCCGAGATCACTCTTTTCGTCAAGGACGGCCCACCCTGGGTGATCCGCTCTGAAACCGCGACCATTCCCTCTGAAAGCGAGTTCATTTTTCTCAATGGGGATGTTCTAGTCCTTCGGGATGCTAACAAGGATGGACGCACCATAAGAATTGAAACGACGAATGTCAGGGCGCAACCTGAAAAAGACTACGCGGAGACCGATGAGGACATTCGAGTGATCAGCTACCCCGATTACATGACCGGCACCGGCGCCAAAATCAATTTTGGCAGTGATCTCAAATACCGCGTCCTTGCCAATGTTCGAAGAAAGCATGATGTACAGCACGAATCAAATTAAGTTCGACCGAGTGGCACTCGAGGTCGTTGGACCCTGGCTGATCGGTGCCTTCCTGCTGGTCATGGTTAGCTCGCAAGCCATGGCCCTCAATTCCGACTCCAAGGAACCCATGTTGATCGAATCTGACGATATGATCTTCGATGAGGCTAAAGGAGAAACGGTCTACAACGGCAATGTGAAGGCGCATCAAGGGAGCCTTGAGGCGATTGGCAGCAAAATGATCCTCAATCAGCAAAAGGGTCAGGCGGATCAGGTCATCATTTACGGAAAACCAGCAAGGATCAAACAAACCCCGGATGGGGGTGGCGCGGATAACCATGGTGAAGGGGACCGCATCGATTACTTTCCAGATTCAGGGATTCTGATCCTCAACGGCAAGGCGATCACCTACGAAGGCCATTCGCCAGAAACGAGCGAACATACCGTGCGAAGCGAACACATCGAGTACGACACCAAGAATTCGGTCTACAAGGCCGGGTCCTCAAAGTCCGGCTCTCGTCGCGTCCATGTCACGATTCTGCCTAAGAAAAAAGAGGCAGAATAAGCCATGGCCATCCTCTCAACTCAGCATATCGTCAAGCGCTATCACCGCCGCAATGTGGTGGACGGCGTCTCGATTACCATCAATACCGGAGAGATCGTCGGGCTTCTGGGACCCAATGGCGCCGGTAAAACCACGAGTTTTTACATGATAGTGGGGCTGATTAGTCCCGATGAAGGCGATATCAGGCTGGATAATGTGGACATTACTCACTTGCCGATGCATGAACGTGCTCGTCTTGGTATCGGCTATTTACCCCAGGAACCATCGATTTTCAGGAAGCTGACCGTGGCCGAAAACCTCTTGGCCGTTCTCGAACTTCGGAAGGAGCTGACGCATGGTCAGCGGGAACTGATTGCCGGCGAACTGCTTGAAGAGTTCAGCGTGGGGCATCTTCGCAATCAACCTGCGATGGGGCTCTCGGGGGGTGAAAGACGCCGCGTTGAAATTGCTCGCGCACTGGCCTGCGAACCGCGCTTTATGCTGCTGGATGAACCTTTTGCCGGCGTCGATCCGATTTCCATTATCGATATCCAGAAAATCATCGTGCACCTGAGAGCCCGCGGTATTGGCATTTTGATCACGGAACACAATGTGAGAGAAACCTTAGGGACTTGTGATCGCGCTTACATTCTCGCCGGCGGCCGCGTAATAGCTGAGGGCAACGCAGAAGAGATCATCCATAACCCAGAAGTACGTCAGGTCTATCTCGGTGAAAACTTCTCCATGTAGCCCAGATTTTTTTAACCCTTAAGCCTTGCTCATCCCTCCCCTAAAACACCGCTGTACGTTCTCATGAAACAGTCCTTGCAACTCCGAATGGGTCAGCACCTAGCGATGACCCCTCAACTGCAGCAGGCGATTAAGCTTCTGCAGTTGTCGAGCATGGACTTGCAGACTGAAATTCAAGAAGCGCTAGATTCGAACATGATGCTCGAAGTCGCTGAGGAAGAGACTCAAGCCAGCGAGGGACAGGTATCCACCGCGCCGATGCTCAACGAAACGACGACCGATTATCGGGAACTTGAGGACATGGATGCCACCGCCGATATTCCAACTGAACTCGCTGTGGATGTTTCCTGGGAAGAGCTCTATGACAACCTTCCCCAGATGAACGCGACCGGTCACCAAGGACTCGACATAGATGATTACACCCTAAATCGAGCCACCGTTGAAAACCTCCATGACCAACTCACCTGGCAAATGGAGCTTGCCCGCTTCAGCGATCGAGACTACGCCATTGCGACCACACTGATTGACAGCATCAATGATGACGGTTACCTCGGCAGCACCCTTGAGGATGTGCATCAGGGATTGCTCCACCAGATCCCAGCACTAGAGCTCGATGAAATCGAGGCGGTTCTGCATCGGATTCAGAGCTTTGACCCGCCGGGCATTGGAGCCCTTGATCTTGCCGATTGCCTGACCATCCAGTTACGACAACTCCCCCATCAAACGCCTTACAGGGAGGAGGCCCTTGCGATGGTCAAGGGACATCTTGAGCTTCTCGCCAAACGGGATATTGGCGCCCTCAAGCGCATCACCGGACTTGAAGATGGGGCATTAAGCGCCGTGGTTTTATTGATTCGAACGCTTGAACCTAAACCTGGGCTCACGGTGAATAACGATGATGCCCAATACATCACACCCGATGTCTATGTGGTGCGATCGAAGGATCGCTGGACCGTCAAACTCAATCCCGATATCGCGCCAAAATTGCGAGTCAATCCTTACTATTCGGGGATGGTCCGCCGGGCGGACAATAGCGCCGACAATACCACGATGCGCAACCACCTCCAGGAGGCGCGCTGGTTCATCAAGAGCCTACAAAGTCGCAACGAAACCCTCTTAAAGGTCGCACGAAGCATTATTGATCATCAACAAGCCTTTCTTGATCAGGGCCCGGTTGCCATGAAACCCCTGGTACTGAGAGATGTCGCTGAAGAAGTCGAGATGCATGAATCGACGATTTCAAGGGTCACCACCCAAAAGTACATGCATACCCCCAACGGTATCTTCGAGTTTAAGTACTTCTTTTCGAGCCATGTCTCGACCCAAAGTGGTGGCGAATGCTCTGCCACTGCGATCAAGGCCCATCTCAAGGAAATCATTAGCGGCGAAGACACCCATAAGCCTTTAAGTGATGAAGCCATTGCCAAGACGCTTCAAGACCGGGGCATCAATGTGGCGCGAAGAACCATTGCCAAGTATCGCGAGGCTATGGGGATCGCATCCTCTAGCGAACGAAAACAGATTTTTTAACCACGACCATTAACGGACATGACTATGCACATCGATATTACCGGACATCACATCCAGGTCACCGAAGCCCTCAAGAATCATATCCACGAAAAATTTACGCGGATTGAACGTCACTTCGAGCAGGCCATGAAGATCCATGTGGTTCTTGAAGTCGAAAAACATGGCCAAAAAGCAGAGGCGACCATTCAGGTCAAAGGAGAAACCCTCTTTGCAGAGGACACCCAAGATGACCTTTATGCGGCTATCGACGCGCTGGTCGATAAGCTGGACCGCCAGCTGATCAAATACAAAGAAAAGCATCAGTCACATTAATTTTCGAACGACTGGTCTATGATCTGGAATGGTTGTGTGTCTTGGACCTGTTCCAACTTGATCATGAGGAATCACCGGTGGATCTGATCATCGTTAGTGGCTTATCAGGGTCGGGCAAAAGTATTGCCCTTGAGACCCTTGAAGACAGTGGTTACTACTGTATCGATAATCTTCCTGTTGCTCTTTTTGAGCCTTTCGTCCGGGAGGCCATGACCAAAGGCCAGCAGGACTACCGCAAGGTGGCCATTAGCATCGATGCCAGAAGTCGCTGTGAAAGCCTCGAACAGTTCCCAAAAACGCTGGAGCTTGCGGGTCAGCTCGGCATTTCCTGCCAGGTTCTTTTCCTCAAATCGGGTGTTGAGAGTCTTCTCAAACGCTTCAGTGAGACCCGACGGAAACACCCACTGACCGACAGCACCCACTCCCTAACCGAAGCCATCGACCGCGAACAACGATTGTTGGCCCCGATCGCGAGCCGGGCCGACCTGATCATTGACACCAGCCATACCAACATTCATCAGCTGAGGGATCTCATCAGAGACCGCGTCGGCGCCAAACGGGACCACCGCATGTCGGTGACCTGCATATCCTTTGGCTTCAAGAACGGCGTCCCCTTCGACGCCGATTTCATCTTCGATGCACGCTGTCTTCCGAATCCCCACTGGGAGCCCTCACTGAGGGCCAAGACCGGTTGCGACCTCGAAGTGAAGTCATTTCTCGACCCCATTCCCGAGGTCCAGGAGTTTCTTGGCGACGTGGTCCACTTCATGTCCCGCTGGGCACCTCGTTTTGCCTCTGAAAATAGAAGCTACCTCACGATTGCCATTGGCTGCACCGGCGGACAGCACCGCTCCGTCTACCTGACAGAAGCATTGGGCCAGCGGCTCAGTTCCGACCGCTACGACCTCTTGGTTCGTCACCGGGATCTCCATTAGAAGATGCGTCGATCATGGCTCCTTCATGGCCTATTATCCGTTGGGCTCTTTTTGAGCCCTTTAGCCTCGGCCCAAAAAGAAAAAAAATCCAGCAGCGCATTCAGCGAAAAGCCAACAAATCTCAAGGCCTCCATCCCGCCCCTAACCCTCATTTACCTCAAACGTCAGCACGGGGACATAGCCCTTCGACCCTTTTTTGATCCGCTTCTTCCCAATGAGGGTATTCAAGGTGCCGAACTTGGGATCAATGACAACAACACCACCGGCCAATTCACCGGTCAATCCTTTGATCTTAAAAAAGTCGAGATCCCACTCGAGGATTCGCTCAGCGAACGTTTCAAAACCTTATTGAAAGAGGGTCACCACCTCTTTTTGCTTGATCTTAGCGCGGAGGAACAGGTCACCCTTGCCCTTATTCCTGAAGCCTCAGAAGCTCTATTATTTAATATCGCGGCCAGTGAAGATCGCCTGCGAGGCGCTGATTGTCGGAAGAACCTTCTTCATATTATTCCTAGCCACGCCATGAAGGCCGATGCCCTCGCCCAGTATCTCGGTAAAAAACGCTGGCAGAAATGGTTCCTCGTCACTCAGAGCCAACCTGAAGATCTCTTGTATGCCGATGCGATCCGGAAATCCGCTAAAAAATTCGGTGCCAAGGTGGTGGCTGACAAGCCCTGGTCCCACACCTTTGATGAACGACGTACCCCAGAGTCAGACATACCAGTCTTCACCCAAAATACTGACTATGACGTGGTAGTCGTGATCGATACCGAACGCATGGTCAGTGATCTTTTTCCTTACAGGACCTGGCTCCCAAGACCAGTCGTTGGCACGAGTGGCCTGGTGCCCTCCCCCTGGCACTACACCCATGAGGCCTTTGGAGCACAGCAGCTCCAGAACCGCTTCATGGCCGCAAATGGACGCCCGATGCGGGATAAAGACTATGCCGCTTGGCTTGCGGTCAGAGCGATAGGGGAATCAGCGACAAGGACCAAATCCACAGAACTCGGAAGCATGAAGTCTTTCCTTCTAGGCACCGACTTTGCGTTGGGCGGATTCAAAGGGGTCCCCCTTTCTTTTAGAAACTGGGATCAGCAGCTTCGCCAACCCCTCATCCTTGGTGCAGAACGCGGCGTCGTAGCCATCGCCCCGATTGAGGGTTACCTCCACCCCACGAATGAACTGGACACCCTTGGGACTGATCAGCCTGAATCAACCTGCAGACTTCATTAAGAAACAGTCTTAAAAGGGACAGTCAAAACGATCCTGATTTCTTGACGAAAAGGCGTTTTGGGGGTCTAATAACCGACTGATTAGCGACTTGGCCAAGTAGCTCAGTTGGTAGAGCAGGGGATTGAAAATCCCCGTGTCGGCGGTTCGATTCCGTCCTTGGCCACCAATATTCAAACCCCAACCACTCTCGGTTGGGGTTTTTTCTTATGTGCTCCCGCCAAACCCCGCGAACACGCGCGGAACGCTGAGTAGGTTTGC
>QYQA01000040.1 GCA_007280285.1 Methylococcus sp. | reverse complement strand
GGGTGTTCATATGGGGGGGTGGGGTAATGGCTATGGCGGTGGCTGGGGTCACCCTGCGGTGACCCCAGGGTCGGAGGCGCTGGATGCCGATCCCCATGCCACCACCAGTTATCACAATAATGGTTTCGACAATGATCGGGGCTATGCCTATTATCATCCCGCCCGAAATGATGGGGGTTCTAACTGATGCGTTATTTCTTTGGGTCAGCCATTTAGGAACAGCGGAGCCATGAGGGAACGATGGATAGGGATGACGATGTTATTGGGTGTGTCGCTGGCGTTCATCTCGCCGCCCGCTTCGAGTCAGAGCGCCTCTGAGATCAGCAAATTAGATCCTGCTTGGAGGCAGATGGAGCGACGGGTTCGGGACCTCCTGGGTTCTGAAGGCCAGAAGTCGCTCCTTGATATGGCCTATGCCCAGGTGGCCGTAGACGCCTGCCCTGGCTGGGTCTTGGATCGTGATGCGGTGAGCAAGGCCCTGGATGATTTCGCGACGAAGCTAAAAAGAGCCCCTGAGGATCAAAGGGCTTTTGATAATGAAATGATGAACTACCTCGGGGTCTATACGGGGCTTTTGATCGCAGAGAGTTTTATCGATCACCCGGCTTTTTGTAAGGGCCTCAAGGCGGTTGTTTTAAAGAAAGATGGCCCGAGCCGATGGCTCCACATCAAACCTTATTGAACCAAAGTCAGCGGTCTCGATCCCGATCAGGGCTCGTAACTGTTCGCCGAAATCAGCACTTATCTATGAATATATCAGCTATTCTCTTGAACCTTCAGCCATTGAATGATGGCCTCGCGGACCATCTCGGAGACTTTTCGCCCTTGGGCCACTGCCTTCATTCGCTCGATGAGTTCGACAGGCAAGTAAATGTTGGCCCGCTTACTTTGGATCATTATTATGTATAATGAGCGCCAATAAAGACCCTATATTTATGTACATCCGCGATTCGCACCTAGCACAAAGGTCTGCTCTGGCTGTGGCGAGCTTCACGACATACCACTTGGAAAGGACACCTTGTCCTGCGATTGTGGGTTGGTTATCGACCGCGACTTGAATGCGTCGATCATCCTGAAAACTGCGGCAAGCTCTGCCGTGGGAGCCTCTGGAGAGAATGGCTCTGGCGCTGCCTTGGCAGCGTGAAACCATCCTCGATGAAGCAGGAAGAAAAGGTCAGATGTGAGAGATTTAGTCAGACATTTCAGAGCGGCTCACGTCCTCTGAATTCTAAGCATTAAAGTTGTTTTGGCGGCCTATCGTCCGATAGTCCTTGGCTGCTGACTTCAAATCTTCATAAATGGGTCACCTCTGTGACATTTAGACTTTATATGATCAAAAAAAAGGGGGGATACAGCCATGGCAACGGACATTCGTAGAATCTTATTTGGCATGTCGGGCGTCCAGCACGACGGCAACAACAGCCAGTTTGTTTTTGATCTTGCGAAGTCTATTGGCGCTGAAGTGCAATGCCAACTGATTTGCCCGATCGCTGATGACCCTGAATTGCTGATGGCTTGCGGTTTCACTGGGAATGCCTTCAGGACTCTCATTGAGTCGGCGGCTAAGACCATCGAAGAGCTCGACGGAATGGCACGGACGGCGCTCTCACAGGCGCAACAGTTATACCCAGGTATTCATTTCAGCTACGCAGTTCCAGATGCCGCGACCGGGCGCTCGCTGGCCCAGATGGCTTGGGCCTCTGATCTCGTGATTCTGGCTCATCCCTCGCTGATGAAGGCCCAATACTACTGGTCGGTGGTCGAGGAGACGATTCTCGAATCGGGTCGCCCGGTGCTGTTGCTGCCAGAAATCCTGCCGCAACAGTTGATAGGTCACGTCGGAATCCTTTGGCGCAACGATAGCCGGTCAGCTCAGGCGCTCTCAGCGTCTTTGGCGATGATCAAGGCGGCGGACAAGGTCTCCATTCTCAACGTGGACCTTCATGAAGAAGGCGACAGGGCGCTCGAACTTCCCCTTGAATTTCTGAGGCTCCATGGCGTTCATGCGGAAGCCGCGAATCTCAACGATAGCCATCATCGACTGGATCGGCTGGTGGAAGAATATAGCGTTAATGCCGAGGTCACCCTGTGGGTCACGGGTGGCGGATTATCCAGTGGCTTTAATGATCATCTCATCAGCAACCTGATTCGCCGCAGCCCCGCCAAGGCCCAGAGGGCCATCCTCATCAACGAATAGATCAAACGGAAGATTCCATGGAACATTTGGCCCCGGATACCACCAATGTAGCTTTTATCACCCTGGCGATCACCTTTTTTCTGATCCTTTTTCAGGAGGCGGTCAATGGGTTTCATGATGTCGCGAATGCCATTGCGACCGTGATTTATTCAAGGGCCATGTCACCCCGGAGTTCGGTCTTGATGGCGGCGGTCTTTAACTTCATTGGGGTCCTCTTTGGGGGGACTGCGGTCGCCTTTAGCATGGTCTATTTGCTACCCACCAACATGGTGACCGGTATCAATACCATGAATGAAGTCTCCCTCTTCATGGCCATGATCTTTACCGCGGTGGTCTGGAACTTTGGAACCTGGTGGCTTGGAATCCCAAACTCCACAACGCATGCTTATATCGGTTCGATCATCGGTATCTCGATGGCGGACGCTTTCCTGATGGGCCAGCCAGTCGCAGATCAAATCAACTGGGGGCAAGGGGAAAAGATTCTGATGGCCCTGATCGTATCCCCCATTGTTGGTTTTTTGCTGGGTGTTATCGTCCTTAAAATCATTACCTGGGTCGCCCACGACAAGGGTCTTTATGAGCCGTCAAAAGACGATCATCGGCCGAGTGCGGCTATTCGGGGGATCCTTATTGCAGGCGCTGCGGGAGTCAGTCTGCTGCATGGCTCGAATGATGGCCAAAAGAGTATAGGGCTGATGATGGTCGCTTTGTTTGGCCTTTTCCCCGCCGCCTATGGGCTTGACCCCGACCGCTTGGCGCCCGAGGATTACCAGCATTTGGTGACGGTCGTTCAACAAGTCGAAGACGTTCGCCAAGCGACGGCCGTCTTATCGAGTGAATCTGAGGGAAAGGCCAGTAGCGAGGCAACTCCCGCGGTCAAGGAATTGCTAAACCACTTGAGCTTAAAGCAAAGCGGCCTTCAGCTCAGCGATGATGAGGCCATCAAGGTCAGAAAAGAGATTCTTGCGGTTCACCGCCAGGTGGCCAAGCAGCTAAAAGCGCCTGAGACTCGGGCGAAGCTCAGTCAAGAGCAGCTGACGACGCTTGAAGGAGCCCATAAAGAACTGGCGTCCTTTGTCGAATACGTTCCCATCTGGGTCATGGTCCTGTCGGCCATGGCGCTTGGGGGTGGGACCTTGATCGGCTACAAAAAGATTGTGACGACGCTTGGGGAAAAGATTGGCAGCTCAAAGATGAATCCTGCACAGGGGACCGCCGCTCAAGCCTCAGCCGTGATGAGCATCGCGCTAGCAGATTTTGGGGGGCTTCCGGTGAGTACCACCCATGTTCTGTCTTCCGCGGTCGTTGGAACGGTGGTTGGAACCCAGGGTCAGCAAGTCAACCAGAAGACGATCGCCAGCATCGCCCTGACCTGGGTGACTACGCTGCCGGGGACGCTGCTGCTCTCCTTTGCGATGGGGATCGTTTTCAACCGCGCCTTGGGGTGAGCCAGCGCGGCTTAGACGCTAGCAGTCGCCGACTTGCGGCGCCCTGTTCGATCAGCCTTTAGCCTAGCCCACTAATTTTCTATTTCGTGGCGATTTTGAGGGCGTCACCCGGGCCTTGATGGCGCGGGGCGTTCGCCTTGATGACGTGACGATAACAGCATCAGACGGATCCTTCGACGCGGCGCTAGGCAGCGGTTCATCTACTGCGGTATCTAGCTTTAGGGCCTGAAGGTCAAGCCCTTCGAGTTCTCGCTCCAAAAGTTTACGGCGTTCCGCCTCAAGACGCGCCACCTCGCGCATCGGCCAGACCCCATTCACCAGAGCACCCAGAGCCGCAACATTATTGGCGAACACCGAGGTGCCGACACCAAAGCCAAGGGTAAAGACCCCGATCACCGAGAGAAGATTGGGGGCCAGAATCATGTTCCAGCTTCGTTGGGTGTTCTTATCCAGGCGGTGGGCGATATCCCGAAGAGCACACAACTTGGCGAGGCCTTGCTCCAGAAACACGATATGGGCAGTATCGGTAGCGATGGAGGTGGCACCCCGAAGGGAAATCGAGACATTGGCCTTTTTAAGAGCAATGGAATCGTTGATGCCGTCACCGACAAAACAAACCTTGCGGCCTTCCTTCTGGAGCTTTTCAACGTAATCGGCTTTATCCGCCGGAAGGACCTGCGAAAAATAGCGATCCATCCCAAGCTCTTCGGCCAATTTACGCGTGGGCGCCTCATGGTCCCCAGAAATAATCGCTAGATGCTCGATTCCCCGCTCACGGAGGCCCGCAATGATGTCTTTGACTTCAGGCCTAAGCGCCGCGCGAAGTTCAAGGGCACCCCCGAGCCTGTCATCAATCGCGACCATGACCATCGTGTCACCATCTTCGTGGACCTCGGCAAGCTTCTTGTCGATACTCGATGGAATATGGATGCCTTCCATCTCCATGTAGCGGCGGCTGCCAACGCGGATGGTGTGACCCATGACGCCGACGTTAATCCCGTAGCCGACACTGTATTGGGTGTCATCCGTTGGCGGTAATTCGAGCCCCATTTCTTCGGCTTTGTGAAGAATGGCGAGCGCAATGGGGTGGTGGAACTTTCTCTCGGCCGCTGCCGCATAGAGCAGCACGTCCTCGGCGGTATGACCTTCGGTCACCACAATCTCCCCGACTTCGGGGCGCTCGCGGGTGAGGGTTCCGGTTTTATCAAAGAGGACGGTATCCACTTCGTTCATGAGTTCTAGGGCGCGCCCATCCTTCACCAAAATACCCATCTGAGCGCAAAGGGCAAGTGATGAGAGCATGGCCAGAGGCGCCGCCATCCGGATTCCCGTCCCCAAATCACTATTCAGCACCGCAACCCCTGCAATCGGACCGAGGGTCGCAAAGGCGATGCCACTGACCGCCATCGTCGGCAGCACAGCCAAGTCAGCCAATCGCTCCCCTTGGCTTTGGGAACTCAGTTTGTAGCCTGCGGTATCATTAAGAATTTGGCTAATCTTCGCTGAGGCCGTTTCGCTGCCGGCCTCCTCAACAGCGACGCGAATCTTGCCTGCTACCAAAATGGTCGAGGCGTTGACGCGATCGCCGACCCCCTTCTCGGCGGGGGTGGACTCACCGGTCAGGGCATGCTGATCAATCATGGCCATCCCATCGACGATATGACCATCGACGGGGACCATATCGCCAGTATGGACGGCAACAATATCGCCTTTACAGACTTTGTCGAGAGAGACTTCAATTTCCACGCCGTCCTTGACCAGCCAAGCGAATCTTGGTTGCTTGCCAAAGGCATTCAGCAGCATCTTTCTCGAATTATCTTCTGTCTTTTTAACCAAGCGCCGGCCAAAGGAAAGACACCAGGCCATGACCGCCCCTGGAAAAATCTGGACAGTGCCAAGACAACCGATGACCACAAGAGAGTCGAGGACATCGACCCCCAAGCGCCGCTCGTTTTTGACGACATCGTAGGCATTCTTGAAGCTCGGGATCGCGGTATAAGCGAACAGACCGGCCGCCAAGGGGAGTAAGGGCGGAAACGCATATTGGGCGACAGCCGCCACGGGGAGGGAAATCGTCGACAGGGTGAGATCAAGATCTAGGGGGTCGAGATCAATCTGCTCATCAGCGTTAGCCAGGGCCCCATCAACAATTTCAATGACCTTGGCCCAACTGAGATGTCTAGGATCGTAATCCACGTGAATGGTAGACCGAAGGGGATGTGTCTTGTAACGATCAATCCCGAGAACGCTCATGAGCTCCCGCTCGATGGCATGACACAAGGCACTTTTTCGGTAAAGAACGGGATTTTTGAGTTTGATGGTTCCAAGGGTCTCAGAAACGACTTCAAAACCCGTCACGAGATGTTCGTAGCGATGAAGCCTTAAGACCCCATGGCGGTCGGTGGCGGTCACGAGGGGCGAGATGACAGGTCCTGTGGCTCGTGGCTCATGATGTTTGGCCGGAGGAGCGGAAGGAGTTGCTTCATCTGGGGCATCCAGAAGATCTGCGAGCTTTAAGAGAAGTTCAGCGGGAAGCAGCGCATCTTGAAGGTAGTGAAGTTCAACGATATTTTGCGCTAATCCTGTCGCCGAAATGCCAGTGAGGGCGCTCAAGCGAAAAGCCCTGATGAGGAAGTCTCGGAAGCGAGGGGTGGAAGGATCTCCTAACGCCGTGGCGTTTGTAATTCTGAGGATGCCGGGGGCTGGAAAGACAACAGAAATGCGTAATGCGTTGGCGTTTGGCGGAGAACCTTCGGGAGGCAATGTCATGGGGCGGGTCGTGGATCGTCGAATCAGTAGGCTCATCAAAGGACCCATCGCCCATTCCCTTTTTGGGGGTGAGCGATGGGTTCATCGATAGGGGATCAGCTGGCCGTTGAAGGCAGTTGTTTGGCTTCGTTTAAGGCGTCAATGGCGGCGCGGCCACCATCCATGAGGCCTTCCACCAAAGGATTTTGGCGGGGTACCGCAGAGGCGACAAAAACCGTCGCGTAAACCACCCCGTAGGACACCATGTAGGCGCCTTTGTAGGTGAAGCGAGAGATCGAGCGGCCCAGCGTGCCTCCGATTTCTCGGACCTTTTCTCCGGCGCGTGCGGCCGCAGCCGATGCATTTTTGATTCCTTCCCCCATCGTATCCGAAACGCTATGGAGGCTGTCGTCAGCAGTTGTTGCAGTCGTCATCGTGATGTCCTTCTTGATTGGTGAGTGGAGAGCGTTCGCCCCTTTGATCAGGCTTGAGAGGGGGGTTATAAAGCCCCTTAGGTTTTGGTTGCTTTTCTAAGCGTTTGGTCAGTAATCATTAAACCCTAAAATGGGGTTATTGGGCAAAAAATAAGGGTTTAGTGCTTATTGTGCAGCGAGTGGAATGTTTCATAGGGTTTGATATCACCACTCTGTACCATCGAATCAAGTTCGTTCACCACATGTCGATATTCGCTGTCGAGGACGTCATAGACTTCCCGAAGCTTTTGTCGGCGACGTTTAATCTCTATGGCCATCACCGCGAGGATCAAGGCAGAAAGGGTCGTGGTGAGGAGGGTCGAAATCGTATCCATGAATGGGATCTTCTGGTGGTGGTCAAAAATTAAGCACCCACAGCTTCCTGGGTACTGCTCCGAATGACTTCCAGTGTACCGATCAATCCATCATGATGCAGTTTTTGTCGGATATCCATTTCGATATTGGGGCTGTCGCGATGGCTGATGAGGAAATGCAGGAATTCCTGAAGGTGTTTCAGCGCCAACGTCGGTTGATGAATCAGGCCGAGGTTAAAATGAAACCCATGAAATTCCTCATCCTCTTCGATCGATGGTTTCCCGCTGAGATCTCGAACCAAGATGATGGGATCCTTGCCAACGAGGATGGGATTTTTCCGGATAATCTCCTGGGACTGCCTTCGGGTCAACACATAGAGGGGGTCTCTTCCCAGCGAGCAGAGGATCATCGTGAAGTTACTCCTGAGAACCTCTGCGGCTGGAGATTTCCAGCCGGCATCGATGACAAAGATTCGAAACCGGCTCGTTTCTTCTTTTTGCTCGAGGGTAGACAGGTCCTCGACGCTTCCTGCGCCTTGAACCGCGATCGAGTCCAGAACCTCCGGTGCCGCCGGGGTTATTCTTGGGCGCGGCTTGATGGCAACGGATTTTTTCCGTGGGCGTTTGAGGGGGGTGTCTTCAGTGCTCATGGGTATCGGCTCTATCGTTCATGCGGTCTCGACATACGCTGTCTTTGAGGGACATTGTGTCACACACGGGAAGCCTCGTTAGTTGCTAGGGCCCTCGTGATTCGAGGTCGCCTCAGTCGGTGTCTCGGTGAGAGCGGCTAAGGTGGCCTCATCCCGTTCGAGTGCCAGAGCCATGAATTGTTCCTGGCTGGAGAGCTGATGCGCTTCATCGAGAGGCATGCGCTGACGGTAGACCCCATCATTTTGTAGATCCCAGCCCTGGCGCTGATCTTCTAGCATGATGGTGAGGATCATCTTGAGCTCTTCTTTCAGGACAGGCGCCTCAATCGGGGCGACGGCTTCAACCCGACGATCCAGATTTCGGGTCATCCAGTCCGCGCTGCCGATGTAAAGCTCTTCTTGGCCCTCGTTGTGGAAGTAATAAATACGCGAGTGCTCAAGATAGCGACCGACAATGCTCACGACGCGGATGTTTTCACTGATACCCGGCCGTTGCGGGATGAGGCAACAGACGCCACGAATGATCAGGTCAATTTTGACCCCCGCGGCGGAGGCTTCATAAAGGAGGTTGATCATGTCGATGTCGGTGAGCGAGTTCATTTTGGCAATGACCTTCGCCTCACCGCCGGCCCGGGCCACGGTCATTTCACGCTGAATCAGAGACACCATCCCAGAGCGGAGGGTCAGCGGAGCGACCAGTAACTTTTCATAGGCATTCTGCCGCGAGTAGCCGGTCAGGTAGTTGAAAAGATGGGTGAGGTCGGAGCCAAAGGTCTCGTGACAGGTAAAAAGGCCGAGATCGGTATAGAGGTTGGCCGTTTTGGAGTTGTAGTTGCCCGTTCCTACATGGGCGTAGCGGCGAAGGCCATCCCCTTCACGGCGGACCACGAGCGTGGTCTTGGTGTGGGTTTTGAGTCCCACAACCCCATACACCACATGAACGCCAGCCTGTTCGAGCTTCTTGGCCCAGACAATATTGTTCGCTTCATCGAAGCGGGCGAGGACTTCTACGAGGACCGCAACCTGCTTTTGGTTTAAGGCGGCACGTATTAAGGCTTTGATAATCGGGGAGTTGCCGGAGGTTCGGTAGAGGGTCATCTTGATGGCGACCACGTCAGGGTCGTCAGCGGCCTCGTTGATGAACGCTTCAACGGAACTTCCAAAGGATTCATAGGGGTGATGAACGAGGATGTCGCCACGCCGGATCTCTTCAAAGAGTCCCTGCGTATCCCCCTCTTCAGATCCCCCAGCATGCAGCGCCAGCGCTGACTTGATCCTTGGTGGGATCAAGGGGATCCAATCTGGATACTTGAGATCAGGGACCGGCAGCGAGGCGAAGAAAAAGAGATCCTTGAGATTCATCAGGCCCTCGATCTCAAAGACGTCCTCCGGTTTAACACCCAGGTCCTTGACCAATTGTTCTCGAAGGATAGCCGGCATGCTGGGGTCCATTTCAACGCGGCAAACAAATCCATCGACGCGGCGCTTGCTAATTTCGTGTTCGATCGCTAAGAGAAGATCATCGGCCTCGGCTTCCTTAATCGGGAAATCCCCATCCCGGGTAATCCGGAAAAGGTAGTGGGCCATCAGATTCATGCCAGGAAATAGGGTTTTAAGGTTCCGTGCGATCACCTGTTCAAGGGGCAGGCCGCGCCAGAGAGGCTTGGCCGCCTCGGCGTCTTCCCAGTCCGTCATCGTTACGAAGCGGGGCAGGCTGTCTGGGATCTTCACCCGAGCAAATCGCTGAATTTTGGTCTCGGGATCTTCAACGATCACCGCAAGATTGAGGCTGAGATTGGCCATCTTTGGAAAAGGATGGCTCGCATCGACCGTCAATGGGGTCAGAATCGGGAACACTTCCCGATCGAAGTAGGCGCTGACTTTCGCTTCAAGAGCCGGTGAAAGATCCTCCTGATCAAGGAGTTCAATCTGATGTTGGCGAAGCTCCTGGCGCAATCGGTGATGAAAGAGGCCGTGCTGCTCAGCCACCCGAAGGGCGAGCCGCTCACGGATCTTAAGGAGGAGCTCTTTGGGTTGGTGTCCATCGGGGTACCCAGGATCGATACCGAGCTCGACAAACTCCTCGATCCCTGAAACCCGGACCATAAAGAACTCATCAAGATTAGAGCTGAAGATAGCCAGAAACTTGAGGCGTTCAATCAGGGGGTTTCTTGGATCAAAGGCCTCATGAAGGACACGGTCATTGAAGTCGAGCCAACTCAGCTCGCGGCTGATGTAAGGTGGTTGGGTTGGGCGGCTGATGCGGGTAGAGTTTAGTTCGTCCACGAGGTGTTCCAAGGAGTTTTTGAGGATGAGGCCAGTGACGCTACCAACGAAAGGTTACAGAGGAATGAATAGCCTCAATACCGTCCACTAAATAGAATGAGGATGGGGGATGGTTTACTCACGGGGGCCCACCCCAAGAAGGAGGCATGGACGCCGACGACCCCGCCGCGCAGTTGCGTAGCACGAGCAGAGCGGCTCCGAATTGATTGTCGC
>QYQA01000020.1 GCA_007280285.1 Methylococcus sp. | reverse complement strand
TGTTGATAAGAGACGCCGCGGTGTCCCCGACCAACGCCGCAACCGTAACATGAGGCACAAACCCCCTGTCGGGTCCGACACGTAATCACCGACCGAACACGGACAATATCCACGCTGTGCAGCTCAAGAATGGCCACCGCCGATTCATCGAGCATCGAGCCTGCCGGAAGAATCAGATCCTGGCTGCTAGGGTCAAGGACATCCTCGGCGACGACACGACCGAGAACGCGTTCAGCCAATGCTTCAACGACATCACCTCCTTCAATAAGAGGGGACATCAATAAGCCCTCGACCGTTCCACAGTCTTCCTCGGTAATCACCAAGTCCTGGGCCACGTCAACCAAGCGCCGCGTCAGATAGCCCGAGTTGGCGGTCTTTAGCGCCGTATCGGCGAGACCCTTGCGGGCGCCATGGGTCGAGATGAAGTACTGTAATACGTCGAGTCCTTCACGGAAATTAGCGGTGATCGGGGTTTCAATGATAGAGCCGTCAGGCTTGGCCATCAGTCCCCGCATACCCGCCAGCTGACGAATCTGAGCTGCCGAGCCACGGGCACCGGAATCAGCCATCATAAAGACGGAGTTAAACGATTTCTGCTGGGCGGTAGAACCATCCGGCTTCACCACCGTCTCGGTCCCAAGACCATCCATCATGACTTTGGCCACCTGGTCGTTGGCGTGTGACCAAATATCGACCACTTTGTTGTAGCGCTCACCATCGGTGACCAGACCCGAGGCATACTGATTCTGAATCTCCTTCACTTCAGCTTCCGCGGCAACAATGATTTCCTCCTTGCGCGCCGGGATCTCCATATCATCAACCCCGAACGAGACACCCGCCCGGGTCGCATTTGAAAAACCGAGGTACATGAGCTTGTCGGCAAAAACAACCGTTGCCTTAATACCGAGGGTCCGGTAGGAGTGGTTGATCAGGCGCGATATCGCTTTCTTGGTCATATCCACGTTAACCAGCTCAAACGGGATACCTTCTGGAACGATGGTCCATATGATGGAACGTCCCACGGTGGTATCAGCACGGCGGACACGCGCTGTTCTCACGCCATCCTCATCGATCAGGGTTTCATTCAGTCGGACCGTGACTTTGGCCTGGATATCAACCACCCGATTGTTGAGCGCGCGCTGAGCCTCATCGACATCAGAAAAAATCATCCCGGTGCCCTTGGCGTCAATACGCTCGCGGCTCATATAGTAAAGACCAAGGACAACGTCCTGGGTTGGATTGATGACCGGCTCGCCATTGGCTGGTGACAGAATGTTGTTGGTCGCCATCATCAGTGTGCGCGCTTCAAGCTGCGCTTCCAAGGACAAAGGCACGTGAACAGCCATCTGATCGCCGTCGAAGTCAGCGTTAAATGCGCTACAGACCAAGGGGTGAAGCTGGATCGCCTTGCCCTCAACCAGGGTCGGCTCAAACGCTTGGATACCCAATCGATGAAGCGTTGGCGCTCGATTCAACATGACCGGATGTTCGCGAATCACCTCATCAAGGATGTCCCAGACTTCCGCACTTTCCTTCTCGACCATCTTTTTGGCGGCCTTGATGGTGGTGGCAAGACCCCTGAACTGGAGCTTACTGAAAATAAAGGGCTTGAAAAGCTCCAGTGCCATCTTCTTTGGAAGACCACACTGGTGAAGCTTTAAGGTTGGACCCACGACGATCACCGAACGGCCAGAGTAATCGACCCGTTTCCCCAAAAGGTTCTGCCTAAAGCGGCCCTGCTTACCTTTGATCATGTCGGCCAAGGACTTCAACGGACGTTTGTTGGAACCTGTAATGGCTCGGCCACGACGGCCGTTGTCCAGCAAGGCATCCACCGATTCTTGCAGCATCCGCTTTTCATTACGCACGATGATGTCCGGTGCGTTGAGATCGAGAAGGCGCTTCAGTCGGTTATTACGGTTGATGACGCGCCGATAAAGGTCATTGAGGTCGGACGTTGCAAAACGGCCCCCATCCAAGGGCACCAAAGGACGCAGTTCCGGCGGCAGAATCGGGAGGACCGTTAAGATCATCCATTCCGGCTTATTGCTGGAGGTAATGAGCGACTCAATAGCCTTCAAGCGCTTGGTGTACTTCTTGATCTTGGTTTCTGAATTGGTTCCTTCAATCCCCTCGCGCAACATTTCAACGACGTTGGGGAGATCCATGGTCCTTAGAAGCTCATGGATGGCTTCCGCCCCCATCTTGGCAACAAAATCCTCACCGTACTGTTGTGTCGCCTCATAAAATTCTTCCTCATTGAGCAGCTTGCTCCGTTCGAGCGGCGTCTGCATCGGATCAATGATGACGTAAGACTCAAAATAGAGGACCCGCTCGATTTCGCGAAGCGTCATGTCGAGCAGCAGGGCAATCCTTGAAGGCAGGGACTTCAGGAACCAGATGTGGGCGACCGGACTTGCCAGTTCAATATGGCCCATCCGCTCACGGCGAACCTTGGAGAGCGTGACCTCGACCCCGCACTTCTCGCAAATGACACCGCGATGCTTTAGTCGTTTGTATTTACCGCAAAGACACTCGTAGTCACTGACCGGACCGAAGATCTTGGCGCAGAAAAGTCCATCACGCTCGGGCTTGAAGGTCCTGTAATTGATGGTTTCTGGCTTCTTCACCTCCCCAAACGACCAGGATCGAATCATATCTGGCGAGGCGAGGCTGATACGAATATTGTCGAAATCCTCAACCTGATTCTGACGCTTCAAATAACTAATTAGATCTTTCACGGGTCATCTCCTAAAGCTGAACATTGCGTTATCCGGAACTTCAGCGCGTTCCGGATGGCGCTAATAAAAGGTTTATTCCTGTTCCAGCTCGATATTGATAGCGAGGGAGCGGATCTCCTTGATCAGCACGTTGAACGATTCCGGCATGGCGGCTTCCATGCGGTGATCGCCATCCACAATGTTCTTGTAGATTTTTGTTCTGCCGGCCACGTCATCGGACTTGACGGTCAGCATTTCCTGCAGCGTGTAGGCGGCGCCATACGCCTGCAGGGCCCAGACTTCCATTTCACCAAATCGCTGGCCACCGAATTGAGCCTTCCCACCCAATGGCTGCTGGGTCACGAGACTATAGGGGCCGGTAGAGCGTGCATGCATCTTGTCATCGACCAGATGGTTCAATTTCAGCATATACATGCAACCAACCGTAACGTCTCGATCAAAGGCTTCGCCGGTTCGCCCATCAAATAGCCGAGTCTGGCCACTTTCAGGAAGCCCAGCTAAGCGCAGCATGGTCTTGATATCCTTTTCACTGGCTCCATCGAAAACCGGCGTTGCCATCGGCACTCCGCGACGAAGATTCCCCGCAAGCTCCAGAATTTCAGCATCATTCAGCTGATCCAGATCCTCGGTTCTTCCGCTGGCGTTGTAGATCTCGTGAAGGAATTGACGCACCTCATTTACTTTAGACTGCGCCTCCAGCATGTTTCCAATCTTGATTCCAAGTCCACGAGCCGCCCATCCGAGGTGGGTCTCCAGCACCTGCCCTACATTCATCCGTGATGGAACACCCAATGGATTCAAGACAATATCCACCGGCGTACCATCGGCACTAAAGGGCATGTCTTCTACCGGCACAATCTGGGAAATGACCCCCTTGTTGCCATGACGTCCTGCCATCTTGTCGCCCGGCTGAATGCGGCGCTTCACCGCCAAGTAGACCTTCACCATTTTGAGAACGCCCGGCGGCAGATCATCACCGATGGCGATCTTTCGCTTCTTCTCCTCAAGACGCTTGGCCATTTCCTCACGCTGCTGGTCAATCTGTGCGGCAATGGTCTCAAGCTGAAGATTGATGTCCTCGTCCTTCAGCCGAATTTCAACCCACTGCGAAGGCTTGAGGGTCGCCAGATATTCCGCCGTGACGGCGGAACCGGACTTCAGCTTGGCAGGACCCGACTGGGCCACCTTGCCAAGCACGATCTGTTCAATACGTTGATAGAAATCCATCTCGATGATGCGGAGTTGGTCGTTTAAGTCTTTCTTGACCCGCTCGATCTCGGCATGCTCGATCTGCTTGGCGCGCTCATCTTTCTTAACCCCGTCGCGGGTGAAGACTTGAACGTCAATGATGGTGCCATCCATCCCGGAGGGAACGCGCAGCGAGGTATCCTTGACGTCCGACGCCTTCTCACCAAAGATCGCTCGTAGCAGTCTTTCCTCAGGGGTCAACTGTGTCTCACCTTTCGGGGTCACCTTGCCCACCAGAATATCGCCCGCCTTCACCTCGGCACCGATATAGACAATACCCGATTCATCGAGTTTGGCCAGGGCGGCTTCGCCCACATTGGGAATATCGGCCGTGATTTCCTCTGGCCCTAACTTGGTGTCGCGCGCAACGCAGGATTTTTCCTCAATATGGATCGTGGTGAAGCGATCCTCTTGCACGACCCGCTCTGAAATCAGAATGGAATCTTCAAAGTTGTAACCGTTCCAAGGCATGAAGGCGACCAAGAGGTTCTGGCCCAGAGCCAATTCACCCATATCGGTTGATGGCCCATCCGCCAGAATATCGCCCTTTGCCACCACATCCCCTGGACGGACTAGGGGCTTCTGGTTGATACACGTGTTCTGATTAGAGCGCGTGTACTTGGTCAGATTATAAATATCGACACCCGGCACACCCGCCTCGGTCTCCTCATCATTCACCCGAACCACGATCCGGCTGGCATCGAGGAATTCAATCGTGCCACCTCGCTTTGCGACGACGGTGACCCCTGAATCCCGAGCGACAATGCGCTCCATGCCCGTTCCGACCAGAGGCTTTTCAGTCCGAAGCGTTGGAACAGCCTGACGCTGCATGTTGGAACCCATCAAGGCACGGTTAGCGTCATCATGCTCAAGGAACGGAATCAACGAAGCAGCGACTGAAACGATCTGCTTTGAGGAGACGTCCATGTAGTTAATCTGGTCCGCCGTTGACAGGGTGAATTCATCCTTGTGGCGGCAGGACACCAAATCATCAACCAGCTTGCCATTGGCATCGACCTTGGCGCTCGCCTGCGCAATGAAATACTTGCCTTCCTCAATAGCGGAAAGATACTCAATCTCATCGGTCACCCGCCCATCCACGACTCGACGGTAAGGGGTTTCTAGGAAGCCATAGAGATTGGTCCTTGCATAAACCGACAGCGAATTAATGAGACCAATGTTCGGACCTTCCGGCGTTTCAATAGGACAAACCCGACCATAGTGCGTGGTGTGAACGTCACGGACCTCAAAGCCAGCGCGCTCGCGGGCAAGGCCACCTGGGCCGAGAGCTGAAACACGCCGCTTGTGCGTGACCTCGGAAAGCGGATTATTTTGATCCATGAACTGGGACAGCTGGCTTGAACCAAAGAACTCTTTGATCGAAGCTGCCACCGGCTTTGCATTGATAATCTCCTGAGGCATCAGGTTTTCAGCATCGGCTAACGACAAGCGCTCCTTGACCGCACGCTCAACCCGGACCAGCCCTAGCCGGAATTGGTTTTCAACCATTTCCCCCACCGAGCGGACACGACGGTTACCCAAATGATCAATATCATCAACGGTACCATGGCCGTTTCGAATCTTGATCAACTCCCGAAGGACATCAATGATGTCCTCTTTGGTCAAGACACCTGGCCCGGTGACTTCAGAACGTCCCAGTCGACGATTGAACTTCATTCGTCCGACCGCTGAGAGATCGTAGCGATCCGGTGAGAAGAACAGATTCTCAAAAAGGGTATGTGCCGCCTCTCTCGCCGGCGGCTCCCCTGGCCGCATCATCCGGTAAATCTCAACCAGCGCATCCAGCTGCGTTTCCGTTGAATCAATGCGCATGGCATTGGAAATGTAGGGGCCCCGATCAAGATCATTCACGAACAGGGTGTCCACGGCCTCAATCCCGGCCACCGCCAAACGGACGATCAGGTCTTCCGTCAATTCGTCATTGACCTTGCCAATCAGCTCACCCGTGTCCTCTTGGACGATGTTGCGCGCGAGAATCTTTCCGTAGAGGTAATCCCTTGGGACCTCCAACAAGTTGAGACCCGCCTTTTCGATTTGGCGAATATGGCGGGCGGTAATGCGATGTCCCTTTTCAACCAGCGCTTTGCCGTCGACCACGATGTCGAATGAGGCGATATCACCTCGAAGACGATCCGGAATCAGCTCCAGAAGGACTTCCTCTCCCTTGATAACAAAACGATTGGTCTCAAAAAATTGATCGACGATCTTCTCATTATCAAAGCCAAGCGCGCGCAGCAGAACCGTTGCAGGCAACTTTCTCCGGCGATCAATACGGACATAAACGCAATCTTTGTGATCGAATTCAAAATCAAGCCAAGAGCCGCGATAAGGGATGATTCTGGCGTTAAACAACAGCTTACCGGACGAGTGGGTCTTGCCCCGATCGTGGTCAAAAAACACCCCAGGAGAACGATGTAGCTGCGACACGATGACGCGCTCGGTGCCATTAATCACAAAGGTCCCGGTATCGGTCATCAGAGGAATCTCACCCATGTAGATTTCCTGACGCTTGACCTCCTTGACCACCTTGGCTGAAGCCGGCGACTCTTTGTCATAGAGGATCAGCTGAACGAGGACTCGCAATGGGGCTGCATAATTGGCACCGCGCTGCTGACACTCTTTGACATCGAAGGTCGGCTCGCCGAGCCAGTAGTCGACGTACTCTAGAACGGCGTGCCCAGAATGACTGGTGATTGGAAAAACGGAGCTCAGCGCCGCATGTAACCCCTCGTCCGCGCGGTCCTTGAGCGCAACCTCGGATTGCAGGAAGCGTTTGTAGGAATCTACCTGAGTCGTGAGCAGATATGGGACGTCGAGCACATCCCGACGCTTACCAAAACTGTTACGGATGCGTTTCTTCTCAGTGAAAGAATAGGCCATATCGATTCCTTACCTGACGGTGCTTACGGGTTACAAGGGCCGCGGGTTTTATCGGCAAAATGCCCATAGTCCCCCGCATATCGGTTTGATGTGCCGCATTGATCAGGAGCATACTCCCTGCGGACCCTCATCAAAGCGATGATCAAATTCTGAAATGCAGGCGCACATAGCGCCAAAAGGCCGGCAGCAATGCTGCCAGCCTCGATGCTGACTTGTCAGCCTGGTGGGTCGTCAATTACTTGATATCGACGGTGGCACCAGCCTCGACCAACTGCTTCTTGACGTCTTCGGCCTCGGCCTTGTTGACGGCTTCCTTAACGGTCGCAGGAACACCCTCGACCAGGTCCTTCGCTTCCTTAAGACCAAGTCCGGTGATCGCGCGGACCACCTTGATCACATTAACCTTATTCTCACCAAAGCTTGACATCACAACGTCAAACTCAGTCTGCTCTTCAACCGCTGCAGCGCCGCCGCCAGCAGCAGGCGCTGCGACGGCAACGGCTGCTGCCGCTGATACGCCAAACTTTTCTTCCATCGCCGAGATGAGGTCTACAACCTCCATCACGGACATATTGGCAATTGCCTCTAAAATGTCATCTTTTGAAAGTGCCATCGAATTACTCCGAAATGAATCGATATGAACGAGTAGTTAGTACTATGCTGCCTGTTTCTGGTCGCGAATGGCTGCAACGGTGCGAACCATCTTGGCATGCGGTTCTGCGAGGGTACGAACGAACTTCTCAACCGGAGCCTTCATCGTGCCCATAAGGATGGCAATCGCCTGATCCTTCGTCGGTAGTTTCGAGAGTCGTTCAAGCCCAGCTGCCCCGTACTCCTTACCACCCACAGCAACCAGCTTCACGACCAGCTTGTCGCTTAGCTTGATAAAGTCGGCAATAAGGCGTCCTGCCGCACCCGGATCATCCAGCGAGAACGCCAGAATCAAAGGCCCAACCATCCCACCTTGCATACAAGCGAATTCCGTTCCTTCAACCGCTCTCCGGGCGAGTGTATTCTTCACCACCCTGAGGTAAACGCCTGAAGCACGAGCTGTCTTGCGCAATTGAGTCAGCTGCTCCACAGTCAATCCACGGTATTCCGCAGCGACCGCAGAGTGTGCAGTTGCAGCAATAGCGGAAACTTCTTCGACGACAGCTTTTTTGTCATCTAGTCTCAGCGCCACTCTATTTCTCCAATAAAAATCTGAATAGAATTCACCATTCAGAGCCACTACAACGCCACCACACCATGTGGAAGCGCAAGTAAACGGCTCCTTTCGTCGGTTGCCGACTCAAGTACACCGTCTGCGCAGGCAATCGGCATTAAGCACCTAGTGCGCCTGCGGTCTTTGACGGTTACCGGCCCCTTAAGCGCCGGCAACCCAAAGTTCGTTATGCCGTGAGGCTCGCCTGATCCAGCGTCAAACCCGGACCCATGGTGCTGGACACCGTAATTTTCCGGAGATAGACACCCTTTGAGGTTGAAGGCTTCGCCTTTTTAAGATCCGCTAAAAGGGCCTCCAGGTTTTCCTTCAGCTGATTCGACTCAAAAGAGACCTTACCGATGGTGCAATGGATAATGCCTTTCTTGTCCGTGCGGTAGCGGACCTGTCCAGCTTTAGCATTTCTCACTGCCGTGGCGACGTCCGCCGTCACCGTACCCACCTTCGGATTCGGCATCAGGCCACGCGGCCCAAGAATCTGGCCGAGCTGACCGACAACGCGCATCGCATCCGGCGTTGCAATGACCACATCAAAATTCATCTGACCCGCCTTCACCTGTGCAGCAAGGTCATCCATTCCAACAATATCGGCCCCCGCTTCGGTGGCTGCCTCAGCGTTCGCCCCCTGAGCAAACACGGCAACACGTGACGTTTTACCGGTCCCATTGGGGAGGACGGTCGCGCCCCTGACCGCCTGATCTGACTTTCTAGGATCAACGCCAAGGATGACGGCCACGTCAACGGCCTCGACAAATTTCACCGATGAAACCGACTTCAGCACCTCAAAGGCTTCATCAGCCGCATAAATCTTTCCAGGCTGGACCTTCTCGCTGATGAGCTTCGCTCGTTTAGTCAAATTAGCCACTTAGATACCCTCCACATCAAGACCCATACTGCGGGCACTTCCTGCAATCGTCCTCATCGCAGCTTCTTCATCGGCCGCCGTCAGATCAGGCTCCTTTAACTTTACGATGTCGGCCAACTGGGCGCGCGTAATCACACCGACCTTGATGGTGTTTGGATTACTGCTTCCCTTAGCAAGGCCAATGGCCTTCTTGATGAGAATCGTCGCTGGAGGGGTCTTCGTGATAAACGTGAAGCTTTTATCGGCATAAACGGTGATGACGACCGGCAGTGGAAGACCCTTTTCGACATTCTGGGTCGCCGCATTGTATGCCTTACAAAACTCCATGATGTTGACGCCACGTTGACCGAGCGCTGGACCAATGGGAGGACTGGGGTTGGCTTCACCTGCCTTCACTTGCAGCTTGATGTAGCCCGTAATTTTCTTTGCCATTTTTTACTCCTAAGTGGGTCAGACGCCGTTGAAGGCTCCCCATCACATATTGCGGTGAACCACCGCGCGATCGTCAGGCTTTTTCAACCTGCCCGAAATCAAGCTCAACGGGCGTCGAACGCCCGAAAATCAGGACCGACACCCGAAGGCGACTTTTCTCGTAGTTGACTTCCTCAACCACACCATTGAAATCTTTGAACGGACCATCGTTGACCCGGATAACCTCACCCACCTCAAACAGGACCTTCGGTCTTGGCTTTGAAACGCCCTCTTCCATGCGGCCCAGAATCAACGCCGCTTCCTTTTCTGTGATGGGCGCCGGTTTATCGGAGGTTCCACCAATGAAACCAAGGACCCTCGGCACTTCCTTAACCAAATGCCAGGTATCCTCATTCAGCTCCATCTGGACCAGCACATAGCCCGGAAAGAACTTTCGCTCACTCTTTCGCTGCTGTCCCAACCGCATCTCAACAACTTCTTCGGTCGGCACCAGAATCTGTCCGAAGAACTCATCCAGCCCAGACCTTGTAATCCTCTCTTCGAGAGAGCGCTTGACCTGATTCTCAAAATTGGAATAGGCATGCACCACGTACCAACGAAGTGACATGCGCTTATTTCCCCTGACCGGTCAAACGACTGATGCCCCAAAAAAGCCCAGCATCCAGCGTCCAGAGGATCAGCCCGACCAGAAACACCAAGGCCACTACCACCAAGGTGGATTGAACGGTTTCCTGCCGATTTGGCCATACAACCTTTCTGACTTCGACTCGGGCCTCAACCAAAAACCCAAGGAACTGACGCCCAAGCTGTGTGGTCAGAACCATCCCCATGGACAGAAGACCTGACAGCAATACGCCCAGCACCCGATAAATGAGCGACTTGTCGGCAAAATGGTAGTAACCGACAATGCCGCCTATCAGTACGATGATGGCGAGAACCAGCTTGACTATATCAATCCCCGATGAGGACGAATCGGCCTTAGCACTCATGGGAGTTCCTTATCACAAATTCGGATGACAAAAAAGGGGAAAGTGGCAGGCCAGGAGGGTCTCGAACCCCCAACCTGCGGTTTTGGAGACCGCTGCTCTACCAATTGAGCTACTGACCTTTTACCCTTGTTGGGAGCGGGCCTGACGGCCCGCCCACTCCTTACTCGATGACTTTCGACACCACACCGGCGCCGACAGTACGGCCGCCTTCGCGTACCGCGAAACGCAGACCTTCGTCCATTGCGATCGGCGCAATCAGCTTTACCGTGACCTTGATGTTGTCACCCGGCATCACCATCTCCACGCCTTCAGGC
>QYQA01000093.1 GCA_007280285.1 Methylococcus sp. | reverse complement strand
GTGCGAGTTTAAGGGAGACGAGATCGGCAATCTCTCTGGCACGAAGTGACGTATGCGCGGTCAGCGGTAATGCGATGTTTTCGGCCAGGGTCATCGAACTCCAAAGAGCGCCACTCTGATAAAGAATGCCCATCTTAAGCAACATCGACTGACGTTCCCTCTGGGGGAGTTTCCAGAGATTCTGGCGATCAAAGAAGACTTCGCCGGTGACGGGAGGTTTGAGGCCGATTAGGTGGCGGAGCAAGGTGCTTTTGCCACAACCGCTGGCGCCCATGATGATGAAGATCTCACCCCGAAGGACATCAAAGTCCATATCCTTTTGGACCAGAAAATCCTCGTACGCCATCGTGAGTCCACGAACGCTAATATGGAGCTGTCTCCGGGAAGGATCTTCAGGAGGGGCCGTGATCGACGGTTTCACATTTAACACGATCAGCGTTTATAGAGGTTGAGAGCCGTCACCAAGAGGGTCATGACGGCATCGGAGATTACGATGTAGACGATGCCGGTCACGACCGCGGAAGTTGTCGCGAGCCCAACTGAGGAGGCATTGCGCTGGCACCGAAGGCCCCGAAGGCAACCAGCGGTTGCGACCAGAATACCGAAAACGGCGCTTTTGCCGATACCGACCTCAAAATCAATCAGGCGCAAACGACTTTGGATCTGGATCAGGTATTCGGATGCCGAAATATCAAATAGACCGGCAGCAACCAGCGCACCGCCAATCATGCCCCAGATATCCGCATAGAGGCAAAGGAGGGGAATGGTTACAAACATGGCGAGGATTCTCGGCATCACTAGAAAATCCATGGGTGAAAACCCGGAGGTCTTGAGCGCGTCGATTTCATCGTTGACGGTCATCGAGCCGATTTCGGCAGCAAACGCACTGCCGGTCCGGCCGGCCATTAGGATGGCAGTCATCATGGCTCCCATTTCTCGCGCCATGCCAAGCCCCACCAGGTCGGCGATAAAAATCTGGGCACCGAAGAGTTTCAGCTGAACGGCACCCACAAAGGCCAAAATCATGCCGACTAGGGTGGAGATCAAGGTGATGATCGGGAGCGCATGAGGCCCGCAGGCCTCGACCAAGCGCCAGAAGTCGCCCCAGCGCATTTGGCTGCGACCACTCAGAAGTCTCAGGAAGCCGAGGATCGCTTCACCGATGAAGTCCGCCAAAAGCGCGATATCTTTGATCAGCCAGAGGGTGTGACGGCCAAGGATGGACAGCCCATCATTGAGATCCTCCCGGCGGCCGGCATCCTGCCGTTCGGGAACGGCAGCGGCCAGCATCAGCAGTCCCTGGACGCCCTCGGGGAGGCCACTGGTGTCGAGGGTGATCTCGTGGGCGCCACAGAATTGGCTCAAGGCCCTGATATAAGTCAGTAACAGGCTGTCCCAGTGTGTGAGGTCTTGACTCTCAAGACGAACGATCTCAAGACCTTGAAGTGATTTTAATTGGTTGATGGTGGCGTCAGCCCTTGGGCAATTCTGGCCAATGTGCCACGCGCCTCCGATCAGGACCCGAGCCGATTGGGAGGGCTCAAAGAGGATATCGACCTGTGGTTGCTGCATCAGCTCGGGCGCTTCAATCGGTAAAGCGCTGAAATATCGTCATCACCATAGCCTTGCTGAAGGAGTTCAACATAGTGTTCGCGGGTAGCCTCTGAGAGCGGGAGAGTGATCTGAAGCTCTTGGGCCATGGCGGCGACAATCTCCAAATCCTTGAGGTGCAAAGCCAGTTTGAATCCCGGTGAAAAGCGCCCTTCGATCATTGATTTCCCTCGGTGATCGAGGAACCAGTTACCAGCAGCGCCGCCGCTGATAGCCTCAATGACTTGTTCCATAGCAAGACCCAGATGGCTGCCAAAGGCCAGTGCTTCCGTGACCGCTTCATTGATTCCGGCGCAAAGGACCTGGTTCACCGCTTTCGCACGCTGCCCCATCCCAACCTCACCCAGGTGAACGATCTTGGTCGCGAGCGAGTCAAGCAGGGGGCGAATGCTATCAAGGGCGGCCGGCCGGCCTCCGACCATGATGGTCAAGGTCCCCTGGGTGGCTCCTTCGACACCGCCAGTGACCGGGGCATCCAGGAAATCGGCGCCGCATGCGCGAACCTTCTTCGCTGCCAGCTGGGCGGTTTCTGGGCTGACCGTTGAAAAATCGATGATCAGATGATGCGCGGACAGCCCTCCAAGAAGGCTCTCAATCACCATCAGGACATCTTCATCTCGTGACACACACAGCGCAATGATCTTGGCTGCACGCGGCAGATCCCTGAGGTGTTTCAGGGCGATGACGTTGTTCTCTTGGGTAAACGCTTCGGCGCGATCAGGGCTCCGGTTCCAGACCGCCTTAAGATAGCCTCTGCGGGCCAAATGACCGGCCATCGGCGCTCCCATGGCGCCAAGGCCAATAAAGGCTGCTGCGAGCTGGCTCACGCCTGGGTCAGGCCCCATGGGGTTATTGTTCCTCAAGGTAGGTGTAGCTACCAAGGCCTGCGATCAGTTCGCTTTCAAACTGTTTGCGGCGTTCTGGGGTGAGATCGGACTCGAGGAGTTTTTTGCGATAGGCGCGTTCGAGCTCCTCAGGCTCGATGTTGACATAGCGCAACATATCATCGGCGCCATCCCCGTGGGTCGGATCTAGCATCTGATAGCCACCGGTGCCATCGAGTGCAATATTGATCGAATGGGTATCGCCGAAGAGGTTATGCATGTCGCCGAGGATCTCCTGATAAGCGCCTACTAGAAAAATGCCGATCAGGTAGCTTTCGCCGGGGACCATGGCATGGAGCCTCACGGTGGATTCAAGGCTCTGGCAATCAATGTAGGCATCAATTCGGCCATCAGAGTCGCAGGTCAAATCCTGAATGACGCAACGCCGGGTGGGTTCCTCTAACAGTCGCTGCAGCGGCATCACGGGGAACACCTGACCAATGGCCCAGGCATCAGGCATCGACTGGAAGAGAGAGAAGTTACAGAAGACCTTGTCAGCCAGACGATCATTTAATTCATCGAGAAGCTCGCGGTGGGCTCTAAGGCGAATGTCGAGGCCTCTTCGAACCGCATGCGAAATCGCGGCATTAAGGCGCTCTGCCTCAGCCAGTTGGGCAAGTGATAACTGTCCTTGGACAAACATGGCGCGCGCTTCGGCGAGGTCAAATTGAGCATCGTGATAAATTCCGATCACGGATTCATTGGGCAGCCGCTCGAGGCATTCGGCGAGGTCCTCTAAGGGGGCGGCGTCGATATCGAGGGGCGGCGTGGGATCTTCCGGAACGGACTCGACGTCAGTGATATGGGTGATGAGCACAGCATGATGCGCACTCATGGCGCGCCCTGATTCTGTCAGCAGATCTGGATGCGGCAGTTCATATTCAGCGCATACTTCACTGAAGGCCCTGATAATCGAGGCCGCATACTCATCAAGGCTGTAGTTGAGCGAGCATTCACTGGTGGAGCGTGTCCCCTCATAGTCGACCCCGAGGCCACCGCCGACATCAGCGACCTGGATGTCGGCACCCAGCGCCCTCAGTTCAGCATAGTAGCGACCGGCCTCACGGACGGCTGTTTTGACATGGCCGATGTCGGCGATCTGGGAACCCATGTGGAAATGCATCAGTTTGAGCCAGCCGAGTTTGCCGTGACGCTTCAGGTCTTCGACCAGCTTCAGAATCTCACCGCTATGCAGTCCGAATTTTGATTTTTCGCCGCCGCTGTTTTGCCATTTGCCTGCGCTGATGCTGGAAAGGCGGACGCGGACCCCAAGTTGTGGGTCAATGCCAAGCGCCTCGGCTTCGTTCATGACCACCGCCAGCTCCGAGAGCTTCTCAATCACAATGAAAACTTGGAGGCCGAGGCTGCGGCCGATCAGTGCCAGGCGGATATAGGAGCGATCCTTGTAACCGTTACAGATGACGATTCCGGCCTCGGAGAGGGCCAAAATAGCCAGTAATTCTGATTTGCTACCGGCCTCCAGCCCAACCGGGTAACGGTCATTACGGATGATGCCTTCGACGACGCCACGTTGCTGATTGACCTTGATCGGATAGATGGGCGTGTAGTTTCCAAGATACTCAAATTCCTCCTTGGCCGTATTGAAGGCGTCGGTGAGCCGGCCGATGCGATCCCTCAGGATATCCTTGAAGCGGACCAGGACGGGGAGGGCGAGGCCTTCCTTGCGGACAGAATCGACGATTTCGACCAGATCGACGGTGCCGTTTTTTGCAGAGCCGGCGGGGTATACCACCACATGGCCTTTTTGATTGATGTCGAAATAGCCCTCGCCCCAATGTTCAATGGCATAGATTTCCCGGGATAGGTCAGTGCTCCAACTCGCGTTCATAAGAATTTCCTTTGATATGATCTGCAATTATGTGGAAAATCTCGATTATTTTCTATGCGAGGTTTCCTTATGATTGATGCTTCTGGTTGGTTCAGTGAAGTCTATCCCCACCACGGCAGTGCCTTCTCCTTAAAGTTGAAGGCTAAGCTCCACGAGGAGCAGACCCCTTTCCAGAAGATTGAGATTTACGATACAGAATGGTTCGGCAAGCTCATGATTATTGATGGCTGCACCATGGTATCGGACCGTGATAACTTCCTCTATCACGAAATGATGACGCACCCGGTTCTCTATACCCACCCCGATCCTAAACGGGTCTGGGTGATCGGCGGCGGCGACTGTGGCAGCCTCAAGGAGGTCCTTAAGCACCCTGAGGTGCACCAGGCGATACAGATCGAGATTGACGAGCGGGTCACCCGGCTCGCCGAAATCCATTTCCCAGACCTTTGCTCCTCGAATCAGGATGAAAGAGCGGAGCTCCTCTTCATCGACGGGATTCAGTGGGTCAGGGACGCGGCAGACCAGAGTGTTGATGTCATCATCGTCGACAGCACAGATCCCGTTGGACCGGCTGAAGGCCTTTTTAATGAGGCGTTCTATCGCGACTGCCTTCGGTGCCTTGGCCCCAATGGTATTCTGGTTCAACAGAGTGAATCACCCCTTTTCCATGCCGATCTGATGGCGGCGATGCACGCAACGATGCGAAAGGCCGGCTTTACCAACACCCGAAGTTTTTTGTTTCCGCAATGTCTTTACCCTTCTGGTTGGTGGAGCGGTACCATGGCCTCTCAATCGGCCCTCACCGGCTTCCGTGAAGCCGATGCCGCGGGGCGTCCCTTTGAAACGGCCTATTACAACACGGAGATACATCAGGCGGCTTTTGCCACCCCAGTGTTCCTCAGGAAGCGTTTCGCGGACCTCTAAGTATCGAATCATCCGTCAAAATTTAGGAGGAGAAATCCGTCATGGCAGAAAAGGATATCAGTGAAGCATTATTCGTCCTTCGTCAGGAAGTCGAACGATTGGAGTCAAATCACCCAGAAATCAGTGCCAAGCTTGAGTCGCTCCTTGAGAAGCTCGAACATCGACTCGACAGCGAGGATGATGGCAAGAACTTGCATCTCCTGAAGGATTTTAAGGAGGCTGTCGCCACCTTTGAAGTGGAACATCCTACCGCTACTGGCATCATCAATGAGTTGATGCTCACCCTCAGCAATCTCGGGATCTAAGTCCTATAGATCATCGAGTGCCCGTTTCCCGCCAAGGTGTTGCATCTGGCGGGAGATCCACTGTTGACGCTTCAGGACATAGGCACTTGGGGCATTTGCTTTGAGGACCTTAGGGTTCGGCAGAACCGCTGCCAAGAGGGCCGATTCCTCCCGACCCAGTTCGGCGGGGCTTTTTCCAAAGAAGTGAGTGGCTGCCGCCTTGACGCCGTAAATCCCCGGGCCAAATTCCGCAATATTAAGGTAAACCTCGAGAATGCGTTGCTTGGGCCAGCTCAGCTCAATGAGGGCGGTAAAGTAGGCTTCAAGGACCTTCCGGAGGTAGTTTCGACCCCCAAAAAGAAAGAGGTTCTTGGCTGTTTGCTGGCTGATCGTACTGCCGCCACGCGGGATTTTTCGGGTTAGATTATCTTCAAGTGCCTGCTCGATCGACTCAAAGTTAAATCCGAGATGGTGGACAAAGGTCTGGTCTTCTGAAGCCAGGACCGCAAGCTTAAGGTGATGGGTTATCTCATCAAAAGGCACCCACTGATAGTGGATAGTATGGGGCGGATGGGTTGTGGACGTTGGGGTCCAACGATCAATGATCATGAACATGCTGGTGGGTGGCGGGACCCAGCGGAGGATTAATACCGGCGTCGCGCTCAATAGAAAAATCACCATCGCTAACCGTTGGAGGGCCCGAAGTGGCGCCGTTTTTGGCGCCCCTTTGAGGGGCTGATTTTTTCGGGCGATCCTTTTGGTGGGGGCCATCGGTGACTTTCTGCTGAATGACACACATTAAAAAGCCGGGGTGGTTAACAAACCCCCCCGGCTTTTTAATCCAGCGCCGAGAGGGCGCAAAGGCTTAGAGCTTATTTAACGCATTGAGATCAGCGAAAGCCTGCTGGAGACGATCTGCCATGCTGGTCTGCGCAGAGCGGATCCAGACCCTCGGATCATAGAACTTCTTGTTCGGCTTGTCGGCACCCTCTGGATTGCCGATCTGGCCTTGGAGGTAACCTTCGTTCTTCTTGTAAAACTCACGAATACCGTTCCAATACGCCCATTGAGTGTCGGTGTCGATATTCATTTTGATGACGCCGTAGCTGATCGACTCACGAATTTCCTCTTCGGTGGAGCCTGAGCCGCCGTGGAAGACGAAGTTTAGGGTGTTTTCTGGAACCCCAAACTTCTCAGAGACGTGTGTTTGTGAGTTCAGCAGAATCTTTGGGGTGAGCTTCACGTTGCCTGGGGAGTAGACGCCATGGACGTTACCAAAGGAGGCGGCAATCGTGAAGTTTGGGCTGATCTTGGACAGGAGTTCATAGGCATAGGCAACATCTTCCGGCTGGGTGTAGAGCGCAGAGTGGTCCATACCGCTGTTGTCGACACCGTCTTCCTCACCCCCCGTGCAACCGAGTTCGATTTCAAGCGTCATACCGATCTTGGCCATACGGGTCAGGTATGCGGCGCAGATTTCGATGTTTTCTTCGAGGGGTTCTTCTGAGAGATCAAGCATATGGGAGCTGAACAGCGGCTTGCCGGTTTCAAGAAAGTGCTTTTCGCCGGCATCGAGTAAGCCATCAATCCATGGAAGAAGTTTTTTTGCGGCGTGATCCGTGTGGACAATGACCGGGACACCATAATGTTCAGCCATGAGATGCACGTGGCGTGCGCCTGAGATGGCGCCAAGGATTTGGGCGCCTTGGCCGTCGAGCTTAACGCCCTTGCCCGCGATGAACTGCGCACCGCCATTTGAGAACTGGATGATCACGGCAGAATGGGCCTTGGCCGCCGCTTCAAGAACGGCATTGATCGAGTCTGTGCTGATGACATTGACTGCGGGCAGGGCAAACTTGTGGGCCTTGGCGAACGCGAAAATCTTTTGAACATCCGCGCCAGTGGCTACGCCGGGTTTGACGATATCGAGCAGTTTGTTTGACATCCGGGGACTCCCAATGAAGGTTGATAAAAACGGCGATTTTAACAGATCCGAAGGTCGGTGATGAGTCCCTTAAGCCACAACCAAGTTGACTCCGCCGCTTGGCCTCGCCAAAATGAACCGTTGATCCCTATCCTTATCCCGCCCGATTATTCCCGCGAGGCCATGCGTCACGATGTTCACAGCGATGAGAGCTTGGTTTCCATCAGGGGCCTGAGCTATGGCTATGGTGCCCGCGTCATCTTTGATGATGTCAATCTTGATATCCGACGAGGCAAGATTACGGCCATCATGGGACCGAGCGGCACCGGGAAGACCACGCTCCTGCGCCTCATTGGAGGTCAACTTCGGCCCATGAAGGGCGCCGTGATGTTGGATGGCGAGGACGTGCATGCGCTGCGACGGCACGAACTTTACCAGCTTCGAAAGAAGATGGGGATGCTGTTCCAGAGTGGGGCGTTGTTGACGGACCTTACCGTTTTCGACAACGTGGCTTTTCCGCTGAGGGAGCATACCCCACTCCCTGAGTCGATGATCAGAACTTTGGTGCTGATGAAATTAGAATCGGTAGGCCTTCGGGGGGCGAGAGACTTGTTTCCGGCAGAGCTTTCGGGGGGTATGGCGCGCCGTGTCGCCCTAGCCCGTGCCATTATGCTAGACCCGATGATGTTGATGTATGACGAGCCATTCACCGGTCAGGACCCCATTTCCATGGGCATTCTGGTGAAGTTGATCCACGACCTTAATAAGGAGCTGGGGCTCACCAGCATCGTGGTCTCACACGATGTGAAGGAGACCATGGCCATTGCCGACTGGGTCTACGTGATTTCCGGCGGTCGGGTGGTGGGGGAGGGGACGCCTGAGGCCTTGGCTTTGAGCGATTCGCCCTGGATCCATCAGTTTATCGAAGGGGCACCGGATGGTCCGGTTCCGTTTCATTACCCGGCGGAAGATTACCGCCTTGATTTGCTGGGTCCTGCGGCGGGACTTGAATCGCCACCAAAACAAATATGCTGACGTTTTTTCAATCTCTCGGGCGGTCTACCCTTGAAGCACTGCAGAAGCTGGGTCGCTCTCAAATCTTCTTGTTGCACGTGATGACGGGCTTGCCGCTGCTGATGAGACGGCCGCGGCTCCTATTGAAAGAGGTTTACACTGTTGGCGTGCTGACCATTATGCTGATCAGCGTGTCCGGTCTTTTCGTCGGGATGGTCCTCGCACTCCAAGGATACAATGTCCTCTCAGATTTTGGCGCCGAGGAATCACTCGGTGTGATGGTGGCTGCCTCCTTGGTGCGTGAGCTGGGTCCGGTGGTCACGGCGCTCCTTTTTTCAGGGCGTGCAGGCTCTGCCTTGACCGCTGAAATCGGTTTGATGAAGGCCACCGAACAGCTCGCTGGAATGGAAATGATGGCTGTTGATCCTTTGCAGCGGACCATTGCCCCGCGTTTTTTTGCAGGGGTCTTGTCGATGCCCTTGCTCGCCGGCCTCTTTACCGCCGTCGGGGTGATCGGTGGTTATTTTATCGGGGTGGGTCTGCTCGGTGTCGATCATGGTCCTTTCTGGTCTCAGATGCAGGCGAAGATTGATTTTGAGGATGATGCGCTCAATGGCCTGATCAAGAGCCTGGTCTTTGGGGTCATCGTGACCTGGATTGCGGTGTTTGAAGGCTATGATGCGGTCCCGACGGCAGAGGGGGTCAGTCGCGCGACCACGCGCTCTGTCGTGTATTCCGCCTTTGCGGTATTGGGTTCTGATTTTTTGCTTACAGCTCTTATGTTCGGGGATTGATTGATGCAGGCCTCCAGAATGCTAGAAATTTGGGTGGGCGTCTTTGTGGCGCTTGGCCTCTTAGGACTTTTTTTTGTGGCCATAGAGGTGAGTAATCTCGGGGAGTTCCGTTCCACCGAGGGGAGTTATCGAATCAAGGCACATTTTGGCAATATCGGCGGACTTCGAGTGCGGGCTCCTGTATCCATGGCCGGGGTCACTGTGGGGCGCGTCGAAAAGATTGGTTTCGATGAACAGCGCTATGAAGCGATCGTCGACATTCGGGTCGATCCGGCCTTTAAAAAATTGCCTGACGATACCAGTGCGAGCATTCTGACGGCAGGCCTCCTTGGCGAACAGTACATTGGGCTCTCCGCAGGGGGTTCTGACGTCTATCTCGGTGAGGGTGATGAAATCGAACTAACGCAGTCGGCGGTGGTCCTCGAGCAGTTGATCAGCCGCTTCCTCTTCAATAAGGCAGAAGAGGGGAAGGGGGATCCCAAGGCCGCCTCGGCGGCAGCCGCCGATCAGGCTCAAGTCCCCGAGGTCCAGGACGAGCAAAGCCTGGATGCCGCCCCGCACGCTGTCGCGAAGCCTCGCCATTCGAGTGCAAAGGCTCCGGCCCATCACCCTTCAGCCGTCATGACCCCCAGCAGACCGCTAGCACGTTCGGCGAACAAGGATAAAATCGCTACCAAGAGCCCGCACGGCAAGGTGTTGCCGTCCAGCAACCGACGTTGACCCTCATGCCTGCCGCCAACCAACGTCCGACCCTTGATTTTGATCCACAGCTGACTGAAGGCTGTTATCGGCTGCGGGGGGAATTGACCTTTGCAACGGTCACTCAGGCGTTGAAGGCCACCCGCAAATTGATGGAGAGGGGCACTAGCCCTGTGGTCTTTGACTTCTCAGGGATCCGCCGATCGGACAGTGCGGGGGTGGCCCTTTTGATTGAATGGCAACGCATGGCCGCCTCGGTTGGCCGAACGTTGCGGTACACCCAGGTGCCTCATGCCCTGAATGCCATTATGCGGGTGAGCGGTGTCGTCGGCATGTTGCCGCTCGATACCCCAACACATCCCGTCCAACCCCTCCACTGAATTCAAGAGACCAAGCGATGGATAAGCTGATGATCACCGGGGGTACCCCCCTCAACGGGGAGCTCCGTATTTCAGGCGCCAAAAATGCGGCGTTGCCTATTCTTGCGGGGACACTCCTATCCGATACACCCATCAGCGTCGGCAATGTCCCGCACCTTTTGGATATCACCACGACACTGGAACTCCTCGGTCGCATGGGCGTCGGGCTCACTGTGGATGAAAAGCTGAATGTGGAGGTCGATCCGACCGCCATCAAAAGCTTTACGGCGCCCTATGACTTGGTCAAAACCATGCGGGCCTCGATTCTCGTTCTTGGCCCATTGGTGGCCAAGTTTGGTCGCGCCGAGGTGTCCTTGCCGGGGGGGTGTGCCATTGGTGGTCGCCCGGTCAACTTGCATCTAGCGGGACTAGCCCAGATGGGCGCAGAGATTGAGGTCCGCAATGGCTATATTCATGCTAAGGCGAAGCGGCTCAGGGGTTGCCGCCTGGTCCTCGACCTCGTGACCGTGACGGGCACTGAAAATCTGATGATGGCAGCAACCCTCGCGGAGGGAACGACCATCATTGAGAACGCGGCGAGAGAGCCTGAGGTCGTCGATCTGGCCCGATTTTTGAACATGATGGGCGCAAATATCCAGGGGGCAGGGACGGATGTCTTGGTGATTGAGGGCGTTGATTCTTTGTCGGCCAAAGGCCAGAGTTACCGGGTCATGCCTGATCGGATTGAGGCGGGGACCTACTTGGTCGCTGGCGCCATGACCGGAGGCAAGGTCAAACTGAAGGATGTCCGCCCCAATATTCTTGATGCCGTTCTCCAGAAGCTCAGGGAGTCTGGCGCTAAAATCGTGACGACGGAAGATACCATTGAACTCGATATGGACGGTCAAAGACCGCATTCGGTGTCCCTTCGCACAGCCCCTTATCCTGCGTTTCCAACTGACATGCAGGCCCAGTTTATGGCGCTCAATGCGGTGGCTGATGGGGTTGCTGTCATTACCGAAACGATTTTCGAAAATCGGTTTATGCATGTCCAGGAAATGCAGCGCATGGGAGCGGATATCACGGTGGAGTCCAATACGGCCATCATTCGGGGTAAGCCGCAGCTGAATGCGGCTCCGGTGATGGCGACGGATCTCCGCGCATCGGCCAGTCTGGTGCTTGCGGCACTGGTGGCTGAGGGGCAAACGGTGGTGGACCGGATTTATCACATCGATCGTGGATACGAATGCATTGAGGAAAAGCTGGCGCAGCTCGGTGCTGAAATCCGCCGTGTTCCACAATAACCCCGGACGGATACTGGCGTGCTAACACTGGCTCTCTCTAAAGGACGCATCTACGACGAGGCGATTGCTCTCCTTGGGCGCATCGGCATTGAGCCGACGGTCGATCCCGACAAGAGCCGAAAGCTTATCCTGCCTTCAAATCGCGAGGGCCTTCAGTTTTTGGTTATTCGAGCCAGCGACGTTCCGACCTATGTTGAATATGGTGCGGCGGACCTTGGTGTCGCCGGCAAGGATGTCCTCGCTGAGTACGATACCCAGGGCCTTTACGAGCCACTGGATCTTGGTATAGCGCGTTGCCGACTGATGACAGCAGGTCGTCAGGGCCTTTCGTTCGAGCCTGGGAGTCGGGTTCGGGTAGCCACCAAATATGTCAAGACGGCCCATCGCTACTTCGCCAGTAAAGGGATTCAGGCTGAAATCATTAAGCTTTATGGCTCGATGGAGTTAGCGCCTCTGGTCGGGCTTGCCGACTGTATTGTAGACGTGGTCGACACCGGGAAGACGCTGAAGGCCAATGGGCTTGAGCCCCTCGATTTGATTATGGAGGTCAGTAGCCGGCTCATTTTGAACAAGGCGGCCATGAAAATGAAACATCGGGAAGTGAAAGCCTTCATCGATGAGATACGCCATGCCCTGGAATTGAAGCCATGAATGATAGATTGACGATCAAACGGTTGGATGCAAGCGCCGTTGATTTTGATAACGATCTCCTCAAGGCCCTGGCCTATGACGCAGTCTCTGATGCTGAAATCCACGAACGGGTAAAGAGAATCATTGAGGACGTTCGGGTCGGGGGTGATCAAGCGCTGATTCGCCTCACGCAGCAATTCGACCACTTCGAGTCGTCCTCAATCAATGACCTTGAGTTATCGGCCGATGCCCTTCGGGCTGCCTTTGAGCAACTCCCAAAGGTGATGGCGGAGGCCTTGAAGCGCTCGGCCCAAAGGATCAGAACCTATGCCGAGCACCAGAAACTCTCCTCTTGGCGCTTGACCGAAGCCGATGGCACCGTCCTGGGCCAGAATGTGACCCCCCTTGACCGGGTCGGTATTTATGTCCCGGGTGGCAAGGCCGCCTATCCCTCATCGGTCCTGATGAATGCGATTCCGGCGCATGTCGCAGGGGTTGAACAGATCATCATGGTAACGCCGACGCCGGGGGGGATCATCAACGATCTGGTGTTGGCGGCAGCCCATGTCGCGGGCGTCAGTCGCGTTTTTCGTATCGGTGGCGCGCAAGCGATAGCCGCGCTCGCCTATGGGACGGAAGGCATTCCCCGGGTAGACAAGATCGTGGGTCCCGGCAACATCTATGTGGCGACTGCGAAAAAGATGGTGTTTGGTGCGGTGGGCATCGATATGGTGGCCGGTCCCTCGGAGATTTTGGTGATCGCCGACGGGGAGACCGATCCCGACTGGATAGCCATGGATTTGTTCTCTCAGGCGGAACATGACGAAGATGCCCAGGCGATATTGATCAGTCCTCACTCGCAATATCTTGATCAGGTGGAAGCCAGCATGAATCGACTCTTGCCTGATATGGCACGGGCCGAAGTCATCCGAGCGAGTCTGACCCGCCGTGGGGTATTGGTGTTAGTGAAGGACCTTGATGAGGCGGCCAGCGTCGCCAACCGGATCGCCCCCGAGCATCTTGAGTTATCCGTTCAAGACCCCGAAGGCTTGGCCACAAAAATCCGTCATGCCGGTGCCATTTTCATGGGCAGGCATACGGCTGAGGCGCTAGGTGATTATTGCGCGGGCCCCAATCACGTGCTCCCAACAGCCTCTACCGCTCGGTTTTCTTCGCCCTTGGGGGTTTATGATTTTCAGAAACGCTCCAGTGTTATTTTTTGCTCTAAAGAGGGGGCCCAAACCCTTGGCAGAACAGCGGCCATCCTGGCCCGTGGCGAAGGGCTTGACGCGCATGCACGGTCCGCGGAATACCGCTGTGAGTCGCCCAGGTGAGCGCTCCAAAACACCACCCTTTTGAGGTCTTGAGACCTGAGCTTCAAGCCCTCAGCGCCTATCACGTTACTGATTCCAAAGGTTATATCAAACTGGATGCCATGGAAAATCCCTACGCCTGGCCCGAGGAGATGGTTGATCGCTGGGTTAAGAGACTCCGACATGCGGTACCCAATCGTTATCCGGATCCTGCCTGCGATTCTTTGAAGGAGGCCTTGAGGCAATCCAATCAGGTGCCCGCCGGCAAGGCCTTGCTCTTAGGTAATGGTTCCGACGAGATCATCCAGATTCTTTTGATGGCGTTGAAACCAGGCGCTGTGGTCATGGCTCCAGAGCCGACGTTTGTCATGTATCGGCAAATCGCGCTCAGCCTTGGCCTTGAGTTTGTGGGGGTCCCCCTCAATCAAAAGGATTTTTCTCTTGATGGCCCTGGCTTCAAGATGGCGATCGAAGAGCACCAGCCGGCTATGATTTTCTTGGCTTATCCCAATAATCCGACCGGTAATCTTTTTGCCCATAGCGAGATCTTGAGTATTCTTGAGGCCGCACCGGGCTTGGTGGTGCTCGATGAGGCCTATGCCCCTTATGCCTCCTCGAGCTTTATGCGCGATCTCTTGATCTATGAGCATCTTCTGGTGATGCGAACGCTCTCTAAGCTCGGGCTGGCAGGGCTTCGCCTTGGCTTTCTGGCAGGATCCCCGACGCTGATCAATGAATTCGACAAACTCAGATTGCCTTATAACATCAACTGCCTCACGCAGATGAGCGCAGAGTTTGCGCTCTCTGAGCCTCTTGTTTTTGAACGACAAGTGGCGCAAATCCGGTTGGATCGGGCCGCTCTCGATGGAGCCCTTCGGGCGTTGTCGGCGGTGGAAGTTTTTGAAAGTGAGGCGAACTTCATTCTGGTTCGTCTTCAGGGTCGTGACCCAACGAAGATGTTCATGGCACTCAAATCCCGCGGCATCCTGATCAAGAACCTTCATCCCCAAGGGGGCTTTTTAAGCGGGTGCCTTCGCATTACCGTTGGAACACCCTTAGAAAATCACCACTTCCTTGAGGCCTTCAAGGCTGCTTTGGACGACCCTCAGTAATCGGCCTTTGGGGGTCTGAATCCCTATAGAGTGCGCGGTTTTTCTTGACCCTTGAGCCTTTCTGCACCAAAATCCCTCCGCTGAAGCGAGAAGGAAACACTGTGTTTCAAACTTGGGCTTGCTAGGCGTTGTGAGGACCGCAGCGCGGCTTGGGCTATCGAATTTTCCTCGAAACGGAGTATCTGAATGATAAGTGGCGTCGATAACGAAAAACGCCGGTTCCTGACCCAGGCCGCCAGCGTGGTGGGTGCCGTAGGGGCAAGCCTGGTTGCCGTGCCGTTTGTATCATCGATGCGCCCTAGCGCCAAAGCAGAAGCTCTTGGGGCGCCCGTGGAGGTCGATATCGAAAAGCTCGAACCCGGTCAGCGTCTTGTCGTTCTTTGGCGCGGCAAGCCGGTGTGGGTCCTCAAAAGGACGCAGGACGTCTTAGGTTCTTTGGTTGAACTCGACGGAGAGGTGCTTGACCCGAGATCTGAGCAGTCCATTCAACCGGCCCACAGTAAGAATGAGGCGCGCTCTATCCGGCCTGAAATTTTCGTCGCGGTCGGTGTTTGCACGCATTTGGGCTGTTCCCCGGTGTTTCGCCCGGAGATCGCTCCGGCAGATCTCGGCGCTGATTGGAAGGGGGGCTTCTTTTGTCCGTGTCACGGATCTAAATTTGACCTCGCGGGTCGGGTCTACAAGGGAGTACCCGCACCCGTAAATCTTGAGATCCCGCCGTATTATTTCGCCAGCGACAACCAGCTTGTCGTCGGCCTCGAAGGAGAGCATGCATCATGAGTCAGAGAGACAGAGGCGCATCGTTTCTGGCGTGGCTGGATGAACGATTGCCGGTTGCTAAATTTCTTGAAGACCAGCTGCTTAAGTACTACGCCCCAAAGAATTTCAACTTTCTTTATTTCTTCGGCTCCTTGGCCCTCTTGGTACTAGTCAATCAGCTTGTGACCGGGATCGTTTTGGCGATGCATTACAAGCCAGCGGCTGAGCTTGCTTTTGACTCGGTCGAATACATCATGCGCGATGTCGATTGGGGCTGGCTGCTCCGTTATCTGCATTCGACAGGGGCCTCCTTAATGTTTGTCGTGATCTACATGCATATGTTTCGCGGCATTTTCTATGGTTCCTTTAAGAAGCCGCGGGAACTTCTGTGGCTGTTCGGTATGGTGATCTTTGTCTTATTGATGGCTGAAGCGTTCATGGGTTACCTCTTACCCTGGGGACAAATGTCCTATTGGGGTGCTCAGGTGATCATTTCGTTGTTTGGCGCCATTCCAGTGATTGGAGAGGATCTTGCGACTTGGATTCGGGGCGATTACGTGATTGCTGATGCAACCCTCAACCGGTTCTTCGCCCTCCATGTCATTGCCGTTCCCTTGGCTATCATGGGATTGGTGGTCCTTCACCTCGCGGCGCTGCGAACCGTTGGGTCGAACAATCCAGACGGTATTGAGATCAAGAAAAACCGTGATCTCGTCGGTATTCCGAAGGACGGTATTCCGTTTCACCCTTATTACACGGTGAAGGATCTTTATGTGGCAGGGCTGTTTTTGACTATTTTTGCCTGGATTGTTTTTTATAGTCCAGACATGGGAGGCTTGTTCCTTGAGCATCCGAATTTTGATCCTGCGGATCCGATGAAAACGCCCGAACACATCCAGCCGGTGTGGTACTTCACGCCGTTCTACTCGATTTTAAGAGCGATTCCGAGCAAATTGGGCGGGGTTGTTGGCATGGGCTCATCCATTCTCGTGCTCTTCCTGTTGCCGTGGCTTGATCGCTGCCCAGTGAAATCAATTCGCTACCGCGGCCCCCTGTTCAAGATTGCACTGACGGCCTTCATTATCAGTTTCCTTGGGCTGGGTGTGCTTGGTACGAAGCCCGTGACCGAGACTTACACCTTGATGGCGCGGGGATTTTCTGTGATTTATTTCAGTTTCTTCCTGTTCATGCCCATTTTCTCCTCGGTGGAGATCACCAAAGAGGTGCCGCTGCGCTTAACCGAATCGGTCTTGCCTCTCGCTAAGCGGGAAGGCTTTCAGTGGCGGCTCATTGAGGAGGGCATCTTGGCACTCCAGCATTCACCCCTCATAGAATCGCTCAAGGGACTCATGTCCAAACTGCGTGGGAACCATCAGGGACGTTAAGCGGAATGAAAAAGGTACTGATTTTCTTGTGGTTGTGTGTGCTTCCGCTCAAAAGCTTCGCGGAGACTGGCGTTGAACTAGAGCATGCTGATGCCAATGCGTTCGACCAGCTGTCCGTGATTCGTGGCGCGGGTTACTATGGTGAATATTGCCTCGCCTGTCATGGTCTCAAGCAGATCCGTTATTCGAGGATTTCTAAGGATCTCAAGGTGAATGAAACCGTCATGCGCGACTTGATCTTACTGGGTGATGCCAAGATCTATGATGTGGTGCGGTCTGCCATGCCCGTTGAGAGTGCGAAGCTGGCTTTTGGTGTTGCCCCACCAGATCTTTCCTTGGTGACCCGTTCGCGGGGCGCCAACTGGGTGTACACGTACCTCAAATCCTTCTATGAAGATTCCAAGCGTCCTTATGGGGTGAATAACGCCCTGTTACCGAACGTGGCCATGCCCAATGTGCTGTGGGAGCTTCAAGGGCCACAGGGGGCTGTGGAGGAGCGGGTGGATGGCAAGCTCAAAATCGTGGGAGTTGAGAGTCGTGGTCATGGGACGCTGACTGAACGGCAATTTGACCAAGTCGCTAACGACCTTGTGAATTTCCTCTCTTATGTATCTGAGCCTTCTATATTGCAGCGGGTCCCTCTCGGAAAATACGTTATTGCGTTCCTTTTGTTCCTGACCTACCTCTTCTACCGATTGAAGAAGGAATATTGGAAGGATATCGATTAGGCCGTCGACCCCCCCAACGGGCGCTCGGGCCCCTCTTCAAAGAGGCTCCGAGGCTCTCTGGGGAGGGGCCTTTTAGCCCTCGTTTTTTTGTCCGCATCAAAATCTAAAGATGAATTCCCTTAAACCGTACCTTATTCGGGCCATCTACGACTGGATTCTCGACAACAGCTTTACCCCCTTTATGCTGGTTGATGCCGCGATCGATGGGACCTTGGTGCCGGAGGCTTTTGTTGAAGAGGGTCGAATTGTTCTAAATCTCCGCCCTGAGGCCATCAAGTCACTGGATCTTGGTAATGACTTCGTCAGCTTCAATACGCGCTTTAGCGGAAAGCCCATGCAGGTTCATGTTCCCATTCAGGCGGTGCTCGCCCTTTATGCCCAGGAAAATGGCCGAGGGATGGTCTTTGATCAAGAAGAAGCAGGTGATGACACCGCGCCGCCGCCCCAGCCTCCGGTGACGGAGCCACCGAAAGCCCGCCCCGCCCTTAGGGTCGTGAAATAAGGGGGCCTTGGGGGCTAGACCTTATTCTTTGAGGTCAAGGGGCGCAGGAGGGTCCCGTCAGGCTGTTCAAGGTACTGTCAAAATGACAGACGATCGTCCAGAAAGGTTTTAAGCTGGTAGGATTCGTTCTGATCGCCCAAAAATCATAATCGCCGCTCCGCCGGTCTCCGGTCGCATCAAGTGCCGTCCACCCCGTTCCCCCAAAAAAAAGATTGGAGGTCTCACCCAGAAGGTCTTGGTCACTTTTGATGACGGCTCTTTTTCGATAGCTGGCATTAAGGCCTGCGACGAAGGTGGCATCATAGGCCGCGATGGCAAAGGCGTCCGGCACCTCCCCGGTCCGCTCTAGATAGCGTTTTGATAAGGCATCCGAACGAACTTTGGCGGCAGCGGATAGCCCAAAATTGGGGTTGGGATAATCGGTGTCGATGGCGAATTGGGCAGCGATGGAATCACTCAAGAGGATCTGGCTGTTAGCCACCCCATCGCTGCCATACCAGCGGATGCTCCGAAGGGAAGGGGTCTTGGCGGCCACCTTCATGATGCTGGTGATTTCATCAAAGGAAGCGGCATAGATGGCGACGTTCTTGGTGGTGGCCCCAGGAGATGCGAGCGCTTCAAGCAGCTGCCGGTTGACTTCAGCCACGATGGGGGTGAAATCTTGTTGGTCATTGTTGCTGTAACGAATACCGTTGAGCATCTGCCCGCCGGACGCTGTGAATTGAGTTTTCAGAGAGTCATGGAGGCCGTTGTTACCGAGATCGTCGCGCCACAGGGGGATCAGCGTCTTGATGTCGCGCGCCTTGAGGAGTGCCAACAGGGCTTCTGCCTCATGGATATCGTTGGGGACGATGCGGTAGATCCCATCTCCTGGCTTGCCGAGGGACGAGGCGGTACTGCCTTGACTGATAAGCGGGACCCTCAGCCGTGCAACCGAGTCGATTAATGCCCCGACTTCACTGCTTGATTGGGGGCCCACCATGGAAATGGCCCCTGCGCGGACCAACGCTTGGTAACGATCAATGGCCAAATCTGGTTGCAGCGCCGTATCTTCGATCTGAAG
>QYQA01000087.1 GCA_007280285.1 Methylococcus sp. | reverse complement strand
TCTTTTTATACAGTCTGTGGGCTCTCACGTAGCAACTCTTTTCTATTCGTCGGCAGCGTCAGAGGTGTATAAGAGACGGCGTCAGCCCCCTGTTCACTCTGAGCCGCCGATCGCACCGCCATTTGAGATTCAGCCTGCCGTTCCAGAGGCCCCAAAAGAGATCGTTTCATCCGTGTCGGCAGCACCAGCACCAGCACCAGCTCCTGCAGTATCAGCAACGGCAGGACAAAAGCCACTGACGAATGCCCCCCCCGTCAGTAGCTGGAAAAAACTCAAAAAGAATGTCAAGTGGTTCGTCGACTATGTCGATAAGCCACCCAAGGATCTGTGATCGAACCCACCGTCTGCTGGAATCAGCATATTTGATCGCGGGCGGTTATAGAATGAAAAGACCCGATAACCTTATATGGACTTGCCGCGGACCGTGTTCGATACTGCAGCCCATCACTCGCCACCAGGAGAATCAAAAAAATGGCTTTCATGCAAAATAAACGTGCTCTGATTGTCGGGGTCGCCAGCAGTCGTTCTATTGCCTATGGCATCGCTGAGGCCATGGCTCGGGAGGGTGCTGAAATTGCCCTGACCTACCAAAATGAAAAGCTCAAGGAGCGCGTTGAAAAGCTAGCCAGTGAACTGGGTGCCAAGATCGTTCTCCCCTGTGATGTCAGCAATGATGATGAGATTGATCAGCTGTTTAAAGACCTTGGCAACGCCTGGGACGGGCTTGATACGATCGTCCATTCCGTCGCATTTGCTCCCCGTGAAGCACTCGAGGGGAGTTATCTTGATTCCGTGACCCGGGAAAATTTTCGGATCGCCCATGACGTCAGCTCCTATAGCTTCGCTGCACTGGCCAAAGTCGGTCGTGGCATGATGGCAGGACGCGGCGGTTCCATGCTGACCCTCACCTATCTCGGCGCTGAGAGAGCGATGCCAAACTACAACGTCATGGGCGTTGCGAAGGCCAGTCTCGAGGCCAATGTGCGCTACATGGCGGCCTCCCTCGGGCCTGAGGGTATCCGCGTCAATGCCGTCTCCGCAGGCGCCATTCGAACCCTTGCGGCCTCTGGCATCGCCAATTTCCGGGAAATGCTATCAAAAGGGGAACAGGCTGCGCCGCTGAGAAAGAATGTCACCATCGAGGAGGTCGGTAATGCGGGCGCCTTCTTGTGCTCTGATTTGGCCTCAGGTATTACCGGCGAGATTCTCTACGTGGATGCCGGTTACAACATCGTCGGGCTCTCCCTGTAGGAACACCTCGCGACCCCCGGCCTAGGACACCCCCCTTCACCCATGAAACACCGTCAGGGCGCCGGTCTAAAGCTCCGGGGCATCCATCGCCAATTTGAAGGACGCCCCGTCATCAATCACCTCGATCTTGACGTGGCGCCAGGGGAATTCCTTGCGATCATCGGCCCATCCGGTTGCGGCAAATCAACTCTCCTGAGGCTTTTGGCACACCTCGACCAGGCGGATCAGGGCACCCTCGATCGCTCTGAAGCAGACCTCGATGTGGCCTTTGTGTTTCAGGATCCGTGCCTGATGCCCTGGCGTTCGGTCATCGATAATGTCGCTCTGCCGCTAGAGCTTCAAGGGGTCCCCCGGCATCACCGGATTCCAGCGGCCGAGGCTTTACTCAGGACGGTTGGCCTTGGAGACGCTCAAGGCAAATTCCCACAACAACTCTCCGGCGGCATGAAAATGCGGGTTTCACTGGCGAGAGCGCTGATCACTCGCCCCGATCTCTTGCTCCTCGATGAGCCTTTTGCAGCGCTCGACGATATCACCCGCCATCACCTTGACGATCATCTTCAAAGCCTCTGGCTGAGCCACCCGATGACGGTGGTCTTCGTCACCCATTCTCTGAGCGAGGCGGTTTACCTCGCTGATCGGGTGATCGTGTTATCGGCCGGCGGGGGCAACATCACCCTCGATTACAAAGTACCGTTGCCCCATCCAAGAACAGCGGCCAGCCGACTGTCAACGCCCTTTATTGACCATCTCAGAACCGTTTCAGAGGCGTTTGAGGGCCACTCGAGGACGCTTGCATGAAGCCGCTATCCGGGGTTCTTTGGTTGCCTCCTTTGATGAGTTTTGTCTTAATCACTGGATTGATTGAGTGTTCGATTATCCTCATGGATTTGCCCGCCTACCTCGCACCGCGGCCGAGCGCCGTGGCTTTAGCGCTCTTTATCCACGCGGAAGAACTTCTGAAAGCCACCAGGCATACCGGGATTGCGGCCATCACAGGGCTTGGAATGAGCGCGATCTTGGGCGCCCTTTTAGCGATTACCCTCGCCAGTCACCCACTGATTCGTCGTGCGTTCTACCCCTATGCCGTCTTTTTTCAGACGGTCCCGATCATTGCGATCGCCCCGATGCTGGTGATCTGGTTCGGTTACGGTCAAGGCGCCGTGGTGGCCGCTTCCTTCATTGTCTCGGTATCGCCGATCATCGCCAACACGCTGACAGGTCTCCTATCGACCGATCCCGCCCTCCTGGATCTATTTAGGATTGCCAAGGCGAGCCGCCTTGATACCCTCTTCAAACTGAGGATACCCGGTGCCATTCCACATTTTCTGACCGGACTTCGAATCGCATCAGGTCTGGCGGTCATCGGCGCCATCGTCGGTGAATTCGTCGCAGATAGCTATGAGGATGGCGGTGGGATTGGGACCGCTGTTGAAATTGCGCTCAAGGAACAACGAACGGACCTCGTTTTTGCGGCAGTTCTCATGTCCTCCCTCCTCGGGCTCATTATTTTCTGGCTCGTAAGTGGCCTCAACCAGCTCAGCCTGAAATACTGGCATCTCGGGGAGTTCAAGGACTCATGAAGGATCTTAGGTTGTTAAAGATCATTGGGCTGGGCATGCTGATGCTGATCCTCAGCGCCTGCAAAGCCCCCCCTGACGACCCACCTGCGGAGGGGGCTTTTAAAGCGGATATTCAACTCGACTGGGTGCCAGAACCTGAATTCGGCGGGTACTACGCCGCCCGGGATAGCGGCCTCTTCAGCCAAGAGCATCTCGAGGTTCATCTGAAGCCTGGCGGGCCTGGAGTACCGACCCTCCAATTAATCGAATCTGGCCAAGTGACGTTCGGGATTACCACGGCTGACAACATCTTAATTGCGCGCGACCGCGGGGCCGACCTGGTTGCTCTTTTTGCGCTCTACCAGACTTTTCCTGCGGGCATCATGGTCCACGCTGAACGCGGCCTTCATGGCTTGGAGGATGTTTTCAAAGAAGGGACTCTCGCGATGGAGCCTGGGACCCCGACCTTCAAGTTCCTCGAAAAACGATTCGGTTTTCACCATATCCATGTGGTGCCTTATACCAATAATCTTTCGCCCTTCCTTCACGATCCTCAATTGGCGCAGCAATGTTATGTGACCGCAGAACCCATCGCGGCACGACGAGCTGGCGCCTCACCCTTCGTCTTTCCGATCAGCGACGCCGGATACAATCCCTATTCAGGGATACTGGTCACCAAACGCGAGGTGCTGATCAAACATAAAGACGAGGTCCGCCGGCTGATCCGAGCCATCAAGGCAGGTTGGACCGCCTACCTCAAGGATCCCACCTCGGCCAATCAGGCCATGCATCAACTGAATCCCACGATGGATGAAGCCACCTTTGAAGCGTCATCAAAGATCCAAGCCCCTTTGATTGTGGGGAGTCCTGGGACACCGATCGGTCAGATGACTCTTGAACGCTGGCAGACCCTTTCGGGACAACTGGTAGAACTCGGTCTGATCCAACCGAGTGACCCCCAATCCGCTTTCGAACCATCGGAATAGCCCTTTCAATGCGCCTCGTTGAACGACTCCGCAGCTGAGGACTCCAAGGTCTTCCGAAGATCAATTTTTTAGCCTGTCCACAAGGAGATTCTTAGCATGTTGATGAAATCCCTTTTTGTTTTAAGCCTACTGGCACTTCATAGCCCCGTTTTTGCCTATGGCGGTGGTGGTGGCGGCGGTGGCCCAAGCTGCACTGAACCCAGCTTCACAGCCCTCACGCCAGCGGATAACACAAGCGTAAAGGACTTGGCCTCTTTCAGCCTCGAGGCCTCCGCCAACACCCAGATGGAGACCTTAGACCTTCAGGTTAATGGGCAAAAAGTGGCGCCCAAAATGACCCCGCTTCGATCCGGGGATACGCTCCTCGAGGTCACCCTCAAGGACCCTATCATCGCCGCTGGAAGGGCCAGAATTACCGTCAGGGCCACCAGCAAAGAAGGCTGTGAAAACTTCCAGCCCTTCTACATCACCATCGCCCCTTAATCAGGACAATTCACCATGAGTCAGCCCGCCTGCCCTCAAAAAGGTCCCTACCCGATCGCTGTTGAAGCCTCGAAGGACTACTACTGGTGCGCCTGTGGCCTTAGCGCCTCACAGCCCTTTTGTGATGGGAGCCACAAAGAGTCGGGGATCACCCCGATTAAATACACCGCCACCGAATCGACGACGGCATACTTCTGTGGTTGCAAACAGTCGAAGAAGGACGCATTGTGCGATGGCACCCACTCAAAAATATAGGCAAAGCGGAATCTCATAAGGCATTTTGACCCTGAGGCCCATAGAAGAGAGCACCGATCCTATGAAAGCGATGCAGTTTAAGGCTTATGGAGACCCCTCCAACGTGGTCTCCGTAGACCTTAGCCTACCGATTCCCAAAGGACGGGAGGTCAGGGTAAACGTTCGAGCGACCGCGATTAATCCGATCGACTGGAAACTCTTCAGTGGCGCGCTCCGCTGGGTGATGCCCCTTAAATTTCCGCAAATCCCTTGTTTTGACTTCGCTGGCACGGTCGATGCCATAGGACCGGAGGCCAGCCATTTTCAAGTTGGGCAGCCTGTCTTTGGGATGCTGCCGATCCGTCGTTTAGGCGCGGCGGCGGAAGCATTACTCGTCGATGAAAATCTGGCTGCGGCCATTCTCCTTCCGTGTGCCATCCATCCGATGGCCGCGCTCCCTCTGGCCGGAATGACCGCGCTTCAAGCACTGAAGGACCATGGTCAAATCAAAGCGGGTGAGCGTGTATTGATCATCGGGGGTGCCGGAGGTGTCGGACATTTTGGCATCCAAATCGCTTCTCGACTGGGGGCTACCGTCACGGCGATAGGCAGTACCCAGAACCTTGATTTCATGCGTTCTTTGGGGGCCACGAAGGTCCTTGATTACACCCAGCCGGACTTTGCCTTAGGCGAAAGGTCTTTCGATATCATCCTCGACGCAAATGGACAG
>QYQA01000120.1 GCA_007280285.1 Methylococcus sp. | reverse complement strand
CGATATCTTCAATACGCGAACAGGTTTGGAGGGTAAATTGGCCTAGTCGTGAATCCGGTAACCGATCGTCGTAGTTGAGCCCGCCGTTATATTCAATGCCGGAGATCAAGGGGACTGGCGCGACACGGGCATAACTGTGTGCCCTAAAGTAATCGATGGCTTGGCGTTTGACGGCCTCCGGCGTCGTGTATGAACGCGTGGGGGACGCAAGGACTGGGTGACTCTCGAACACAGCCATCCCCACGCCTAAGGCGGCGGTGGTTTTCATAAAGTCCCGGCGGGTCATGATTGACATTCAGATATTCTCAAAAATTATCAGCACAAAAGAGGCGATGGGTGATTGGATGTTGCCGCCCTAGTTTACGATAAATGACGACCTGAAAGTCTTCCTCTACGTCCTCAGTCCCCACTCTTCTCCACCGGCCCAGGGGCATAGCCCGTCAATTCCACATAACCGCGGCCCTTGATAAGGCCAGTCGCTTCATCTAAGACATCAACCGCACCCTCCCAGTAACGAGCATCATGACGAAACTCCTGATCGGCAAGCACCGGCTTGATGATCAAGGTTTCTCCACGAGGCCTGATCGATAACCGCCAGCTTGAAGGATAATCATATCCCGCTGGACTGGCCCAAGAATCAAGCGCCTTCAACGCGACGTCTTTTAAATTCAAATGCTGTGTGGTCCCATCGCCCGCGATCACAGCCCCCGAACTGAGGGGGTCGTCGCCACCCTCTGTATTTCGCATACGGAAGTACATGAGGTCCGTCCCATCGTCCATCTGCAGGGAAAACCAGTCCCATCCTGCCTGATGGGGGGCTAGCATACTGGTGCTCCACTCTCTATCAAACCACGCCAAGCCCGATACAGGGATTGGATCACCCGCTACACTCACCGTGCCGCGCGCGGTCATTCGAGTGATCGAATAGTAGTAGGAGGCGTTGCCAGGTTCCGCACTTTTCTGGCTCAAACCACGATCGCCTTGGAGAACGGGGGGTTTACTGGGATTTAATTCCAAATCGAGCGCGATGCCATCCTGCTGGGCCTTAAAGCGCCAAGGGTAGCCACCCTCCGCTGCCCCCTTGATGGACCAGTCATCTAACCAAACCTTGAAGGGCTCGGCCCGAGCGCCAGCTAAACCGACGCCCTCCCTGGAGATCCGCTGAAAAGAGAGATAGCGCTGACCTGCAACATCGGTCAACGCAACATGGGCCATCCAGGCATCCTGTCCCGCCCAGTGGGATGCACCGGGACGCTTTCCACGCTGGATCCCATGACGAAAGAACGTGATCTGAAAGCCAAAACGCTGCCCCTTGGGCCCATCAAGATTGCCTGTCACATACCACCATTCGTCACGGAAATCCCCATGGGGGCCATGATCAGCCGGAAAGTGGAATGACCTCAACTCGGTCGCACGCTCGAAACCTTGGGTATCGGTTTGATGCAAAGTCGCCGACACCCCCTCGCCAGGGGGATGGGGTTGGTCGCAAGCCGAGAGCGTCACTAGCAGAGATATCGCCATGAGAGAAAAGAGGAACGACATGACTTACTCCTCTCGTAAACCTTGAGCGGGTGACGTTCGCATGGCCAATCGCGCCGGATAGGCCCCCGCCAACAAAGCCGCAAGAACAGACAAGCCCACCGCCAAAATTAATGGCCACACTGAAATAGACAAATCCATCGTCCAGCCAAAGGAGCGCAAATTAATAACGCGCACTAGAGCCAGCGCCACCATCAACCCGAGTGGTAACGCCAAAAGACCGGCCATCAAGCCCATGAACCCCGTCTGCAACAAAACCAGCCCGCCGGTCTGCCAAGGGGTCAACCCGGTCGCCCGCAACACGGCCATCTCACGGCGTCTCTCATATTGCAAAGCCATCAGGGCACTGAATATACCAATGAAGGCGACTCCCACGGCCAGCAGACGGAGGACCTGGGTAATCGCAAAGGTGCGCTCGAACGTCTCAAGGGAAATGTCTCGAATCTCCCGGTTTGAACGCACACTAAGAGGCAAATGAAGATCAGACAAGCGACGATCGAGCTCCGATCGAACGTCACTAAGATCTGCCCCAGGCTTGAGATAGACCCCCAAAGAGGTATGTGTAGGATCCTGCCAAAGCTCGTTATAAAGTCGGCGATGAATGACGATCAAGCCCTGATCAGAGCGGTAATCAAAAAAAATGCCCGCTACTGGTAAGGTCACGGAACCCTTTCCGGCCTTAATAACAAGGCGATCCCCTACCGCCAATCGGTGCCGCTGAGCATAAGGCTCTGAAATAAAGACACCCCGGAGCTCCGGAAAATGAGCCCAAAGATCTTTACCGTCGCTGTCCTTGAACCTGAATCCCGGTTGATCGAGATAGGGGGGATCTAGAGCCAGCAATTCACTTTCACCTTTAGAGGTTGAAACAAACACCCGCCGACCGGAACTGACTCGGTCCACTCCTGGAATCGAACCCAACCGCTCAGCTAAACCATCCGGCAACGGCGGGCTCAATCGAGGGGTTGAGGCTGGCATGGCGATATAGATATCGGCTTGAAGAATCTGGTCCAACCATTCAGCGATCGAGCCACGAAAACTATCGATCATCGTGCCGACACCGATGCTCACGGCGATGGCGATGGTCAGTGCGGCAATAGCAAGACCAGACCGACTGATTGTCGCCCCAATACTCCGAACCGCTAACCGGATGAGCCAACCCCAAGAAACTCGGCCCAAAGCGCCCAAGACCCAGACCCCACCGAGTAAAAACACAGGGCTTAATAAGCCATAACCCAACAACAATAAGAACACCCCGGCAATGGCCGGCACTAACCCATCAAGGTTCACCGCAAACAGTCCAGTCGCTACCAGCAATGCAAGAACGCCCATCATCGCGAGCCAGGGAATCGCGCGTCTTGCGGACCCTTCTACACCCGATCTAGCCCGGGTCATGATGGGTGAGGTCAGTGAAGCTTCAATCGCAGGCCCCAAGGCCGCTAGCACAGCAATAATCATCCCTAAGAACACCCCATAAACCAATACCCAGGGGTCCATCATGAATTCCGTAACGGTCAGGACAAAATAAATGTCATTGATCGTCCGCGTGACCATGTGTAACAGAACCCGAGCAGCCAGCACCCCAAAGCCCATGCCGACCAGCCCTCCGAACAGACCGAGAGCGGCGGCCTCCCATAAAATCTCACTGAGTAACTGCCGACTGGTTGCACCCAAGACGCGGAGCGAAGCCAAAAGCTCCCTCCGCTGCAAGACGGAAAACGCCATGGTGTTGTAGATCAGAAAGGAGCCGACCAACAAGGCAAGGAGACTCATGGCGCGAAGATTCAACTCAAACGCTGCCGTCATGTTCTGGGTTGCACTCTGCCGGCCGGCCGCGGAAATTAATTCCACGCCCTCTGGCAACAGGGCGTTGATCTTCATGTCCAGCGACGGGTCCTCACCGAGCACAAGATCAATTCGGTCTAACCATCCGACCCGGCCCAGCAACTCCTGGGCCGTGGTGATGTCGGCCAGCATCACCCCTTCAAGGACGGGGTCTGGTGGCATGCTCCCTTCGGCATAACCCACCAGGATGAGTTGGTGCGGGCGGTTATCGATCATGACCTTCAATTCATCACCAGGCTTTAGCCCCAATCGCTGCGCAGATACCGCAGACAGCAACACGGTATTAGGCTCGGTCAATAGCCGCATGCCTTCTTCACCGCGCGCAGCGTTGACGAAACGACTGCGGAGATTACGCTCTGAAAAGACATCAAATCCGATCAAATGACAGGTCGTTTCCTTGAGGCCGATATACCCTTCGACGGCCGGTGCAGTCTCACGAAGACCCGCCTCCACCCGTAATCGCGTGAACAACGATTCGGGTATCCCCATAGGGCCCCCGGTTAGATGATGGGTGTAGCGTCCGGTCAATGCCTCCATCGACAACGCAAAGGCGCGATGGGTACTTTTGGCAGCAAGGTCAATCGACACCACCATGGCAACACCGAGTGCGACACCCAGAATAGCTAAGATCAGTTGCAGCGGATGGCGCACAAAATGGCGACGGTTGGCGCGCCCCAAAATGCTCATTACTAGGCCTCAAGGGCCAATTGGCCATCCACCAGCCGGACAATACGATCTGCTCTTCGAGCCACTTCGGCGCTATGGGTGACCAAGATCAAAGTATGCCCTTTGGCACGCACCAATCGATCTAACAAATCAAGGACCTGTTCGCCTGTCGCGGCATCGAGGTTACCGGTCGGCTCATCAGCCAAGACCAGTCGCGGTTGATGAATCAGCGCCCGAATGATGGCGACGCGCTGCTGCTCGCCTCCTGAGAGCCGATCCGGGTAAGTTTCGGCACGGTCGACCAAACCGACCTCGTCCAGTAAATTAAGCCCCGCTTGTCGCCCGATCGACGCGGGCGTGCCGTTTAATTCGAGGGGCAGCAACACATTCTCAAGCACCGTCAACGTCGGGATCAGATTGAAGAACTGATAGATGAAACCAACCTTCTGTCGCCGCCAGAGAGTCCTCGCTGGCTCACCCATGGCGGCGAGGTCGGTATTTTCGAAATAAATCTCGCCTGAGAGCGGGACATCCAGCCCGCCGATGAGATGCATCAGGGTGGATTTCCCAGAACCGCTTTGGCCCACTAACGCCAGCTGCTCACCAGAATGGATCCTTAGATTCACCCCACGCAGCACGCCACGCCAGGCCCCGGCTTCACGGAAACCATGGGAGACATTATTGAGATTGAGAAGCTCTGCGAAGGGGTTTGTCATGGAGGGAGTTCAAGATGGGTACTTGGGGACGGACTTCAATGCCCAATGGGGCATAACCCCTCACGTCAGTCTTACTATGGAGCTGACTCCCTGACCCCTCTAAAGTTCAATGGCCAGCAGGCCATTCATGAAGTCCTTGAAAAGAAATCATCAGGAGGACCGGGTATTTTCCTGGGACCTTAACCTGAAGAATAAATGGGAGCACAACGACACCATCGCATGGGTTCTCATTTTTTCTTTCCGCAAGCGGCAATATCAACGTCCCTCTTTGAATAAACCTTGCAGAAACTCAATCCAGTGGACCACCTCTCCCTTCGAATCAAGATGAAGCATGCATCCAATATTGGAAGTCAGCGCGATGGCATCACCCTGCCCCTCTAAGCCTAGATGCCTTCTCTTTTCTTCGCGGAGGCTTTGAGCCATCTCAGGGTTCATCAGGGAATAAACGCCTCCAGCACCACAACAAAGATGAGGGGCTACACCTTGACTGACCTCAAAGCCGAGTGAGGAGAATAAGGCGGCAAGGCGCCCCTTGAGTTTCAGGCCATGCTGTAACGTACAGGGCTCATGGATCTTGAGACTCAAACCTTTGATCCCCGCATGATCGATGCGATGCCTGATTGCAGAGACGTGGCGCTCGATCAGTTCGAGAGGATCGAGCGCACATTGATGAATCCGCTTCGCATCCTCGGCCATCTCAAGGTCCTCCTGATAAAGGGCCTCAAAGTCTTTAAGCATCAGCCCACAAGCAGAGCTCGTCATCACAATGATCGGGGCCTGATCCCCCTGAAGCGTTGGATCTAAAAGGTAGGGATGTAAGGCCCGCATCGTTTTTTTGGCCTGTGCTTTCGCTGTCTCACTGTCGCCAAGATGATGGCCGACAGCACCACAGCAATCAGCATGTCGTATTTCGACGACCCTATAGCCAAGCTTTACAAGAACATCACTCAATGCCTGATTGATGGCTGGGGCAAGATGCCTTTGAACGCATCCTTGAAGCAACAGAACTGTCCTCAAGGTCTCGGTAGCGGGCGATAGAGCGAGATTTAATCGCCGCGGCGGATGGAGATACGGCCGGAAGGCTGAGGGGAGTAAATATTTGAACCATCGCCCGACCCGAAAGCCAAGGCCCAACCCGATCGGGTGAGCCATCATCTTCGACAGCATCACTCGGGGAAGGTGGGAACCTATACCTCGCGGGATACAGTCTTTCATCCACGCGCGACCGATATCAATGATCCGGCGATATTCAACCCCACTCGGACAGCTGGTTTCACAGTTAAGACAGGTGAGACAGCGATCAAGATGATGCTGGGTTTTTTCGCTGACCGCATGGCCTTCGACCATAGATTTAATGAGGCCAATTCGGCCCCTTGGCCCTTCAAGTTCAAGACCTGTGGCCAAATAGGTAGGGCAGGTCGCATTGCAGAAACCACACTGAACACAGCGGGCGAGAAGATCCTCCACCTCCGCTCTTCTTGGTATCTTTTCTTCAAGCTTCATCTTTTTACTCTCATGGGTCGGAGCCTCAACATCAGCCTGAAGAAAAAACCGCGAAAGGATCGAAGACCTTCAGTACCCCATCGTCCAAACGCCCACGGACCTTATCCTGATGCGTCCCCTGTCCCGACAGATTTCGCGATGCAAAGTGGGCATCAAACGGCATGACCCCCCCAGGGTGACCATGGGTCAAGGCCTCAAGCGCTTCAGGGTCCAAAAGCCCTCGCCACCAACGAAGGCCGCCATGCCACTCGATGAGCAACTCCCCGTTGATCGCCAGGGGTTCCACGCCAGGAGGGAGAGAGAATCGCCAGAGAGGAACTGCCTGCTCTTTATCAGGCTTTAGCGCTGCGTGCCTGTGAGTGCTTAAAGAGCGCCACAACCCCTCGGCTTCCTCCGGGGCCATCATCTTCACGGGGAGTTCCTTGGAAATGGCTAGAAAAGCTTCCTTGACAGCTTCAGGGCCCGCCTCAAGGCGAAGCGCCAACTGTCCAGCCGTATGTCCTTGAAACAAGCTGGCACCCAGGGGCCAGGGCTGACTCCGGGCCCGCTTGAACCAGTTCAGAGCCTTTTCTTGTTCGATGTCAACCACGAGGGTTAGACTAGAGCGGGGTTTCGGAAGCACTTTGAGCGTGACATCGAGGATGAGTCCAAGGCGTCCCCAGGAGCCCCCGAAGAGCCTTGAGACATCATAACCTGCGACATTTTTGATGACGGTCCCCCCAAACCGAAGCTCCCGACCAAGACCGTCCAGTATCCTTATCCCCAGAATATAATCTCTGATCGGGCCGGATCGCATCCGGCGGGGCCCTGAAAGGCCCGCCGCAACCATGCCACCAACGGTTCCCCCAGCACCAAAGCGGAGTGGCTCGAAGGCCAGATATTGGCCCTTGGAATCCAAGATGTCCTCTAGTTCAGGGAGAGGTGTCCCGGCGCGAACGGTGATAAAGAGCTCCTCGGGTTCGTAAGTCACAACCCCCTGATAATGACGAGTGCTCAGAATCGGCGCCGTCGAAGGACACAGAAAGCTTCGGCTGCCATGTCCCTGAATCCCAAGGGTTCCGCCACCGGCCTCTGCCTCGCGGATCCGATCAGTGAAATCACGAACCAGTCCATCCATCAGAAATGCTCAAGATTTGTGGGTAGGCGCTTTTGGGCGTCAACCCTTTTTCGGCCATGTTCAACACATCGACGAAGGCTTGGAATGCCCTTATCAGGGTTTAAGATGCGAAGAGGATCAAACACCTTCTTGAGCGCATGGAAGACCTCCCGCTCGGCATCCGTAAATTGAAGGCAGAGACTATCCAGCTTCTCGACGCCAACCCCATGCTCGCCGGTCACCGTGCCCCCAAGTTCGATGCATTTCTCAAGAATGGCATTTCCAAAAGCTTCTGCACGGGCCCACTCACCCATGATTTTTCCATCAAAGAGAATCAGTGGGTGCATATTGCCATCGCCGGCATGGAAGACATTCATGCACCTGAGCCGATAGTGTTTTTCGAGTTGTGCGATATGAGCCAGAAGGGGCGCCATTTGGCGTCTTGGTACCGTTCCATCCATGCAGTAGTACTCGGGAGCGACGCGGCCTGCGGCGGGAAATGCATTTTTTCGGCCACTCCAGATCCGCTGCCGCTCTTCTTCAGTCTCTGATACGACTAAAGACCTTGACCCATTGAGTAATAAAATCTCTTTGATCTCGGCGATTTCCTCATCCACTTCGGTCTTGGACCCATCTGATTCGACTAACAAGATAGCCGCAGCCTCGCAGTCATAGCCTGCATGCACGTAATCCTCCACCGCCCGGGTAGCCGCCTGGTCCATCATTTCAAGGCCTGCTGGAATGAGACTTGAGGAAATGATCGCGGCGACTGCATGGGCACAGGTTTCGATGGAATCGAAACTCGCCATCACGACCTTGGCATGGGTCGGTCTTGGGAGGAGGCGCACCGTGACCTCGGTGACAATCATCAGCATCCCTTCACTCCCAATGAGGAGCGGGAGGAGATCAAGACCCGGGGAGTCGGGTGTTTGTCCTCCGCATTCAAAGACCTCTCCCGATGAAAGGATGCCTCGGACTTGAAGCACATTATGGAGGGTCAAGCCATATTTGAGGCAATGGACCCCGCCAGCGTTTTCATTGACATTACCTCCAATGGTGCAGGCGATCTGAGAGGATGGATCCGGCGCATAGAAGAGCCCGTGGGGGAAGGCCGCCTCACTGATCGCAAGGTTCCGGACCCCGGGTTCAAGAATGGCGATGGCGGCTTCGGGATCGAGCGCCAAAATTCGATTCATTCTCGCAAGGGACAGGACGACGCCTTCTCGAATGGGGCGGGCACCCCCTGAGAGACCGGTGCCGGCGCCGCGGGGGACGATCGGTATCTGGCGCTGTTGGCAGATGTTGACGATCGCAACGATCTCCTCTTCACCGTTCGGTAACACCACGACCCTTGGGATCTCTCGATAAGCCGTCAGGGCGTCGCTAGCATAAGCTCTCGTCTCTTCAGGATCGTAAAGAACCCACTCAGGCCCTACAATCTCAACCATCGCCTCGATGAGGCCTTCTGCATCTATCATGTCGGCAGGGTCATTCATGTCCGAGGGCTTTTTCCACTCTCAAATTAAAGGGAAATGAGGGAACAGCTGAAGCATGTTCCAACATCGATGAAGCGCATCAGTGCTTGGAGTATACGATTCCACAGGGGTTATTGGTGAGAGAGAGCCCTTTTCAAACGTTATTCAGTTTGAGGATCCGCAGGAACCCACAACCCCGGCGGCATAGTCTCGTGCTGAAACGCCGCCACGCCTAAGGGCTTTTGACTTATCGGGGATGGGCCAAATTACGCTCGTGAGGGAGGGACAGCACACCCCGATTTTATTTGCCTGGCTGACGCCAGGTCAGTGAGTTCTACGAAATGCTAAGCCTACAGCGCTCCCAGCGCTGAACGGCCGCATTGCGCTAAACGGTTAATGCCTACGGCGCCCCAGCCGTCCCCGCTCGATCCTTGTAGCGCCAACAAGGTCGCTTCACGTGACTCAAAGATGACTCTACGGGCTTTAGGGAAACCTTGCAGCTCACCGATGGTGAGCCGCCCGGACCTGGCCCTTCTGGGGGGCATGAAAATCATCAAGGTCTCGTCGCTACGCGGCTGACCTTTGATTTTCAGCCTTGAACTGCTTGTTGAATCTTCGGCCGACAAAATCCTCAGAGATAGCGCAAGATCAGCCCCAGAGAGAGAAGCTTGTTGACAATTAAAAAACGGTCTCACCCCACAAAATCACTCAGACGATGAAGCACGCTGTCGAACTGGCTCCCTTGATGAGGCTCAAAGGGGTATATTAGTGGGTTATCCTTGGATCTAAACCGAGGTAATCAACCTCCCTTCTTTCATCATCCCAATCGAAATCCATCCGATGCATCGTGCACCTGATCTTTTTTCCTATCGGAAACACTGGGCGAAGCGCTTTGGTGTCGCGAAGCAACAGCCGACCTCGAGGGTCGAAATGGAAGCCCTTGGCTGGGATTCCTGTGACATCATCATCGTCACGGGAGATGCTTATGTCGATCACCCAAGCTTCGGTATGGCCATCATTGGCCGCCTCCTCGAAGCCCAGGGTTTTAGGGTCGGGATTATGGCGCAGCCTGACTGGACCTCGGCCGAAGATTTTAAGGCCCTTGGAAAACCCAATCTCTTTTTTGGCGTAACCGGCGGCAACATGGACTCCATGGTCAACCGCTATACGTCCGATCGGAGGATCCGCTCAAACGATGCCTATACCCCGGATGGGGAAGCCCATAGGCGCCCGGATCGATGCGTCACGGTCTATGCCCAACGCTGCCGTGAAGCCTACCGCGATGCCCCGATTGTGCTTGGAGGTATTGAGGCCAGTCTTCGACGGATTGCCCACTATGATTACTGGTCCGACAAAGTGAGGCGCTCTGTCTTGATGGACGCCAAGGCCGATCTTCTGGTTTATGGTAATGGGGAGCGGCAAGTGGTCGAAATTGCCCATCGGCTCGCGGCAGGTGAAACCATTCGATCGCTGGACAATATCCGAGGGACCGCCCTTCTTGGGAAAAACCTACCGGAGGACTTCTCCTTGATCGACTCCACGGAGGTGGATACCCCTGGCCCTCTTGCGCCCCCTGTGGATCCTTATCAGATGGAGACCCCAGGCTGCAGCACAGAGAAAGCGGGGGATCAGACAGCCCTTCGGTTTGAACGCCGAAGGCTCGACCCCTTTAAAACCGTCATCCGTCTCCCAAGCTACGATCAGGTCAAAGAGGATCCGGTCCTCTATGCCCATGCCTCAAGAGTCCTTCACCAGGAAACCAACCCCGGCAATGCAAGAGCCCTGGTGCAGCGACATGGCGAACGGGATGTGTGGATCAATCCGCCGCCCATCCCTCTGACCACTCGGGAAATGGATGCGGTTTATGACCTCCCCTATTCCCGCCAGCCGCATCAGACCTATGGCCAGAAAAAGATCCCAGCCTTTGAAATGATCCAGCACTCGGTGACCATCATGCGCGGATGCTTTGGTGGCTGCAGCTTCTGCTCCATCACCGAACACGAAGGCCGCATCATCCAGAATCGATCGGAAGATTCCATCATTCGTGAACTGGAATCGATCAGGGACCATTCCCCAAGCTTTACCGGCCATATCACCGATCTTGGGGGCCCAACAGCCAATATGTATCGCCTTGCGTGCAACGATCCTGAGATTGAGTCGTCCTGCCGGCGACTGTCCTGTGTCTACCCCAGTATCTGCAAGAATCTCAACACCGACCACGCGCCCCTCATTAAGCTTTACCGGCGCGCCCGGGAACTCAAGGGGATCAAAAAAATTACGATTGGATCAGGCCTTCGCTATGACCTTGCGGTGAAATCCCCGGAGTATGTTAAGGAACTGGTGACCCATCATGTCGGCGGTTACCTCAAAATTGCGCCGGAACACACGGAGTCAGGGCCCCTGTCCAAGATGATGAAGCCCGGGATAGGCACCTACGATGCCTTCAAGGCCATGTTTGACCGCTATTCGAAAGAAGCCGGTAAGGAACAATACCTGATCCCCTATTTCATCGCAGCCCATCCGGGGACGACCGATCAGGATATGCTGAACCTTGCGATCTGGCTCAAGCGTCATGGCTTCAGGGCTGATCAGGTGCAGGCCTTCCTGCCCTCTCCCATGGCCAACGCCACGACCATGTACCACACCGGCAAGGACCCTCTCCACCGCATCAGCCGCTCCAGCGAGAAGGTTTTTGTCCCCAAGGGCATTAAGCAGCGGCGGCTTCACAAAGCGTTTCTGAGATACCACGATGCCGAAAACTGGCCGTTGCTTCGAGAGGCTCTTAAGAAAATGGGTCGGGCCGATCTGATCGGAAATGGCAAGCACCACCTGATTCCATCTTGGCAACCCGCAGGAACGGGCATCACGCCGGAGGGCCGGCGCAATCACCGTCCCAGCCGCCCTGCCCTCACCCAACATACGGGCCTTCCCCCTCGGGGCAGCATGAGCCCTCGCCCCAAGGTGAAGCGCTGATGACGCTCAAGGCGTCTATCCTTGGCATAATGCCGTTATTGATGATCTGATTCAAAGGGAGGAGCCCTCATGTGGGATTTTAATTTCTTGGCTGCCATCCGCTCTATCGAGAAGTCGATGGCCTATGTGCTTTACCGGATGCTACTTTGCCTGGGGGTGGCCCTTGGCTATCTCTTCGCGACACTGGCCGGTGCCGGAACCCTGGTTGGTTTCGGCTCCTTAGCAAAAAATGCCAGCTCACTGGGGCCTTTCGGTGCCGTGGTGGGTTTTGTCCTATTTGCTGCCCTCATGGTCCACATTCGCCCTCTCTGGCTGAATGCCGTCAAGATACCGCAGCTGGGTCTTCTTGTTGATCAGTTCAAAGGCAAGCCGCTTCCGACGGGGAAAGCTCTGGTCGATTATGCGAAGGAAAGACAGTGGGCTGCTTATCCCAGCACCGCTAAAATGTTCGAGCTGGATGAGGCGATTCGAAGGGTACTGTCCGATATGGTGACCCTCGTCTCTTGCCCCAAGCTCGAGGCTCAAAACCCAACGGTTCGTCAGCTCTGCACTCGCCTGATTCAGGCGCTATCAAGGCAAAATCACCAAACCCTCCTCGCCTGGCACTTCCAAAGGCAACTGGAAAATCCCTGGCGGAGTGCTCTAGAGGGCTTAGCTGTTCATCAGTCGCATTTTTTTACCCTCACCAAAAACCGTACTGTGGTCACTGCATTTGCCTGGCTCGGCTTTGTGGCCGCTTACCCCCTGGTCCTCGGCGGCATTGAAATTTTGATCGATGGTATCCCCATTAAGATGTCATTCTGGCCAGAAGTTTTTGCCGGCGTCTTTGCTTGGGCGATCAAAGCCGCATTCTTTGATGCGATTGCAGAAGCCGCCATGATTGATGTCTTCTTTCCTCTTGCCGAGAAAGAAGCTGGACAAATAAGCGACGTCCCGCTCAAAAATCATTCTGAAGCCTACCGCGCCATGGATATCAAGGCGGGCGCTCCCCTTGAATAAGAAAGATACCCCCCCACCGCCATGCCCCCATCTTGCCCCAGAGGCCTTAATCACTTATATTTCCATCGTTTACGGAAAGGCGGGCTGATCCCATGCGAGTAATTCAAGAAGCACTGACATTCGATGATGTCCTTCTGATCCCGGCTCATTCAACCGTTCTGCCGAGAGATGTCAGCCTGACCACCCAGCTGACCAGGACCATTACTCTCAACATTCCCCTGCTCTCAGCTGCCATGGATACGGTGACCGAAGGGCGTCTTGCCATCACGATCGCCCAAGAGGGCGGCATCGGGATCATCCACAAGAATATCAGCGTGGATCGGCAGGCTTACGAGGTGAGTACCGTCAAAAAATACGAAAGTGGCGTGATCAAGGATCCGATTACGGTATCTCCTGATGCCACCATTCGGGATGTCCTCGAATTAACTCGCGCCAAGGGCATCTCCGGTGTCCCAGTGGTCGACAAGGGCGATCTGGTTGGCATTGTCACCAGCCGAGATCTTCGCTTTGAAACACGTCTCGATGAAGCGGTCTCAAAAGCTATGACGCCCAAGGAAAAGCTCATTACCGTTCGTGAAGGGGCTAGTAAAGAAGAAGCCATTCGCCTTCTCCATCAGCACCGCATCGAAAAGATCCTCGTGATCAATGATCGCTTTCAGCTCCGCGGCATGATCACCGTCAAGGACATCCAAAAATCGAAAGATTACCCTCAGGCCTGCAAGGATGAACAAGAGCGCCTCCGGGTCGGTGCCGCCGTTGGAACCGGTGCGGGGACTGAGGAACGGGTTGAGGCCTTGGCTGCGGCCGGCGTTGATCTGGTGGTCGTTGATACGGCCCACGGACATTCACAAGGTGTTCTCGATCGGGTCCGCTGGGTCAAATCGAATTTCCCTTACATCCAGGTGATCGGCGGCAATATTGCGACCGGTGAAGCCGCGAGGGCCCTCGTAGAAGCCGGCGCCGATGCAGTCAAGGTTGGCATCGGCCCCGGCTCCATCTGCACAACCCGGATCGTTGCGGGTGTTGGCATCCCCCAGATCACGGCCGTCTCAAACGTCGCAGATGCGCTTCATGGAACCGGCGTTCCTTTGATCGCCGATGGCGGCATCCGGTATTCGGGCGATGTCGCCAAGGCCCTAGCGGCCGGGGCATATGCCGTCATGCTTGGCGGCCTTTTTGCCGGCACCGAAGAAGCCCCAGGTGAGGTTGAGCTCTACCATGGACGCTCTTATAAAACCTATCGTGGCATGGGATCCTTGGGCGCCATGTCGCAGTTACAAGGGTCCAGCGATCGTTATTTTCAGGAAAGTACAGAAGCTGAAAAGTTGGTTCCCGAGGGCATTGAAGGTCGAGTCCCCTACAAAGGCTCCATGGTCTCCATCCTCCATCAACTGGTCGGCGGGGTGCGCTCTGCGATGGGCTACACCGGCTGCAGAACCATCGAAGAGATGCGAAACAAGGCAAGCTTCGTCAGGGTCACTGCGGCCGGGATTCGTGAAAGCCATGTCCACGATGTCACCATCACCAAGGAAGCCCCCAACTACTCGATGGATTAATCTTCCTTTGGATCCACCTCACTCGAGGGGGGAGATCCCATCAGGCCCTCATCGGACCTCCCATCTCAAAGTCTAAGTGCCTCCCGATTGCATGCAAAATATTCACGCTCACAAAGTCCTCATTCTTGATTTTGGCTCCCAGTACACCCAGCTGATCGCCCGACGAGTCCGCGAAATCGGGGTTTATTGCGAAATTCACCCCTGGGACTGTAACGAGTACTACATTCGTGACTTTATGCCTCAAGGCATCATCCTCTCAGGGGGACCTGAAACCGTCACGGAAACGGATACCCCCCGTGCCCCAGAGCTGGTTTTTTCTCTGGGTGTGCCGGTTCTTGGAATCTGCTATGGGATGCAGACCATGGCCAGTCAGCTTGGAGGTCTGGTCGAAGCTTCCGATCATCGTGAATTTGGTTACGCAGAAGTTCGTGCGCGGGGACACTCGAGGCTTTTAACTGACATTGAGGACCACACCTCTTCTGAGGGCTATGGCCTTTTGGATGTATGGATGAGTCATGGGGATCAGGTCACCCTCCTCCCCGAAGGATTTAAAACAATCGCCTCTACGGCAACGGCCCCTATTGCCGGCATGGCGGATGAGGCGCGCGGCTTCTACGCCCTTCAATTTCATCCGGAAGTGACCCATACCCGCCAGGGTCTTCGCTTACTCAAGCGCTTCATCAGCGATATTTGCGGCTGCGAAGCCCTTTGGACCACGCAGAATATCATTGAGGACAACCTCAAGAACCTCAAAAACCTCCTAGGAAATGATGAGGTTATCCTCGGACTTTCAGGGGGCGTTGATTCTTCGGTCGTCGCCGCCCTACTCCATCAAGCGATTGGCGATCAACTGACCTGCGTCTTCGTGGATACGGGACTTCTTCGCCTCAACGAAGGGGATCAGGTCATGGCGACCTTTGCTCAGCACATGGGGGTCCATGTGATTCGAGTCGACGCCGAAGAACGCTACCTCAAGGCCCTTAAGGGCGTGATCGACCCCGAGCAGAAGAGGAAGATCATTGGTCGGCTCTTCGTTGAAATTTTTGATGAGGAAGCCGCCAAACTGAAAGATGCGAGATGGCTGGCTCAGGGCACTATTTATCCTGATGTCATCGAATCCGCTGGCTCTAAAACTGGTAAGGCCCATATCATCAAGTCACACCATAATGTCGGGGGACTTCCTGACAACATGAAGCTCAAGTTAGTTGAACCCTTAAGGGAACTCTTCAAAGATGAGGTTCGCAGCATGGGTCTCGAACTGGGTCTCCCTTCAGAGATGATTCATCGTCATCCATTTCCTGGGCCCGGACTCGGAGTCCGCATTCTGGGGGAAGTTCAAAAACCCTTTGCAGACCTCCTCCGGAAGGCGGATGCCATCTTCATCGAAGAACTCTATCGGCATGACCTCTACGAAAAAACCAGCCAGGCGTTTGCCGTCTTCTTGCCGGTTAAATCCGTCGGGGTCATGGGGGATGGTCGGCGCTATGACTATGTGATCGCACTCAGGGCCGTTGAAACCATCGACTTCATGACCGCTCGCTGGGCGCATCTCCCATATGACTTCCTAGATCTGGTCTCACGCCGGATCATCAACGAAGTCCCTGGAATCTCGAGAGTGACCTATGACATTTCAGGAAAACCACCAGCAACCATAGAGTGGGAATAACGTCCAATTTCAAAGAGTATGGCGTTGAGATGCTCAAGGCTGTGTTCGATGCATGCGACCGAGATCGTCTGCTTGAACTCAAGCCAGTAGGCAATTTGGGCGCTGTAGCGGCAGGTGGTCGGGTGACCCTGTTCGCGGCTGCGCCGGTTCTGTCCATAGCATGGGAATGTCGTGGACCACATCGCTCGACAAGGCGATCTGGTATGCGGCCCATCAATCGGAGTTCTACGATCTGACGGATCTTGCGGTCTACGTGACAACGCTGCCAGTGGCGGAGATATATTGCCGGCTCGACCACTACGATCATGATTTCATCGCCTATCCGCGTCAGGCGTGGCGAGTCGATGTTCCGGTCGAGGAATACCGATTGGACCGTCCTCGCTGAATGGATAACCGGTAGTTTGGCAGAGAAATCGCTGGTCATCAGCGTGTGTTCGTCGAATTTCGTATCCGATGCTCGATGGATATCAATTGAATTTCATTGTGGTGGTTGTTTTGCATTGGCCCTTTGCTGGATCGCTTGGCATCGCTCCATCAGAGATTCAAATGGCTCCGCGTCATCGAGGAATAAGCCGTCATCGACCATGTGTTGATAGTCGGCAGCCAATTTGGCCAACGCGCCGTCATCCGGTACAAGCTGGAGCCCACCGGCGACCGCTACGTGATAGTCGATGGCGTCGCCGTGCGTGTTCTTTTCTGCAAAGAACACGCTCTTGTGGTCGGCAACGGCGCGGGCAAGAGCTTTGTCCGCGATGGCTGCGGCGGCGAAGCCGGCAGCATCCAGTCTCGTCACGTCGTGCCAGTGGCGCGCGAAGCGGTCGCCACCGCGAAACTCGCCCTGCGCGCAGAAAACGTGTATCGCCGTGGCCTTCTCCCAGAACGTGCGCTCGGCGCGCATCACCTGTGGTGTTGCGGCGGGAAACTCCACCCCGTGGAGATACGCGGCCGCATCGCAGTGGATAGCGCGTGGTTCGCTGGGCTCGCCGGTCGAGCGGGCGCCGAACTCCAACATGACTGCGGGCGCGACATAGCCGGTGCCGGTGGCCAGCGGTGTGTAGTCGATGAACACTTTGTCGCCCTGGGCCCGCACGGTTGCCGGCAAGCCGTTTTGCGCAAGATCGTGCTTGAGACGCGGCACGATCTCGGCGCCGACCCAGTCCGACAGGCGCGCACAAATCTCCTTGCTCCACTTTTTCTCCTGACTCTTGCTGGCCGGCAGTGGCGCATCCGCATCACCCACCAGATCGGCGGCGATGGCACGGATGTCGTAAGTCAGGCCACGTCTTCGGAGAAGCGCCGGATGACGCCATAGGCCTTCG
>QYQA01000109.1 GCA_007280285.1 Methylococcus sp. | reverse complement strand
GGCGACAGCATGCCCTCGTTCAAAAACTACCTCTGCCCCAATGATGCCGCCAACCTGACAGCCTATGTGAATGTCCAGGGAACCGCTGCGGAACCCGTGTGGCTGGACTGGTGGAACGCCTTACCCAGTCTTAAGTGGTGATATCACGCGATGGGGGGGGAATGAAAAGCGCCCCCCTCGGACCTTTGATTTTTTAATCAATCACTCGGAGGAAATCCAATGAAGAACTGGGAAAAACCCGTTTCAATGACCTACGCTTTGGCTTTGAAGTCACGATGTATATCTACCATCGCTGATCAAGGGACATGCTAGGCGCATGAAGCCATAAAGGAGCCCTAAGGGGCGATGAGATCGACGCGAAGGGCGGGGGTCCTCCCCCCGCCCACTCTCAAACCAACTTTGAAAAGTCCCCCCATAGCACTCCCAGACGCTCCCTCGCGATCAATATCCCTTGCAAGAGATCAGCTGAACGGGCTGATCAATACTCTCTGAGTAAGTCTCTACCGGTGGCTGACCATTCACTATGGGTGTGAAGTGCTTTTTAGCCGTCAGTTTCCCTGAGAGATCACTGGTTTTAAGGGTCAATGCATATTGCCCGGTCCAAAGCCCACTGCTCGGTGAATGAGGATCCAAACCATAATCAGAGCTCGATAGACCAACATCGAGCGTCGGCGTACCCTGAACATGATCACTAGGGCTTGCAACGGTCGCTGAACCCACCATTTCGCTGGTGTAAGACTGTGGCGGATAAGTCGCTTTGAAGCCCGTATAAAGCCCTGAAACAACCGAAATTACTCTGGGTGCACCACCTTTAGCACGTTCTGAGACGAGCTTGATCTTGGTATCCCATCCTCCCGGGATGGGTGCCCCCACCTGAAAGCAGAAGGTCCCTCCTTTCAAAAAATCTGCCGCCGTCTCGGACGCTATCGCCTCTGATTCTTGAAGACCCATGAGGCTCAACGTCACCGCTAATAAAGTCAAAGTTGTATTCATCGATTCTTCCCTGTTGTATTGGACCCCTCAGCGTTATACCGAGAAGCCTTGTGACATCATCAAAAAGTCCCATCAAGACAAGCCAGGAGGCACCTCGTGGGTGAGTCTACATCCTAGAAGAATTTCATAATAGCTAAAGGGCCCACTAGGGGATCACCCCCAGGGCCTGATCGGCTCTTCAACAGGCTTCACCTCAAGCTGGCCTGAACCGCCCAGCGCCTTATAAAGCGCAATCTGGTAAATCGTCGCCTGCGCCTCGGATTGGGCCAGACTCAGCTCCTCTTGATAGAGCATTCTTTCGGCATCAAGGACATCCAAAAATGTGGAGACCCCTTCCCGGTAGCGAAGCTCCGCCAGCCGAAGGGACTCTTTGAGATCCTTGATGGCATCCCGAAGCTGCTGACGCCTCTGTTCTTCTTGAAGGAATCGCGTCATGGCCGTTTCAGTTTCTCCTAAAGCCTCAAGGACCGTCTTTTCATAGCGGAGATAGGCTTCCTTTTGCCGTGCATCCGCGAGATCAATCCCGGCACGAATCCGACCAAAATTAAAAATTGGCTGCATAATGGCACTGCCACTGGCCCACGAAAAGGCCGATGATCTAAAAAGGTTTTCGAGATCGGAATTTTGAAGTCCCGCAAAGGCGGCGATCGATATCTTGGGAAAAAGCTCAGCAAACGCCGCACCTTGGGTCGCCGTAGCCGCTTCAAGATCCTTTTCAGCGCCTCGAATATCTGGCCGATAACGAAGCGTATCAGCGGGTTTTGTCAAAAGGTTTCGGGTGGCCGTCTGCGGCAACTTTTGAGGGGCCGACAGTTTGACTTGAAGGGCGCCTGGCTTTTCCCCTATCAGCAACTCCAACCGATGCTGCGCCGCACTCAGCTGACCATGAAGGGCAGGAAGCATTGCACTGGTCGTCTCGGTTTGGGCTTTGGCTCTTGTAACGTCATAGCGCGTTCCAATCCCCTCTTGGTAGAGCTGCTCCGTTAACTTCAACGCATGACGCTGGGATTCAAGATTAGCTGTAGTAATCCTCATCTGATGCTGAAAGTTTCGGTATTCGGTATAGGTCCGGGCCACTTCCGAAGTGACCATAACCCACGCCTCCCGGTAATCTTCCTTCGCACCTTCAGTCACCGCGGTAGCCGCCTCAAGCTTCCGCCTGAGGCGGCCAAAAACATCAATCTCCCAAAGGGCATCAAAGCCTGCGAGAAAGAAGTTGGTCCCGCCCGCAGATCCCCTTTGAGCGGAACCAGGAAAAAGGTTGTCAAAATGGGCCGGGACCGCAACGGCGCCGACCTTTGGAAAAAGATCAGCACGTTGGGCTAGCCGTTCTGCTCTTGCCTGCTCAATGCGGGTCAGCGCCATTCTAAGATCAAGATTACCTTGTTGAGCCCGCCTGATGAGCTGATCGAGGAGTGGGTCATCAAAGGTTTTCCACCAGTCATTGAGTTGGCTCTGAGAGATCGGTTTCAGCCCCAACTCCTTCGATCGCGCCGCTTTCCAGCGGTCAGGTAGGATGGGATCTGGCGTCCGATAGTCTGGCCCAACCATACATCCTTGAAGACTCAAGAGAGCCCAGAAGGGGATGACCCAACGCCTCATGATTGATGTCCCTTTAAAAACAAGCTGACCGCCCCCTCGACCAAGGCATCCCGTTGATCTTGGAGTAACCCCTCCTGTATCCCGATCAAACAGCGGAAATGGCTTGCGCCCTGAAGCATGCCGAGCAGTATTTCACTGGATGCATCGGGCTGTTTGATCTCGACCAGACCTCGCCGATCAAGGGCAGACAAGTACCGTGAAACCCATTCGATCATCGGCCCACAACTCGACTGATAAACCTGAGCGCCTAGTTCCGGGAAATGGATCTGTTCGGCAATCAACAGCCGATAGAGCGCCAAAGAGTCCTTGGAGTAGATCAAATCGACAAAGCCTTCAGCAATGGCCTTAAGCCCATCAACCGATTCGGGTTCGGTCAATGTGGCCTCTGAGAGCGTCATAAATAAGGCATCACACTGAGACTCAACGACGGCGGCAAACAAGGCATGCTTGCTCGAAAAATAGCGGTAGAGCGTCGGCTTTGAGACGGGCGCCGCTTCAGCAATCGACTCCATACTGGTCCCGGAGTAGCCGTGTGCCAAGAATTCGCGTCGCGCGCCATCTAAAATGGCTTGTCGTTTAGCCGGACTATGGGTTCTCATTCGTTGCCGTCAAAGCATTTGCATCGGAAAAGATTTGTCCATATGATGAACTGAACCGTTCAGTAATACAATCCAGTCCCATGCCGCCTCCATCGCGTTTTCCAAAGTCGATCATCATCAGCCTCCTGATCGCCACCAGTGGAGTGCTGGGCTTCGCTTACTGGCAGATCGCGATCAGCCCCTTCGAAAGTACGGACAATACCTACCTCAAGGCGCATATGACCCTGATCAGTCCTCGGGAGTCAGGCTATGTCACCGGCGTCCACTTCGAGAATAACCAGCGGGTTCATCCAGGGGATCTATTGGTCACGATCGATGACAGGGACTTCCTCGCCAGGGTCGCTGAAGGTGAAGCGCAGATTCAGGTGGAGAAGACCCAGATCTTGAGCCTTGAAGCTGACAAGGAAGTCCAAAAGAGCCGCGTGTCTGCCCAATATGCCGATATTGCCTCCGCAGAGGCTGATCTCCACCTCGCCGTGAGAGACCTTAAGCGCTTTGGTAACCTCGTCAGAGAAGGCGCAGTTTCGAGCCAAACCCACGACACCGCAGATGCCGAAGTCAAACAGGCCAAGGCGCTCCGAGATAAAGTCACCTCCGCCCATCAGGAGGCGCAACGACAACTGGTCAGCCTTGATGCCCGCATCAGCGAGGCCCGCGCCCGTATTCAATCCCTTCAGGCCTCACTTGAGTTGGAGCGAATCTCGCTGGCACACACCCAGATTCTGGCCCCCATCGATGGCACCATCGGTAATCGAAGTGTCCAAGTCGGCCAGTTGGTCAAACCGGGTCATATCCTCGCCTATCTGATCCCCAGCGAAGGACTCTATATCGAGGCCAACTTCAAGGAAACTCAAATTGAGCACATGCGGCCCGGACAACCCGTTGACATCCAGATCGACGCCTACCCGGACGAGGTTTTCAAGGGCAGCGTCGACAGTTTTGCCCCAGCTTCCGGATCTGAATTCAGCCTGCTGCCATCAGAAAACGCTACAGGGAACTTCACCAAGATCGTCCGCCGCGTTCCTGTGAAGATCGTCTTTGATGCGAACGCCGATACCTCGATGCTCCGGCCGGGTCTTTCGGCCATGGCCAAGGTCCGGGTCAAATAATCCATCATGGACGATCAGGCTGTGTCTGCAGTCGATCATGGCGAAGAACGTCAAGGCCCCTCAACGGCTGCTCCAAAGACCCTGTCCACCGGTGAATGGGTCGGTTTCATCGCCATGGTCTTCGGTATTTTTATGGCGATCCTCGACATTCAGATCGTAGCGAGCTCCCTGGAGCAGATTCAGGCCGGACTGTCCGCCACCCAAGATGAAATCACTTGGGTACAAACGGCCTACCTCATCGCCGAAGTGGTCATCATTCCCCTCTCAGGCTGGTTGAGCCGGGCGCTGTCGACCCGCGTTCTATTTTCCATCTCCTGCGCGGGATTCACGGCAATGAGCCTTCTTTGCGCCCTCGCCTGGGATCTCAACTCGATGATCATCTTCCGGGGGCTCCAGGGCCTTTTTGGCGGAGCGATGATCCCGACCGTGTTCGCCGTCATCTATACCCTGTTCCCACCCAAGCTTCAGCCATCGATGGTGATCGTGGTCGGCCTCGTCGTCACCGTCGCCCCCACCGCCGGCCCTGTTCTTGGGGGCTATCTGACCAATGCCGTCTCCTGGAAGGCCCTCTTTTTGGTCAATTTATTACCTGGATTCTTCGCGACACTCCTCACCTGGCTCTTCGTCCGCGTCGATGAGCCGGATTGGGGCCTGCTTAAAAAAATTGATTATCCCGGCATTTTTTTCATTGTCGTTTTTTTAGGCTGCATGCAATTCGTTCTTGAAGAAGGGGTGCGCAAGGAATGGTTCGACAGCCCAGAGATCGTCCTTTTTACTATCATCGCCATCGCATCGGGCATTGCGATGCTCTATCGCGAACTCACTATCGCCTATCCCATGGTGGATCTTAGGGCGTTCCGCGACTTCAATTTTGCCGTCGGCTGTGGATTCAGTTTCGTTCTTGGCATCGGCCTTTACACCATCATGTACCTGATGCCCGTGTATTTGGCCGCCGTGAAGGGGCTCAACAGTCTTCAGATTGGTCAGTACATCATGGTCGTCGGCGTCTTCCAGTTTGTTTCTGCCTTCGTCGCCGGCCCCCTGTCGAAGGTCATGGATTCGAGGCTTATGCTAGCCACAGGCTTGATGCTCTATGGGATCGGTTGCTGGTGGAATGGCAACCTCACCCATGAATCAGGGTACTGGGAATTCTTCTGGCCACAGGCCCTTCGGGGATTTGCGTTGATGTTCTGCTTTCTGCCCATCAACTCCCTGGCTCTCGGGACGCTCCCATATGAAGAGGTCAAGAATGCGAGCGGTCTTTACAATCTGATGAGAAACCTCGGCGGCGCCATCGGACTCGCGGTGGCTAACACCTTGATGATCCAGTGGAACAAAGAACATTATGGGAAGCTCCGAGAGGCGGTGACGCCAGGCTCACCCCAAACCCAAGCCATCTTAGAAGGGTTTAAGGAGCGTCTAGCGAGTGCCGGGGCGCCTGATCCTGAGCTGGCTGCCCTCAAACAGCTCCATGGTCTGGTCATGCGTGAGGCGGAAGTGATGACCATCAACTCCCTCTTTCACGTCTTGGGACTGGTCTTCTTTATCGCGCTTCTGTTCATGCCCCTGGTCAAAAAAGTCTCCGCAGAATCCGGCGAGGTGGCCAGTCATTGAAGGCCCCCTTCAACGTCCCGCCTCAGGGAACGAGCTATTTGGGAGAAGCGGCGGCGGGTTAAAGACCGGGTGGTTGCTTTTCCCAAGAATAGCCTTTCACCGCCATGTTATAGCCGCTGCGGAACAGTGGCCCCATGTAGAGAGGATCAAAGTCACGGGAATGGATGACCTTGAAGTCCGCAGGGATCCAAGCCAAATTGTAGTCGACCCCATCTCGCTGCGTAATCGCATAAATGCGGCAGAGATCCCCAGCGCCTTGGGTCTAATCAGCGATGAAATCGCTCGCCCTAGAATGGAAATGGTCTGTCGCTTGACTTCTGCCCAATTAGAATCGAGTCAGGCATTTCGGATCACATGGAGCTTTCTATCACGGACTACCCCCTGATCCTTGGACACATCGGCCAACTTGAGTGCCGGTGGATAGATAAAGACTTGTGCCATCGCCCCACCATCCACGTGCACTTCCTGATAAGGCTTGCCATTGGCGGTCACATCGATCATCGCAGGTGAAAGCTCCCGGTATCGCTAGAGAGGCCAGTCTGATCTGGTGGAAACGTTTCAGGGCATCGGGGTGGCCGCTGGCCGCGATCTTGGTCTTGTTCCAGATCAGCGCCTCAGGGCGTCGAGATGAGTGGTCGCCATCAGCAATAGCGGCCTTTGGCATATTCTGTGGCGATCGCCTTGAGGGTCTCGTGGGTCTTAGAAAAGCAAAAGGGGCTAATCATGCCCCGGCACTGATCCCCGTCACCAGCTTAAATTCAGGTCGAGCCCCCGCCTTGCTCCAACCACACAGTAAGCCCCGCACCAAAGGCACCATCATCACCCCCACCAGAAAGAGCCAGGAAAGATGACGGCGGCAAGGGATCAACCTCCTGGCCCTGCTCCAGGCGGTAGGCCTTTCCCTTTCGGATGCCATCCATCGCTTCAGTGACCAATTCGGGCATTGCTTCTGAATGGACCACATAGCGAATCTCCGAAAACCCTTGGGGTTCGGCCTTCTGGGTCAGCGCCTGAGGGACTGCGGTCTGTCGCGTGGGAAACGATCAGCCGGTTAGGGGATGCCCACCGCAAGATCATGAAAGGCAAGGCCACCTTCCTGTCAGAACGATGACGCGATGATTCAGACGGTTAGCCCTCAGGGTTTAGAACGCTGCGGCTGTGGCAGAACTTGACCCTGTCGCCGCCCCTGATTGTCGGCGAGAAACTCCTGATATCCAGACTGTTGGCGCAGCAATTGTGACGCCGTTCCGATCAAAAGATCCACGTCTTGATTCGATAGTTCGAGAGAGGTCGGTAAGCTATTGAGTAAAGTCTTCATGGTTTTGGCCTCAACCGAGTCGAAGGCGACCTCTGCGGTATAGATCTTAAGGTGACGGCCCTTAGCTTTAAGCATCGCCTGGAGATCAGTTAATTTATTCTTGAGCAGGAGTTTCGTCTCATTGTTGTAGAGCGACATCTGTGCATCGGCCATGGCATCGATCGTCTCAGAGACCGACGGTTTTTCAGCCGAATAATCCATGCCCCGCTCTGGCTTCACTTGGGCGTTGACTGTGATCACAAGGATATCCTTCGGCGCGGGTTTGCCTTCTCGAAGAAAGTAGCCGGCACCCTGGGTTTCGATCCGATCGGAAAGAGCCCTGAGCCCAAGGTTGTCGCTAATCCCACCATCCACCAGATGGATATAGGGCCGCTCCTTCGCATTCAAATAAGAATCCATGCGCGTTTTGAGCATCTTAATCCTTGGATCGCGCCCTTCATTCATCTTAATATAGCGCACCAGATTCGACTGACTGGTATCGCATTTTTCTGAATAGTTCTTCAAGACGACGGTTGGGAAGGCGACCGGGACCGCCGAAGAAGCCGTCACCGCACGAGCGACCGAAAAATCATCAAGATCAGAACAGATCAGATCAAAGCTCGCCTGGATAAAGGAAAACCGTTGGCCTACCGCTAGATCGGTGGCATTAATTTCAATGAAGGGTCCACGTTCAAGTTGCATATCCCGGAAAGTCTTTCCTTCAAAAATCTGACGATCGTAATAGTCAATCGCCATCTCCGTGCGATCCATCCCGTCAAAGGCGGCATTCCACCAGTAAACGGGACTAAAGAGTTTCCGAATCAGGGTCCCCTGAATGCTCTGGCGAAGGAATACGGATTCATAGTCGCTAAAGAGGCGTTCCCCAAAAAGGCCGTAATAGGCGGCTGTAAAGCTGCCTCCAGAGACAGAACTGATGGTATCCACCTCATCGAGAAGACGGACCGTGTGGCCCCGCGATGAGATATCGGTATTCTTGAGTTCTTTCAAAAGACCGTAGGATAAGGCAGCGGCCCGGGTGCCCCCCCCTGAGAAGGCGAGGAAGATCAGATGGTCGCCATAGTCGCCATCATTGCCTTTCGTGAGCCGATATCCCTGATGGTTATCGATCTTCGTGATCGATTCATTTTGAGGCTTGTAGAGACTCGCGCAGCCTTGAAGTCCTAGAAGCAAAAGGAACAAAATCCATGGCCTCCAGCATCGAACATGTCCTAAAGGCCAAGTCATAACTTTTTTCCTAGAATGCGTGTGAATTAACAACAAAATGAACCGCGACCGCCGCGGCATAACCCAGGAGAATCGCAGGCGACCAGCGCATATGGCTGAGGAAGCTATAGCGCCCCTTGGTCAGCCCTAAAAGCCCAATCCCCGGCGCCGAACCGATCGCGAGGAGACTCCCACCAACCCCCAGGGTCAGCGTCAGCAAAAGCCACTCTCCCTTACCCAGAGGGGGATGCATATTCAGCACGGCAAACATCAAGGTGCCGTTATCAATAAAAGCTGACGAGAGGCCGATCAAGATATTGGCGAGCGCTGCACTGTGCTGACCATAAAGCCAACTGGAAATGGCATCAAGATAGCCAATAAATCCTAAGCCCCCAATCGCAACCATCGCCCCATAAAAGAAGAGGAGCGTATCCCAATCAAGATGCCCCGCCTTGTCGAAAATGGCGTAGCTCTCAAGGCGCTCCTGATCACGGCTGGATCTCGGCTTAAAGTCCAGCCCGTGCGGCAACAAAGCCAATCGATCAGGATCCCTTCCAGGGGTTTTCATAAGGTAATAATCAAACAGCTCCAACAAAGAGAAACCGGCTAGCATGCCCGCCGCCGGTGGAAGCTTGAGGACCATATCAAAGATGATGGCCAAAAAAATAGTGAGGCCAAATAAAAACATAATGCGCTTGGTACCGCGCGGTAAATCCACCGATTCCATCATGATCGCAGGGCTGCCCTTGGGGACTTGAAAACTGATGAGGGCAGCGGGAACCAGAAAATTGACCAGACAGGGAAGAAAGAGCTTAAAAAAGTCGGTAAATTCAAGGACGCCACCTTGCCAAACAAAGAGGGTCGAAATACCTCCGAGGGGACTGAAGGAGCCGCCGGCATTGCAAGCGATGACGAGATTTAAGCAAGCCAAGGACACAAACTTTGGACTGTCGCGACCTACTGCCACGACGACAGCGCCCATCAGCAGTCCTGAAGTCAGGCCATTCACTACACTGGAGATAAAAAAGACCAAGAATCCAGTCAGCCAGAACAAAGCCCGATAGCCAAGCTGAAGGCTCACCAGACGAATCCTTAAGGCGTCAAAGACTTTCATCGATTCCATGACGTTGAGATAGGTCATCGACACCATAATAAAGAATAGCAGTTCGACATAGGATTCAAGGTTGCTCCGAAAGGCTGCAACCGCCAGCGTCGTATCGCCATTTAGGCGATAGACCAAGAGGATCGCTGACCAGATCAGGGAGGCACCCAGCAACATGGGTTTGGACTTCCGAATGAAGGTCACATCCTCCAACATGGCCGCCACATAGGCGACCGCTACCACCCCCAAAGAGAAAAACCCGACCCACGAGTGGGTTAGATCAAGTGGCTTTTGGTTGGAGGCCTCGTCGCCGAAAACCATCATCGGAAGCAACCAAAGGAGGGCCAGTGAAAGAAAAGGGCGGAACTTCACGATGCAGAACCTGAATGGCACGTTAAAAAGAAAGGATCAATCGGATGAGAAAAACCCAGTCTAGCACTCTGAGGGCGCTCCATCAGCCGATATGGGGGGCAACTCTGATGGAAGCGACTTCCTTTGCCCCCCCCCGGACTTGCCTTGGCGTTGAGACCTCCTCGCCCTAAAGGGCATGGATTCCGTTTACCGGAGAAGGGTATCCCAAGCCGACAGCAAGAGACTTTTCAATCAAAGGGATGATGGAGAATGATGGTCTCCTTCCGGTCAGGACCGGTCGACAGGATATCCACCGGCACCCCCACCAACGACTCAATTCGCTGAATATAATCGCGGGCTGCCTTCGGCAGCTTTTCAAGATCGGTGACCCCTTGGGTCGATTGAGACCAGCCGGGCATGGTCTCGATGACCGGCTCACATTGCGCATAAGCCTCGGCCCCAATCGGCACCGTATCGATATCAACGCCTTGATATCGATAGCGGGTACAGATCCCGATGGATTTCAGCCCATCGAGAACATCGAGCTTGGTAAGACACAGTCCTGAGAGGCTGTTGAGCTTGGCGGAGCGCTTCATGAGCACCGCATCAAACCAGCCGCAGCGCCTCGCCCGTCCCGTGGTTGCACCAAATTCCTGACCTTTGCTGGAAAGATGGCTGCCGACCTCATCAAACAGTTCGGTGGGGAAGGGCCCATTACCCACGCGGGTGGAATAAGCCTTGGTGATCCCAAGGACATAGTCAAACTCAAGAGGGCCTACGCCGGTCCCTGAAGATGCCCCACCCGCGGTGGTATTCGAGGAGGTGACATAGGGGTAGGTCCCATGATCAATATCCAGCATGGCTCCCTGAGCCCCTTCATAGAGGACCGGCTCACCGGCAGCACCGAGACGATGGAGGTCTCCGGCGACATCCCCGAGCATCGGCTTGATTTCCTCGCCAATTTTTAAGAGATGTTCAAGCTCTTCCTGAAAATCGAGCGCTGGCTCATGGAAGTACTGACTCAAAACGAAATTATGGAAATCAAGAAGATCCTTCAACCGCTCCTCTAGAAGGTGTCGATAAAACAGATCGCCAGCCCGAAGCCCCCGCCTTGAAACCTTATCCTCATAGGCCGGCCCAATGCCGCGACCGGTGGTCCCAATCGCCTTAGCACCGCGCGCCTTTTCGCGGGCCTGATCGAGGGCAATATGAATCGGCAGAATGAGTGCACAGGCCTCGCTGATCACCAACCGCTCCCGCACCGGAATACCGGCACGCTCAAGCACACCAATTTCTTCCATCAGCGCATCGGGTGATAGCACCACACCATTGGCGATGTAGCATTTGACGCCTTCTCTGAGTACCCCCGAAGGAATCAGGTGCAACACCGTCTTCTGGCCATCAATCACCAGCGTATGACCCGCATTATGGCCTCCCTGAAACCGCACCACGCCCTTCGCGCGTTCGGTCAGAATATCGACCAACTTGCCCTTACCCTCATCACCCCACTGGGTTCCTATGACGACGACGTTCTTGCCCATGCTTATTTTCCAGGTATTAATCGTTTTGAATCACTTGCCAACGGCCCTCGAGCCGTCTTAGAGAAGCCGAGCAGTCAAGGCGCTCGGCCGTTTCATGGGGGCCGCCAAGGGACTGGATGACGATCACCCCCTCCCCCCTCAGCTGGCTAATGGCCACCTCCAAGTCGGCATCCTCGATAGCCGGCGCAAAAATGGCAGCGACGCTCTCATACTGACCTTTAAGGGCGCAGAGACTCGCCAACATTCGAAGATCGGCACTAAAACCGACGGCAGGACGCGCATGACCGAAGGCTTGACCAATTTCATCGTAACGTCCCCCGCGAGCGATTTCCTGCCCTTGCCCCGGCACGAAGGCGGCGAAGACAATCCCCGTGTGATACTGGTACCCTCGAAGTTCAGCGAGATCAACATGGAGCTGCAGGCTTGGGAAGCTCGCGGTCAACCGACGGCCGATCTTCGCGACCTCTTCCACCGCCTTCAGAATGAGCGGGCCACCCGGAGCTAAAGCTTCAAGGGCCTGATCGAGAACGTCAAGAGGGCCATTAAGATCCAGCAGCCGCTCGATCAACACGGAAGGGCCCGGAGCCACCTGCCGGTCGGCCAGGAACACCCGAAGATCCGTGGGGTCCTTTCGCTGCAGAATGTCGAATAATTCGGATTCCTCGGTCTCACCCAGCCCCGCCTCGCTGGCCAGTAGCCGGTAGATCCCCACATGCCCTAAATCCAGATGAACGTTGTCGACCCGGACCAGGGCCAGCGTCTCCAGCAGCAGGTGAATCACCTCCGTGGTCGCCGCCTCACTGGCATCACCGAAAAGCTCGGCGCCGATTTGGATGGGGTTGCGGGTTTTGTCGAGATGGCCTGATAGGCCACGAATCACTGAACCCAGGTAACAAAACCTCGCAGGAATACCCACCCTCGCGGTTCTGGCATCAATCCGCGCCACCTGCGGCGTCATATCCGCACGCAGACCAATCAGCCGACCGCTGACCGGATCCGAAAGCTTCAGGGTCTCAAGATCCAGTGCGTGCCCGGTTCCCACCAACAAGGAATCCAGAAAATCAACCATCGGCGGGATCACCTGACGGTAACCCCAGACGGACAGGCGATCCATGAGCGTCCTCCCGAGCTGTTCAAGCGCGCGGGCCTCATGGGGAAAGATGTCATCGATTCCTTCCGGCAGGAGCCAGCGGTCGTGGGTCAACATGTTCAAATGTTCAGCTAAGTCCTAGGTGGAGTGATGGTAATGGATCCCTGGCCCGCTCACCAGCTTTCCTTCACACAAACGCCCCCGAGCCCTTTCGGGCAAACGGGGGCGTAACGGATAGAGGATTACCGGGTTTTCTTGAAGTACTGGAAAAATTCAGAGTCCGGAGACATAACAAAGAGGCTTCGGTCATCCTTAAACGCCTGCCGATAGGCCATCAGACTCCGATTGAACTGGAAGAATTCTTTGTTGCGCCCATAGGCCTTCGCATAAATATCAGAGGCTGCGGCATCCCCCTCACCCCGATTGATTTCGGCTGTTTTTTGGGCTTCGGCTACCAGCACATCCCGCTCCCGGTCCGCTTCTGCACGAATTTTTTCAGCGGCCTCGGCGCCCCGCGAACGGAATTCTCTAGCCACCCGAGCACGCTCCGCTTCCATCCGCCGATAGACGGAGGAACTGACTTCGTCTGGCAGATCGATGCGCATGACCCGGATGTCGACGACTTCAATACCGAGTCCCGCCACAGCTGGAGAGACCATCGTGGTCAGGGCATCCTGAATGCGGCCTCGATCGGATGACACCAACTCCCGGATAGTCCTTTTACTGAACTCATTCCGCATAGCATCCTTGGTGATCTGATCCAGACGGATATTGGCCTGCACCTTGTCTGCAGCCACTGCGGTATAGAACTTGGTCACATCATTGATCCGCCATTTAACGAACCAATCGACGATGACGTTCTTCTTTTCAGACGTCAAAAAGCGCTCCGGCTTTGATTCCAAGGTCAAAATACGGTCATCGAACTTCTTGACTTGACGATAAGGAAGCTTCAGATGGAGCCCAGGATCATAATCGGTGCCAACGATTTTCTTGAACTCAAGCACAATGACCTTTTCGGTCTCAGAAACGGTAAAAGTCATGGTGAAGAGGAGGATCACGGCCAGGAGACCGACACCCAGCATTAAGCTATTCTTATTCAATGGTTTGGCCCTCTGATGTCGCGACCCCGGGTGGATTGAGATCGGGCTGATTTCCCTGCTGCAGCACCTTCCTGTGGGACGGCAGCCTCCTGCCCGCTATTGACCGGAGCGGCAACAGGGTCGACCGGTGTCCGCGTCAAGCGATCCACCGGAAGGTAGAGCATGTTGTTGCTGTTCTTGACGTCAACCACCATAGCGCCGGTTTGCCCAAGGACATCGCCCATGGTTTCAAGGTACATCCGTTCCCGGGTGACATCCGGGGCTTTCTCGTATTCGGCCAAGAGCTTCAAGAACCGCGAGGATTCACCCTCCGCCCGCGCGACGGCCTTCTGTCGGTAGGCTTCAGATTCCTCCACCAGACGCGCTGACGCACCGCGCGCCTTAGGGACAACTTCATTGGCATAGGACTCGGCCTCATTTTTAAGGCGCTGCTCATCTTCCCGGGCCTTGATGGCATCCTCGAACGCGTTCTGCACCTCATCGGGTGGCTGGGCATCCACCAGGTTGACATTGCTGACCGAGATGCCTGCCTCATATTCATCCAGCGTTTGCTGAATTTCCGTCTTAATCTCATCTGCAATATTGCTGCGCCCTTCGGTCAGCACGAAGTCCATCGTGCTCTTGCCAATCACCGCCCGCTGCGCGCTCTCAATCACCTCTTTCAAGGTTTGATCAGGGTCTGCGACATTGAAAAGGTAGGCCTTGGCGTCCTTGATCATATATTGAACCGCGAGACGAATATCGATGATATTTTCGTCCTGAGTCAGCATCAACGCCTCTTTGGGAACCGCCCCCTGAGACTGCTGACGGCCACCGGATCTGTAACCGATTTCAACAAAGCGCTGCTGTTCCAGATTGACCACATCGATCTTTTCTATAGGGGCCGGCAGATGCCAATGAAGCCCGGGCAAGGTGGTATCCACATAGCCCCCGAAACGGGTCACGACCCCTCGGCTGCCCTCATCGACCACATAAACCCCTGTCACGCTCCAAAGCCCAAGAAGCACCAACAGCACCAACCCCACCAGTTGCCCGGAAGCAGGGCCCCCGCGCGGTCCTTTACCGCCACCGAATAAACCCCCAAGCTTGTCTTGGAGGCCTTTTAAAACTTCATCAAGATCTGGCGGAGTCTTCGCGTTGTCACGACCACTCCAGGGATCCTTCTTATTGCCACCCGGTTCATTCCAGGACATCACATTTCTCCAGCTTATAGTCAATCACGACAGCCTCGTTTTGGGGGTTAGTAAGCGTTGGGGCAAAGCCTTATGGAACCACGGACGCATCAGGGCCTATCCATTGAGAAAGGTCTGCCGCGCCGAATCGCCGTTCGAGAAAACGCAGGCGGTCCGGCGATCCCTCGACGCGCATCCGCCAACCGCCAGACTCGTCCCGTTCGTCGAGGAGGATCGTCGCCACGCGAAACAGCATGGCACGAAGTGGACCATCTGTCGGGCCGAGTTGCAAGTCCCGGGTGACGGTTGTTTGTCCAAATAGCTCTCTTAAGGCCTCATTCAGCTGATCGAGACCCTGCCCCGTCTCGGCGGACAGCCAGACCTCGATGACTTGGCCCCGCTCGTCACGCTCGATCCGAGGACGTGGCACCTCAAGCCGATCAATTTTGTTCATCACTTTGATTCGAGGAACCTCAAGGGCCCCGATATCCTCGATGACACGTTCGACCTCATCGATGGTTGCCAGCATCTCGGGGTCGCTGGCATCAATGATGTGCAACAACAGATCCGCTTCTATCGTTTCATTGAGGGTCGACTTGAAGGCCGCCACCAATTCGTGAGGCAGGTCCCTCACAAACCCAACCGTATCCGCCAACACGACATGCTGGTGAGACCCCAGAGCGTAGCGTTTGAAGGTTGGATCGAGGGTCGCAAACAATTGATCCGCCGCGTAAACCCCAGCGCCCGTCAGTGCATTAATCAGCGTCGATTTACCGGCATTGGTGTAACCGACCAAACCCACCACTGAAATCTCTGAACGCCGACGCGCCCGTCGTCCCTGCCCTCGCTGGCGATCCACCTTATCCAATCGCTTCTGGATCTGCGCTATCCGGCGACCAATCAGACGCTTGTCGGTCTCGAGCTGGGTTTCACCCGGCCCCCTAAGCCCAATACCGCCCTTTTGTCGCTCCAAGTGGGTCCATCCCCGCACCAAACGGGTCGACAAGTGACGCAGCTGAGCCAGTTCAACCTGAAGCTTACCCTCATAGCTTTGCGCTCGCTGCGCAAAGATATCGAGAATCAACCCGGTCCTGTCGAGGACCCGCACATTCAGCGCCTTCTCAAGGTTCCGCTCCTGACTGGGGCTCAGGGCGTTATTAAAAAGGATCAGTTCCGCAGCGGACTCCTGAATGAGCGCCATGAGTTCTTCGACCTTGCCTTTGCCGATGAAGAAGCGGGGATCTGGATGGAGGCGTTTGCTGCAAAGCACGGCCACGGGCAAAGCTCCGGCGGATAAGGCGAGCTCACGCAATTCGGATTTAACCGCGTCCTCCTGCGCTTCGCCGCCAAATACCAGAACCGCTCGTTCGCCGGAGCTTGGGCGATCAAACAACCGACCACCCCGACCTAGTCATCGAACACACTGACCCAAAGGATGCCTCGCAGCATCAATCGACGACCTCTTCCTCAAGCTCTTCCTGGCCTTGGGCGAGGCGAACTTGGCGTGCGGGGACAATGGTCGAGATGGCGTGCTTGTAGACCATCTGACTGACCGCATTTCTCAGAATAATGACGTACTGATCGAACGAATCAACCTTACCCTGTAGCTTGATCCCATTAACCAGATAAATGGAGACGGGAACATGTTCCTTTCTCAACGCATTCAGGAACGGATCCTGTAAGTTTTGCCCTTTAGACATCCGATTTCTCCATTATTGTTTAGGCTTCCAACCTAAATGTGATTATTTTTCTGGTGATTATTTAATCAAATCTCCAGAACCCCCGCCATTGGCCTGTTGGGAATCAGTCTGTTGCCTCAAGTTTTTAGCGATTGAGGGAACTATTCATCGAGCGCATCTCTGACCGCATCCGCCAAGCGCCCTGCCAGCCGCTTCACTTTGTCGCCATCGGCCCCCTCGACCATGACCCGTACTAAGGGCTCGGTCCCAGAAGACCTTAGGAGCACCCGCCCCTGCCCCCCAAGCTCACGTTCCACCTCTGTCTTTAGGGCCTGAACAGAATCCATCTGATTTGGGTTCACTCGCTCCCTCGTTCTGACATTGACAAGGGTTTGAGGATATTTATCCATGCCGCACCGCAAATCCTTGAGACTTTTATGAGAAGCGCGCATGGCCTCCATGACCTGCAGCGCCGCGACAATGCCATCCCCGGTCGGAATTCGATCCCGACAGATGATATGCCCCGAGCTCTCACCGCCAAGGGTACTGTCATTCGCCAACATCATTTCCATGACATAGCGATCACCGACTGCTGCGCGCTTCAGCTCCACACCAAAAGGGGCAAGGGCATGCTCGAGACCGAGGTTGGTCATCAGCGTCCCGACCACCGGCCCGCGCAGTTCACCTTGGGCCAGTCGGGCCGACGCAATGATAAAAAGAATCTCATCACCGTCGACGATCGTGCCTTCATGGTCGATGAGAATCAGGCGGTCCCCGTCCCCGTCGAGAGCAATGCCGAGGTCCGCACCTTCATCGAGCACGGCCCTCGCCAGCGCTTCAGGTTTGGTGGCCCCAACCCCCTCGTTGATGTTGAAGCCATTCGGTGAAACCCCCATCGAGACCACGGTAGCGCCAAGCTCTGAGAGGACGTGAGGCGCAATATGATACGTCGAACCATGCGCGCAATCGACGACGACCTTGACCCCCCCAAACTTCATTTGCGAGGCAATCGTGCTTTTGCAAAATTCAATATAACGGCCGGCAGCATCCATCAATCGGGTCGCCTTACCGATTCGCGCCGAATCCACTGTGGTCATCGGCTCATCAATTTCTGCCTCGATTTCATGCTCGATGGCATCTGAAAGCTTCAGACCATCCGCACCAAAAAACTTGATGCCATTGTCATAGTAGGGATTGTGTGAGGCGCTAATGACAATCCCGGCGTCCGCGCGAAAGGTCCTTGTGAGATAGGAAATGGCGGGCGTAGGCATCGGCCCCATCAGCTGGGTATTGACACCTGCAGCCGACAAGCCCGCCTCAAGCGCCGATTCAAACATATACCCCGATATCCGAGTGTCCTTACCAATCAGGACGACAGGGTCTTGACGACCCCTCGAAAAGACTCGGCCGGCGGCCCAACCCAGTTTCAATACGAAATCCGCGGTGATGGGATAGGTCCCCACCTTCCCACGAATCCCATCTGTTCCAAAATATGCCCGCGTCATCCCTTCCCCCTAGAACCTCGGGGTATCCGGTCGGTATACCCCAAACAACAAGCCCCTGAGAAACAGGGGCCTGAATCTCTCCGATCCCCCTTTCACCCCTAGTGCTGTTCGGCGGCCTTCCCCAGATTATCCTTGGCGTCCGCATCGGCTATAGGCCCCTCAGAATCCTTTACGCCAGATCCATCGGTGGGAGGGGTTTCATCCCAGTTTTGGGGGGGTCGCGGCGCCTTCCCCAACATGATGTCATCAATCTGCAGGTGATCAATCGTCTCATACTTCATCAGGGCATCAGCCATAAGGTGCAGCTTATCGATATTCTGCTTCAAAATGGTTTCGCTCCGCGCGTAGTTGCGATCAATGAAAGAACGGATCTCCTCATCGATCAGATGCGCGGTTTCCTCTGAAACGCTCTTGTGCTTGGTCACCGACCGCCCGAGGAACACTTCACCTTCTTCCTCACTGTAGGCGAGGGGACCCAGCCGCTCAGACAACCCCCAACGGGTCACCATGTTGCGCGCAAGATGGGTGGCGCGCTCAATATCATTTGAGGCGCCCGTGGTGACCTTCTTGCGACCAAAGATCAGTTCCTCGGCGATACGACCCCCAAAAAGGCTGGAGATCTGACTCTCCAACTTCTCCAGGCTGGCGCTGTACTGATCACGCTCTGGCAAAAACATCGTGATACCCAGCGCCCGGCCCCGCGGCATGATACTGACCTTGTAGACGGGATCGTGATCGGGAACCAGGCGCCCCACGATCGCATGCCCCGCCTCGTGAAAAGCCGTCAGACGCTTTTCGTCCTCACTCATGACCATCGACCGTCTTTCGGCCCCCATCATGATTTTATCCTTGGCCTTCTCGAAATCGGCCATCTCGACCTGTCGCTTATTGGTCCTCGCAGCAAAAAGGGCTGCCTCATTGACCAGATTGGCAAGATCGGCGCCAGAGAAACCGGGCGTTCCCCGAGCAAGAAACGACACTTCAACGTCACTGGCCAGAGGAACCCGCTTCATGTGGACTTTGAGAATCTGTTCACGGCCACGAACATCAGGCAGCCCAACCATCACCTGACGGTCAAAGCGGCCAGGACGCAAAAGAGCAGGATCCAGCACATCGGGACGGTTGGTCGCCGCCACCACGATGATCCCTTCGGTTCCCTCAAATCCGTCCATTTCCACCAGCAACTGATTCAGCGTTTGCTCACGCTCATCGTGGCCACCGCCAAGCCCAGCGCCACGATGACGGCCCACGGCATCAATTTCATCAATAAAGATAATGCAGGGCGCGCTTTTCTTGGCCTGCTCAAACATGTCGCGAACCCTTGAGGCGCCAACCCCAACAAACATTTCAACAAAGTCAGACCCGGAGATCGAGAAAAAGGGCACCTTAGCTTCACAGGCAATCGCCTTGGCCAGCAGGGTCTTGCCGGTTCCAGGGGGACCGACCATCAAGGCCCCTCGGGGAATCTTGCCGCCGAGCTTCTGAAATTTGCCGGGGTCTTTTAAGAAGTCGACCATTTCCTGGACGTCTTCCTTGGCTTCTTCAACCCCCGCCACATCGGCAAACGTGACCTTGATCTGGTCTTCCTCAATCAGACGCGCTTTGCTTTTGCCAAATGACATGGCCCCGCGGCCACCGCCGCCGCCCTGCATCTGGCGCATGAAAAAAACCCAAACACCGATCAGCAGCAGCATCGGGAACCAGGAAATAAAAATCTGCATCAGGAAGGATTCAGATTCGGGCGCATCAACCTTGATGTCGACATGATTTTCGATCAGGTCATCCACCATGTGAGGATCATTGGGGGGCGCGTAGGTCGAGAACTTCTCGCCGGTTGCCGTTATGCCACGAAGCTGGGACCCATCCATCATGACCTGCTTGATTTGGCCATCTTTCACTGACTGGATGAACTGGGAGTAGGACATGCCCGCGTCCATAGAGCGCCGATTGCCGAGGTTATTGAACATCGACATCAGCACCACGGCCACGACCACCCACAAGACCACATTCTTTAGCATGTCATTCACAATATCAGTCCCTCATGAGGGCAAATCCGCCCCATTACATCAGACGCAGTATCCTAACAGGATCAGCGCGCCCTCACATCCTAGGTGTTCTCTCCGCCGGTCACTCAGTGTGCAACCATGGAGACAGACCTCCTGCCAGCAGCAACATTTCTTCGGCATGCGCGAGGGTCTGCGGGGTCATCACCCGCCCCCCAAGCATCCTCGCAATTTCCTTAACCCGCCCGGCCGCGTCAAGACAGCAGACCCGGCTCTGGGTGACTTCGCCTTCGATGCCCTTTTCAACCAGCAGGTGCTGATGGCCTTGAGCCGCAACCTGAGGCAAATGGGTTACCGAGAAAATCTGGCGCTGCCCACCCAGTAATCGCAATTTCTGCCCCACGACTTCGGCTACCCCGCCACCGATACCACTATCCACCTCATCAAAGATCATCGTCGGCGTACCTTTTTCTCCCGTCAGGGCGACCTGAATCGCAAGGCTGACCCTCGATAGCTCGCCCCCTGAAGCGACGCGAGCTAAAGGTTTTAGGGGCAACCCGGGATTCGCGCTGACCAAAAATTCAACCTGGTCCTGGCCGAAGACCGACGGGTCTGCCGTCTCATCGGGGACCACCGCGATCCGAAGCCTCGCCTTCGGCATCCCAAGCTCCGCCAACAATCCCTCGATCGTTGCCTCTAAGATTTGAGCCGCCTCGAGCCGTCGTCGCGACACCTGCGCCGCCTGCTCCCGGTAGGCCGCCTCAAGCTCTCGCCGCACCGCCTCAAGATCTTCAGTACTGGCCGTGCCGTCCATCAGCCGCCCACGTTCCGTCTCAAGAGCCGCCACATGCTCCCGCAGCGCTTCGGGTCGAATCTGATGCTTGCGAGCCAACCGATGCACGTCGGCCAGCCGCTCCTCCATCAGCGCCAACTGTCTCGGATCCGCTTCCTGCCTTGACAACAGTCGCCGAAGACCAGAGGCCGCCTCCTTGATCCCGGCTTGGGCCTCCTCAAGGGTTGTCACTAATTCCTGATACTCCGGCGCGACGCGGCCAATCTCCGTCAGGCCATGAATCGCCTGCGCCAGGCTCTTCGTCACCGAGGACGCTTCATTCTCATAAAGATGATCAAGCTCCCGCTGGCCCACCTCCATAATTCGTTCGGCATGCGCCTGACGACCGTGGTCTTCGACCAACGCCCCATAATCGAGGGTTTCCATGCCCGCCTGCTGGAGTTCATCGAGCTGAAACGTCAGAAGATCAAGGCGGGCGGCACCGTCATGTTGCTGTGACATCCTCTCTTTGAGCCGAACCGTAACCTCCCTCAGCTGATGGAACAGCGCCGATAAATCCCTTAGAACCGCTCCATTGCCCGCCGCAGAATCCAGAAGACGCCGCTGCTCATGCCCTTTCACTAACAGGACATGGGCATGCTGCCCATGAATTTCAAGAAGCCCCTGCCCTAACTCCTGAAGTGATTGGAGCGTGACCGGCGATCCATTCACAAAGGCCTTCGAACGGCCATCGGTTGAGATCACCCGCCGGATCACACAGCCCTCCTCATCGAGCAGGGCCTGCTCTTGAAGCCACGCTTGGGCCCGCGGGCAATCATCAAGATCAAAACGGAGGGCAATCTCGGCTCGTGTAGCTCCCTCCCGAATAAAACCAGGATCGGCCCGATCACCGAGAGCCAATCCAAGGGCCGTGAGCAAAATGGACTTACCGGCCCCCGTTTCCCCGGTCAGGACCGTCAAACCCGATTCAAAGGTGAGATGGAGGGACTCCACCACGGCCAGATCCTTAATCGTCAACTCCCTCAACATGGTCAGACCCTCAACCCTGAACTCCAATTAAGCTTGGCTCTTAGAATCTCAAAAAAGTCGTACCCTTCAGGGTGAAGGATCCTGAACGACTTGGACTCCTTGCGGATCTCGACCTTATCCCCAGCCTTAAGCGCGGGACTTGAGACATTGTCACAAACCAATTGCGCGCCAAACGACTTACCGGCCTGGAATGAAATTTCCACAACACTTTCACTGTCTACGACAATCGGGCGATTGGTCAGGGTATGGGGATTGATCGGAGCCAGCACAAGGGCCCTTAGGCTTGGCGAAAGAATAGGCCCCCCAGCAGAGAGGGCGTAAGCCGTTGAACCCGTCGGCGTGGAGACGATGAGGCCATCGGAACGTTGCGAATTTAGAAAGACGCCATCGATACGGGTCATGATCTCAATCATGCTGCTCGCGTTTGAACGATGCACCACCACGTCATTGATGGCGAGCTGCTGAAAGATCACCTCTTCGCCCCGAATGAGCGTCGCCCCCAGCAACAAACGACGCTCCTCGACAAATCGGCCGTCCAGGATTTCATCGATCCGCTGCGTCAGGTGCTGGGGAGAAATGTCGACCAAAAAGCCAAGGCGCCCCAGATTGACGCCGACCAGAGGAATATCGAAGGGGGCAAGTGCCCTCGCCGCCGAGAGGAAGGTCCCATCACCGCCGATGACAATCGCAAAGTCACAGCGTTCAGCCAAAGCCGGTATGCTGCCGGTTTCAGGATCAACATCCTTGAGAAAGCGTCGCGATTCGTTTTCGACAACGACCGCGATACCACGCTCCTGAAGATGGTGATACAGGATTTTCAGCGTTTCTCCGATTCGCTCGGCATCGGGCTTTGCGATCAGTGCCGCCACCCTGAATTTGATTGCGTGATACATGCCTTTGTCTGTCGTCTGAGACGGACCCAGCCCGCCGGTGAATTGCAGCCGATGCCAGCAGCACCGCTCCCGCCTTCTATGTTATGAATTTCTTGACACTTTATCTAGGGATTGCTAGCTTCTGGCACTCTACCCCTATGACTGCTAATCCGTCACCTCATACCAAACCATTGTGCCTAAGCTTCCCCCGTTGAATGAGCGCGCCCAACATCTCTTGAAGGTGTTGGTCGAACGCTACATCCATGAGGGTCAACCCGTTGGATCGAGAGCGCTGGCCCGGGAAGCGGGTCTCAACCTCAGCCCTGCGACCATCCGCAATGTCATGTCGGACCTTGAGCAACTGGGCTTCATCACCGCGCCACATACGTCGGCAGGCCGGATGCCTACGGTATCAGGCTACCGACTTTTCATCGACAGTCTCCTGACCGTCAAGCCAATTAATGATCAGGTCATTCGCCAGATCAGGGACGATCTGGGTCACCAAGAATCGTCCGGGGATCTTCTCGAAACCGCCTCAAGACTCCTCTCGGAGGCCACCCACATGGCCGGCTTGGTCAGCCTTCCCAAGCGGGAATCGAGCGCCTTTAACCATATTGAGTTTCTGCCCCTGTCAGAGGGCCGGCTCCTGGTCATCTTGATCTCTGGCCAACAGGAGATCCACAACAAGATCATTCAGTCCCCAAGAGACTATACCGCCTCAGAATTACAGGCCGCGGCTAATTTTCTGAACCATCGGTTTGCCGGAAAAGACATTCGTCAGGTGCGGGAAACCATCCTTCATGAGGTCAGTGAGACCCGCGAACGGCTTAGCCAGGAACTCATTGATGCCGCGGCCATCACCCAACTGGCGCTAGACCCTCAAGGTGAACGACGCGATTCGGTCTTAATTAGGGGCGAGATCAATCTCATGGACTTTTCTGAGATCGGCAATCTCGAACCTTTCCGCAGCCTCTTTGAGACCCTGCATCAGCAAGAGGATATGATCCAACTGATGGATCGCTGCATCGAGTCTCCGGGGGTTCAGATCTTTATTGGGGAGGAATCAGGCCATAAGGCCCTCGATCATTGGAGTCTGGTCACCTCCGCCTACTCCATTAACGATCAGGCTGTTGGCGTTCTTGGGGTGATAGGACCGACCCGAATGGCCTATGAACGAATCATCCCATTGGTCGACCTCACCGCCAAATTGGTCGGCGCCGCCTTGAATCACAAAACACTGCCCCCACTTTAACTTGAACGGCTGGCCGGTATTTTGGCTGTGGACCCATTTTATTATCATTATTTTTCTAGGAGCCGCTCGACATGAGCCATGACGATATATTGCCCGAGGACGGTGAAGCCCAAGCTCAAACCGAGACGCCGGGCCTTGAGTCGACGCTTGAGATCAGAACCCCTGAAGAATGGGCCGAAGCCTTGGCAAAGGCCGAACAGAAGGCTCAGGAAAACTGGGACAAGGCCCTAAGAACCCAGGCCGATCTTGAAAACCTCAAGCGCCGTTCGGAAAAGGACCTGCAAAACGCCCACAAATTTGGCATCGAAAAGTTTGCTCGGGAATTACTGCCGGTCGCTGATAGCTTAGAACTTGGCTTGAGCGTTGAAACAGCCAACAGCCCGGACATCCAAAAGCTGCGGGAAGGCATGGAGCTGACCCTGAAGCAACTGCGCTCGAGCCTTGAAAAATTCAACGTCGTTGCGGTCGATCCTGAAGGCGAAAAATTCAACCCTGAACGGCATCAAGCCATGGCGATGCAACCCACCGACGAGGCGGAGCCGCATACCGTCCTCAAGGTTTATCAAAAGGGTTACCTCATCAGCGATCGCCTCCTAAGGCCGGCGATGGTGGTCGTTGCACAAGACATCGGATCCTAAGGGGCCTCTTGAAATTTCCTCTAGGGTTCCCCACATCCGCCTCAGCCCTCAGGGAACCCCATATTCGTTTATTTTTTGGAGAAGCATTTCATGTCAAGAATCATCGGCATCGATCTCGGTACCACTAATTCCTGCGTTGCCATTCTAGAAGGCGGCAAACCCCGCGTCATTGAGAATTCCGAAGGCGCCCGGACGACCCCCTCCATTGTGGCCTTCACGCCGGACAATGAAGTACTGGTAGGGCAGTCAGCCAAGCGTCAGGCCATCACCAACCCCAAAAACACGCTCTATGCCGTCAAGCGACTGATTGGTCGCCGCTTCAAAGATGCTGAGGTTCAGAAAGATCTGCATCTCGTCCCGTTCCAAATTGTGGGCGCCGACAACGGCGATGCCTGGATCGAAGCCAACGGCAAGAAAATGGCACCGCCTGAGGTTTCAGCGCGCGTTCTGATGAAGCTGAAGAAGGATGCGGAAGCGTTTCTCGGCGAGGAAATTACTGAGGCGGTGATTACGGTCCCGGCGTATTTCAACGATTCACAGCGTCAGGCCACCAAAGATGCAGGCCGCATTGCAGGTCTTGAGGTCAAGCGGATCATCAACGAGCCGACCGCAGCAGCCATGGCCTTCGGCCTTGATCGTAAACAGGGCGACATGAAGGTGGCCGTTTATGACCTCGGAGGGGGGACATTTGACGTATCGATCATCGAAATTGCAGAAGTCGATGGCGAACATCAGTTTGAGGTACTCTCGACCAATGGGGACACCCATCTTGGCGGCGAAGACTTCGATCTTCGCATCATCGACTGGTTATGTGAGGAATTCAAGAAGGAAAGTGGCATCGATCTTCACAGCGACCCCTTGGCCCTGCAGCGCCTGAAGGAAGCGGCTGAAAAGGCAAAGATTGAGCTCTCATCGAGTCAGCAGACCGATATCAATCTCCCTTATGTGACCGCAGATGCCAGCGGACCGAAGCATCTCAATCTTAAATTGACCCGTGCTAAGCTAGAATCCCTGGTCGAGGATCTGGTCTTCAGAACCCGTGGTCCCTGCGAAACAGCGATCAAAGATTCCGGGCTTAAGGCCAGCGAAATTGATGAAATCATTCTGGTCGGCGGCCAGAGCCGCATGCCGAAAGTTCAGGAGATCGTCACTGAGATTTTTGGCAAAGAGCCCCGCAAAGACGTCAATGCGGATGAAGCGGTTGCCCTTGGCGCCGCGATTCAGGGTGGTGTTCTCGGCGGCCAGGTCAAGGATGTCCTGCTGCTGGATGTCACCCCGCTCTCCCTCGGCATCGAAACCCTGGGTGGCGTGATGACCAAACTGATCGAAAAAAACACGACGATCCCGACCAAGACCGGTCAGGTGTTTTCGACAGCAGACGACAACCAGACCGCGGTGACCATCCACGTCCTCCAGGGGGAACGTGAAATGTCTAAGGACAATAAGTCTCTAGGTCGCTTCGACCTTGCTGACATTCCACCGTCACCAAGAGGGATGCCACAGATCGAAGTCACCTTCGACATCGATGCCAACGGCATCCTTCATGTGTCGGCAAAGGACAAGGCCACCCAGAAAGAGCAATCTATCCGAATCACGGCCTCCAGCGGGCTGAGTGATGACG
>QYQA01000115.1 GCA_007280285.1 Methylococcus sp. | reverse complement strand
GGAATGGTGTTGACGGTGGAGCCGGGCCTTTATATCCCGCTCGATTGTCTTGAGGTAGATCCTTGCTGGCGGGGAATCGGCATCAGAATAGAAGACGATGTTCTGGTGACCAAGGACGGTGTCGAGGTCTTGACCCAAGCCCTTCCAAAAAGTGTCAAGGACATCGAAGCCCTGATGGCGAGCCCCAAGTGACCATCGACATCGATGTCTTAATCGTGGGCGGAGGCCTCGTCGGGGGAAGCCTCGCGCTGGCCCTTCAGGATCAACCCCTAAGGATCGGGCTGGTGGAAGCCCTAGCGGCCCCCGAGCGGGCCGCTTCGGCCAGCGGTGATCGAGCACTCGCGCTGTCACGGGGAACCGTCCAGCAATTAAAGGCTCTGGCGCTATGGCCTGATGTCGCGGCCAACAGCATGGCGATTCGCCATATCCATGTCTCTGATCAGGGACACTTCGGAAAAACGCGACTGAAGGCCGATGATCCCGGCGTTGAGGCTCTGGGTCACGTGGTGGTCGCTCGGGTGCTGGAAAAAGCGCTTGATCAGCGACTCGCTGAAAGCCCAATCCAAAGGTTCTGTCCCGCCCGTGTCATGAGCCTCAACGCGGGTCCTGACCGCATCGCGGTGACTGTTCGGGCGGGTAATGAGGATGTGGTGGTCTCCGCGCGGCTGGTCGTCGCCGCCGATGGCGGGACCTCCACCGTCAGGAGCCTTCTTGGTATCGAGCAGGACATCCATGATTATGAGCAGACGGCGATCGTGACCGACGTTCACACAGGAGAAGACACCCGCCACACCGCCTTTGAACGGTTTACCCCATCAGGGCCCTTAGCGTTGCTCCCGATCGAACCGCATCGGTGCTCGGTGGTCTGGACGCTAGGCCGTGACGACGCCGAAAAGATCCTCGCTGAGGGCGAACAAGAACTGATGGCTCGCCTTCGGGAAGCCTTTGGCTTCTGGCTCGGCGATTTAACCTTGGCCAACCCACCGGTTGGCTTCCCTCTGCGTCTGATTCAGGCTGAAAGCATGGTGCATCAACGGGTGGTTTTGATTGGGAATGCCATGCATCAAATTCACCCCGTCGCTGGGCAGGGCTTCAATCTCGGTCTCCGCGATGCCGCCGTGCTCGCCGACCGGCTGTTAACCCAACATCGCCTGGGGAACGATCTTGGAGATCCTGATTTTCTTTCCCAGTATGCCCGGGCCCGGGAACAGGACCTTAAGACCGTGATCCGATTCACCGATGGCCTGGTCAAGGTCTTTTCAAATACCTTTCCACCCCTCGTGGCTCTGCGCAATCTGGCGCTGGTAGCGCTGGACCGTTTGCCGCCCGCTAAGCGCCTGCTGACGCGGCGAGCCATGGGCTATGGCATTCACTTGTCCTAGCCAAAACCTCGTCTCTTTTGAAGATTTTTTATCGCTCGAAGGTCCGTGTGGAGAACCAAATGACCTTTATGGCGGTCATAGCTCGGAGGGAAAGGTTGAGGCCATCGTTGCAAACGGACTATAGTGTCCACATTCAAGAAACGTCGACGGGAACTACTATGAAACTTATTTTTTGGGTCATGGGCTTTCTAGCCGTGATTTACTTCATGTCTGCCTTTACTCACAGCTCTCGGGGGATTGACGGTTCAAGTCAGCGATCGGCGGCCAACTCGGTCAAAAAACTGAAGCGCTACATGACGACCCAGCAGCAACATATCTTTGAAACGTCCTATGGGGTCCTTGGCGCCATCAAGTCGAAGGAAGGTCCTGACGCTTTCCTGCCCTTTGTCGATGGCAAAAATCCAGATGAGATTATTGATTTGGCTCGGGTCGAGGTGAGCAAGCGGATCGCCGCCGGGGATCCAGACTTGGTCAAATACGGGAGCTGGGACAATCTGGTGGGTCTTGGAACCGAAGCCGGCAATGGCAATAGCGATGCCAACCAGCGGACCGTTCAACCCCTCAGAAACAGCACCCGCTCAGGGCGCGATCCAGCCCCTGAAGCCACACCCGCCGCGCCAGCAGCGCAGTAGTGGGGTGTTTAGACCGGTTTTAAGCGCCGGTCTCCCCTCGAATCCTCAGGGCCTCCCGATAGAGGGTCTCCCGCCTCGCGCCGGTAATTTCGGCGGTCATCGCCGCCGCCGTCTTGACCGACAGCGCTTGCAGCAGGATATTGAGGATGCGTTCTTGTTCTTTCGACAGAGTGTCTTCATGTCGCCTAGGCGCGGATCCCTCGATCAATAAAACAAACTCTCCGCGCTGCATGTTCGAGGCTTCAAGGACAAGCGCTTCAGCGTCTCCTGCGGTGGTTTCAAGAATCGTTTCAAACCGCTTCGTCAGTTCACGCGCGATGACCACGCGCCGATCGGCTTCAAAGATCTTGGCCACATCGACCAGCGTTTCAAGGACTCGATGGGAGGACTCATAGAAGATAAGGGTTCTAGGGTCCTCCTTTAGGGATTCAAAGAGCGTCAGACGGGCCGCTGACTTCCTGGGTGGAAACCCCTCAAAAGCAAATCGGTGACTCGCAAGTCCCGAGGCCGACAAGGCGGCGATCAGGGCGCAGGGACCTGGAATAGGACGTATCACAATACCTTTAGCCCGCGCCGCCCGAACCAAAGGAAAACCAGGGTCGTTAATGAGCGGGGTACCGGCATCTGAAATCAGTGCCAGGGAGTCACCGGCCAAAAGCCGATCGACCAGCCCCTTTGAGATGCGATCCTCATTATGCTCATGAAGCGCGATGAGGGGACGGTCGATGCCATAATGATCGAATAAGGGCCGGCTGTGACGGGTATCTTCACAGGCGATGCCATCGACCCCTTTAAGAACCTCAAGCGCATGAAAGCTTAAGTCCTCAAGATTGCCGATCGGCGTGGCGACTAGGTATAGTAGGCCGGCTTCAGTCTGTGTATTTTGGCCCTTTGGGGGCCGCCGACCAGGGATTTTCTCCATGCGTTTCTGTCGTTCCTTTGTGTTGCTGTGCCTCATGGTCAATCAGGTGGCCTGTCAAGGCGGACTCCAGCGCCTCATCGCCGGCACCCCGCCTGAGGACCCGCAAGCCGAAGCTCTCAAGCGATCAGGCCAGTTTCAAGGCGCCATCCGCCGCTACGAGCAACTGGCTAAATCGAGCGGCCAGCCGGATCACTATGGGCTCGAAGCGGCCGACACCGCGCTGCGTTCGGGCGATGCCGAAGCCGCGCAGCAATGGGCCAACACACTCAAGGTCCAGAATCTCTCACAGGTTGACCGCGATCGCTGGGCGCTGCTGTCAAGCCGTCTCGACTTGAGTGCGGGCCGGGCGCAAGACGCGCTCGTCAAGCTCAACAGTTTACCGGAACAGCGCCTCTCAGAAGCAGACCAGCGGAATTTTCATCTCCTTAAAGCCTCCGCCCTCAACCAGCAGGGTGATCTCAAAGGGAGCGCCCTTGAGCGCATCGCCTTGACCCCGCTGCTGAGCCGCCAAGAAGATATCGAGCGGAACTTTGAGAGCCTCCTTGACACCCTTGAGCGGCTCCCTAATAAGGATCTCAAAACCTCCTGGAGCCCGCCGCCGGCTGACATGGCAGGCTGGCTCGCGCTGGCACTGATCATGAAAACCTCGGGCGATGAGAACGCCACGGCCCTTGATCAATGGCAGCGCCAATACCCCCATCACCCCGCCGTCGGCCGATTCCTAAAGAGACTCAAAGGCGCATCGAAGGAAGCCCACGATGAAGGGCCCAGGAGGGGTTCCTTCATCGGTGTTCTCTTACCGCAGGAAGGGCCCTTCGCCTCCGCGGCCAAGACCATCCAGAAAGGTCTTGAAAGCGCCCATGAAGGTGATCCTCAAAACCAAAAACCAACGCTTCGGGTGCTCGACGCCTCCGCCGGGCATCTTTTAGCGGACCTTCACCTCTTGGAGAACGAGGGCGCCATCGGCATTATCGGACCCCTGATCAAAGAGGATGTCAGCACGCTCATGGGGCAACCCATCAAGGTTCCGGTGCTCGCGCTCAATCAGGTGGATGGCGACGGTTCAAAGAACCTCTTCCAATTCGGTCTGACGCCCGAGGATGAGGTCGAACAGGTGGCGACCAAAGCCTTTGCTGATGGCCGCCGCCGCGCCATGATCCTTTATCCTGAAACCGCCTTTGGCCATCGACTAGCCGATCATTTTAAGCACACCTGGCAGCGCCTTGGTGGCGAACTTTTCGATCAAAGGGCCTATCCTGAGGCCGCTGAGGCGGCGCTCTCTGGGCCGCCCCCGTGGGGGCCTTTAACCGCGGCTGACATGGTCTTTCTGATCGCTGACCCCCATCAGGCCAGAATCTTAGTCCCTCGGCTGCATGAAGCCCATGGACCCAATATCTACACGACCTCCCATATCTTTGAAGACCTTCGTGATGATCTTGGCAACCAGGCCCTAAACGGTGTGATTGTCTGCGACATGCCCGCCTTATTGACCGCGCCAAAGGAGGATCATGCAGAGTCGGCTCGCCTCATGGCATTTGGCCGCGATGCCTACCGGATCCTTCCAACACTTAAGGCCGGAAGTATCCATCCTGATTGGCGATGGGAGGGTGAGACCGGTAGCCTCCACATGAACGAGTCACATCAAATTAAAAGGGATCTCACCTGCCGCGAATGGGTGAGTGGTCATCTTGATGGCGCTGCGCCTAAAGAAGCCCCATGACCTTTAAAGATCGATGATTTCACCCGATGCGCTTTGCGCCATTATCTATGCCATCCTTCCATCATGAATCAACAAGCTCGCATCTTTCAGCAATTTTCCGCGCACCAGGAGGCCACTCAGGAAACTCTTCTCAGGCTGAGTGACCGGATTGAAGCCGCCGCGATCCGCCTATCCAACTGCCTCCTTGACGATGGCAAGATCCTCACCTGCGGCAATGGGGGATCGGCGTGTGAGGCCCAGCACCTTTCATCAGAGCTCATCAATCGCTATGACAGAGACCGGCCCGGGCTTCCCGCCATCGCCCTCACCGCGGATATCGCGGCGATCACCTCCATTGCCAACGATTATCAGTTTGAACAGGTGTTCTCAAAGCCGATCCTCGCGCTCGGTCAGCCGCTGGATGTTCTGGTGATTTATACGACCAGCGGCCAATCAGCGAACCTCCTTCGAGCCGTCACTGCCGCCCATGATCGGGGGATGACCATCATGGCCCTTACCGGGCGCGATGGGGGCGCTTTGGCGCCGCTTCTGAATGAGAATGACCTTGAGCTTCGGGTTCCCTCCGAGGTCACCGCTCGGGTACAAGAAGCGCACCTTCTGATCACGCACTGCCTGTGTGATCTCATCGATCTTCAATTGTTTGGAGACTAAGGCCATGGCGTTAAGCGCGGAATTTATCAGCCAGCTGAACGGTATTTTTGGGCGCGATCGGCTGTTGATCGAGCCCTCGGATTGCTGGGTGTATGGCTATGACAATAGCAAGCGCCAGATGCTGCCGGAGGCCGTCGTGTTCCCTCTGACCCATGAGGAAACGCAGGCGCTGGTGAGGCTGTGCCATCACCACGGCGTTCATCTGACCGCGAGGGGCCGAGGTACCGGAACCACCGGCGCGACAGTACCCCTTCAGCACGGCGTCGTGGCCTCCTTTGAGCGAATGGATCGGATTGTTGAATTTTCAAAGGACAATCGGTATCTGGTGGTAGAGCCTGGGATCACCAATCAAGCCATTCAAGACTTTCTAAAGCCCCACGGCTTTTTCTGGCCCCCGGACCCCACCAGCGCCGCTTTTTGCAGCGTCGGCGGTAATCTTGCCTACAACTCGGCGGGCCCCCGTGCCGTAAAATATGGGACCCCCAGAGAAAATACACTGGGTCTTCGGGTTGTGATTGGAACCGGCGAAGCGTTTCGGGTAGGGGTCTACACCACCAAGGGGGTCGTCGGCTATGACCTCACGCGGCTGATCATCGGATCAGAAGGCACCCTTGCGCTGATCACCGAGGCGACCTTGAAGCTAACCCCCCTGCCGGAAGCGAAGGCCACGCTCCGCGCGGTCTATCAGGATGTCGCGTCCGCGGCCACAGCGATCGCCAAAATCATGGCGCAGCCCGCGGTTCCCTGCGCCCTTGAATTCATTGATGGCAATGCCATCAACATGGTGCGCCGCTACTCGACCGCGGAGCTCCCGGAAGGGGCTGGTGCGCTCCTCATGATCGAGGTCGATGGGTTCAAAGAGGCCATGGCGGTGCAAATCGAGAGCATCCATCAGGCGGCGATGAATGAGGGGCTGTTGGAATTCAGAAAAGCAGAAAGCCAACAGGAGGTCGATGCGCTTTGGCAAACCCGAAAGGCGCTTTCACCGACCTTAAGGAAGATCGCTCCGAAAAGAATCAATGAAGACGTGGTTGTTCCTATCACCGAGCTTCCTTCTTTGATTGAGGGGCTGGATGAGCTCTCAAAGCGTCACGGGCTGACCATCGTTAATTTTGGTCATGCCGGCAATGGCAACATACATGTCAATCTGCTCTATGATCCCGAGGCCGATGGCGAATCAGAAAGAGCGCACCGCTGCCTTGATGACATGTTCAAACTGGTGCTCTTGCTTCGGGGCACCCTTTCCGGGGAGCATGGTGTCGGCATTGAAAAAAGGGACTATGTCGCCCGTGAAATCGACCCGGCTGCCCTCCAATTGATGCATGGCATCAAAGCGGCGTTTGACCCCAAGGGGATTCTCAATTGGGGTAAAGCCTTTCCGCTCGAGGATCAAATCTAAGGCGCAACGGGTCGACCCACCACCCGAAGCGGCGCACCGCTCCCCCCCTCGATCTTCATCGGGAGCGCGATCACTTCAAACGCCTTGGCCGGCAATTGATCGAGGTGCATCAAGTTTTCAAAGATCGGGACCCCCGCCGCCGCGAAGATCCTATGACTTTCAAAAAAACGTGACATCCCGCGATCGATGCTCGCGGTATCAAGACCCACCGCGCGAACGGCTCTCTGTTTCACCAACCAATCGGCTGCGGCGGGTGAAAGTCCTGGAAAATGAAGTTTAGCGATGGCCGCTTGGCCGCGCTCTGCGGTGCCTAGATAGCGCTCCCTCGATGGCCAGAACCGATCATACCCGGTTCTTATGAGCACAATGCTGTGGCGCGCAATAGGGCCATGACGGGTTTCGAAGGCGATGAAATCCGCTACGCTGACGAGCATGTCCCTGTCCTTTAGGGCGTTCTCGCTGACATCCACGACGATGCCGGGACCGATGGTTTTATCCAGCGGGACTTTTTCGACCGTTTCACCCCCTGCAAAAAAATGGATCGGGGCATCCATATGGGTGCCGCCATGTTCTGCCGCCTGATAACGATTGGCAGAATAATGGTAGCCCTTTTCCGTAGGGCCATCGAACACCTTCTCCAGACGGAAGTCCTCGGCATTGGGCCAATAAAGCGTTTGCTCTGAAAAAGGATGGGTCAAATCGACTATCCCCTTTGGATCAAGCGGTTTCATGGGATGGCTGCAGCCCATCATGAACAGCATCAAGAGCAGCAAGGCCGCGCGACATGTTGAAATCATATCGGTCTATCCAGGAAGAGGTGCGTCATCAAAAAGGTCAAAGGACCCTCCGACAAGGCGGTGTCGCGGTCCATGATAGGCCAGCGCCCAACGATAGTCATCGAAGGTCTGATGATGAAGCTGCCATAAGTCTGGGGATCCTGCCGAGGGGGGAACATGCTCAAATCCGTCAAAACCAGGCCGGATCGCGACCGCTTTGAGGCCCCCAGCAATGCCATGCCCCGTGGCCTTAAGAAAGGCCTCCTTAGACGCCCAGAGAGCGACCAGGGAAGCCGTCCTCCCCTCATCCCCACCCATCTGCCAGCGTGATTCCTCTTGGGGGGTCATGATGGCCTTGGCGAGGGGCTCCAAGCCCTTGCGTGGACGCACTTTTTCAATGTCGACCCCGATCTTAAGATCTCGTCCTATAGCGATCAGCGCATGATCGCCGCTGTGGGAGACATTGAACACCAGTCCTTTATTTTCAGGGGTTCCCAAAAGCCTCGGTTTACCTTTGTCATTATAAGACCACGCCAGGGACTTTGGATCGACGCCGAGACAACCGCCGAGGAGACGGCGAAGCGCCGATCGGGTGGCAATAAAGTGGCCCTTGGATGCCGGATGATGGATGGCTCTAGCCCTCACCTTTTCCTCGTCTGACAAGACCCCATCAGGACCTTCCAAGAGATCCCATCGACGTCCCTGAAACGGCACCAAAAGCAGAAGGATTTCTCCTTCCAAGGGGGAACGGCCTGGTTTGATCTTCGATGCAAACATGAGCTGATGCTACCACGGCTAGCATAAGGCCGGGACGTCCCCAGCAAAAGGCATTAAGATGTCGAGACGTCAAAGAACCGGGGATCCCCCCACCAAGTCACGACACACATGACCACTATCACGCAAGTTAGGGCCCGTTGGGCCGCCGCGTTCGGGCTCTTTCTCACCGGACTTTGGATTCTTCACGGGTTCTTGGTACCCATTGCCTGGGCGGTGGTCCTCGGCATCACCCTCTGGCCCCTTTATGCGCGCTTTAAGAAGCATTGGAGCCAAAGGGATTCAGAATCCTTTGTGCCCGCACTGATCGTCACCCTGGTCATGGCCGGTCTCGTTTATGGTCCACTGACTTATGGCCTGCTACAGGTCGGTCAGGAGGCACAATCGGTACTCCATCTTCTGCAGCATGCCCATCAGGATGGTTTACCGACACCCGATTGGATTCTGGGCTTACCGAAAATGGGCCCGCAAGCCGCGGAACTTTGGCAACACTGGCTCGGCTCCTCTGCTGCCGTCAAGGATCTTTTGAAACAAATCCTCTCGAGTGACCTCCCAAGCTATACCCGTCAATTTGCGTCTTTGATTTTCCACCGTTACGCCAGCGCCTTCTTCACTTTTGTCGTTCTCTTTTTCCTCTTACTGAATGGCGAGCTTCTAGGCCGGCGCGTGCTCTATCTGTGCGATCGTGCCTTTGGCGATCATGGGAGCCGCTATGCTCTCCATGCGATGGCTGCGGTCAGAGCGACAGTCAATGGGATTGTCCTCGTGGCCTTAGGGCAAGGGGTGGCGCTTGGTTTTGGTTACGCCGCCGCCGGTTTTGATCATGCGGCCCTGATGGGGGTCATCACCGGCCTGATTGCATTGGTCCCTTTTGCCGCCAAGATTATTTCGGTTGGGGCCTCGATGGTCCTTTTTGGCGAAGGAAAACTCGGACCCGGGGTGGGGCTTTTTGTTTATGGGCTCCTGATCATCATCCTGTCCGACAACTATCTGAAGCCAAAGCTCATCGGCAACGCCGTGAAATTACCCTTCATCTGGACTCTTCTTGGAATTTTAGGGGGAATTGAGACCTTTGGTTTTCTGGGGCTTTTTTTAGGGCCTACCATTATGGCTATCCTGATTTCCGTCTGGCGGGACAGTCTTTCAGAAAGCCAAGAGCCATTGGTTGATCGTGACTGATCCTAAAGCCCCCATGGGGATCGGTGTGCTTTTGGCCTTCGCGGGGCCCGTCCTTTTCTTGATGATTACGGCCATCCTTTCCGCACTGATCGCATATCCGATCTTTCTCTTTAGCGGAGCGGAGGACATCAGCTTGCTGCGGTCTCTGATCAGTCGGATCGGCCAGGGATTGCTACTCTTGGGTATATATCCCTTATTTAAGAGCCTGAGCCTTCAATTCAAGGACCTTGGCTATCGACGCCATGAGGGGCTCTCTCTGCCGCGCGGTTTCGGGCTTGGGGCCCTGATGCTCGGGCTCCACGTTGCCCTCCTTTTGTCGCTTCAGATTCGTCTTCCCACAGGGAACCCCCCGTCGTTCGACGGTCTTGCCCTCCTTTTTTTGCAATCACTCGCTACCGGTCTTGGGGTCGCCTTGTTGGAGGAAACGCTTTTTCGGGGCGCTCTCCTTGCGATCATTCTAAGACTGACCGGCCCGGTTTTTGCCGTCACCATCAGCGCCTTTTTTTATGCTGGGCTCCATTTTATCGGCACCAAGTGGACGACGGACCTTTCTAACGTCGGTTGGGATACCCCCTTTCGGATCGCTTTTGATGGGTTTTCCCATGTCACCACGGCCCCCTTTGATGCCTTTATGGCGCTCTTCATCGCGGGTCTTTTCCTTGGAACCTTGAGACTTCTTCGGCCTGAAGGTCTCTTTCTATGTCTTGGCATCCACGCCGGGTGGGTGTTCGTGATCAAAATCAGTAAGGTGCTTTCCTATCCCAACGCGCACTCCCCTTTGGTGGGTTGGATCAGTGCGTATGACTACGTGATAGGCTCTTTTTCATGTCTCTGGCTCTCCCTCCTGTTGGCCTTATTGATCATCAGGCATCGACGATACACCTCTTTAAGCTTGCCTCCGCCATGATCAAAGACGAACATTTCAAGGATCCCAAAGCGTGTCTTGAGGACTTTAACTTCGGCGCCGACACCGCGCGCGTCTTTGATGACATGCTGGATCGTTCGGTCCCTTTTTATTCTGAAATTCAGCGCATGATCGGTGAAATGGCGGGCGATTTTGTCCAAGCAGGCAGTCGCATCTATGATCTTGGGTGTTCTACTGGAAACACCTTGATCGCCCTCGATCAATGCCTTAAGGAAGAAAGGTGCGAACTGGTCGGTGTTGATGCCTCCGAAGAGATGCTGGCGGTTGCGCGTCAAAAAATTCTAAAGCGCCCCCTCCAGCTTCCCTGTTCCCTTGAGGTCCAAAACCTCGAACAAGGCCTCGTGATCGATAATGCATCGGTGGTCATTTTGAACCTCACCCTTCAATTCATCAGGCCGCTCTACCGAGATGACTTGATTTCAAGAATTGCCGAGGGGACCCGACCCGGGGGCTGTCTGTTATTGGTGGAAAAGGTTTTAGGGGAGCCTTCGCTGCTTAATCGACTGTTTATAAAACATTTTTATGCGTTCAAAAAGCGCAATGGGTATACCGACATGGAAATAGCCCAGAAACGGGAGGCCTTAGAGAATGTTTTAATCCCGTATCAGGATTCTGAAAACCGCTCGTTACTGTTGAAAAACGGCTACAGTGCCTGTGACGTTTTTTTTCGCTGGTACAACTTTTCAGGCTACATTGCGATCAAGGATTGATCGCTCATGAAAAGCCCCCGCCACCGATCGATCGCCGTTTTTGCGATAATTATTGGCGCTCACCCACTGGAATTTTTATCATGATGGCCGGCCCCTCAAAACACAAGCAGCGTTTACAAACCCCTATGCAACGGGGCGTATTGGTTATGTGGAATGACCAGAAGGGGTTTGGCTTCATCAGGCCACAAGGAACAGAGGATGACTACTTTGTTCACATCAGCACCTTTAAAAAAGGACTTACCCGGCGTCCTGAAATCGGCGATGACGTCCACTTTAGAGCCACCGGACTGACCGCGAAGAAACGCGCTTCTTTCGCCCACATCCCAGCCATTGAGCCCCCTCAGTCGCCGTCTGGAACCCCGTTTGAACTCAATCCTCGGAAAAGGTCCTGGGCGATCAATGTTCTGATCATCACGCCATTGGTGCTCTCAGGCTATCTCTTATTGATGGCCAAGAACCCCTTACCCTTCTTTTCCTATTGGATCTTAAGTCTATTAACCATGTTTCTTTACGGATTAGACAAGGCCCACGCAGCCACCCATCGGTGGCGGATACCGGAGGTCTATTTTCACCTGCTGGAACTCATGGGCGGCTGGCCAGGTGCCCTCATTGCTCAGAATGATTTCCGTCATAAGACCCGAATGTCGTCATACATCTGGATCCTTCGCGGCATCATTGCCATCCATTTGATGGTCTGGGGAATCTATTTTTACTGGGCGGGCCAAAAAGTCAGCCTCGGTCTCATGGACGACAGTTTCTGATGGGGCCCTTTGGCCTTGTTCAGGCGTGGGACAGGAGCTCTTTGACCAAGACCTTGATGTCGGCAGCCGCTGGGCTTTTCGGGGCAAATTCGAGAACCGAGAGCCCAGCGGCTGCACTTTCAGCAAAGACGACGCGTTGACTGACCGTCGCGGTGAAAACCTCGAAAGGGTAATCTTTCAGCGCTTCGATCACTTCACGGCCAATAGCGGTATGCGCCACCAATCGATTGATCACGAAGAGGCTCTTTAAATGGGGCTTGTAGATCATCGCCTCTTGGATCATTTTGACGATTTCATCTGCCGCCCAAATGTCATAAGGCGATGGCTGAACGGGGATCAAGACCATGTCACTGGCCATAATCGCCGACTTTGCAAGATCGTTGACTCTTGGTGGTCCATCGATCACCACATGGTCATGATCGCTGGCTAAACCGGGAATGTCCTTGTGCAGCGTGGGTCGTGCCATCCCGACCACGGGAAAGAGGCTTTCAACCTGACGTGATGCGTTCCAATCGAGCGCACTTCCTTGGGGATCGGCATCGACCAATAGTGTTTTCTGTCCCGCTTGAGCGAGTCCTGATGCGATGTTGATCGAGAGCGTCGTTTTTCCGACCCCGCCTTTCTGATTAAGAACACTAATGATCATGGCCCCACCCATTGAAACGTTGAACCATGATAGGGGCCTCTTGATGGGAAAGGCAAGGACCCCGATAGGTTTTATAGATTAAAAAGAAAGATAAATCTTATTTTTACTATTAGCATGGCCTTTTCCTGTGGATGATCACTTTTCTTCAGTCTAAAGAAGGGGTTATGGCGCCCAGCGCCTGTGGATAAAGAGACTTTAAGTCATCGACAGAGGGTGGATAAAAAAGGCATTCATCACGACCACGCGGTTTCAGCCCCTTCATCCACAGTCTTAGGACCTGGTTATCCACACACGGGTGCCGCGTTGGGCTTAAGGTTTAAGGGGCCATTAATGAAGCGGAAACGGCAGAAAGAGAGTTTCGCCCTGTCGCTGGATCAAAAGGGCGACAGACCCCTTTTGGGCCGAGAGTCGATCGTTCAGTTCCTTTGGATGAAGAATGCGATCACCATTTACCGCCACGATGATATCGCCGGGTCGAATGCCCAACTTTTGCGCGTGCCCTTCAGCCCGGTCGACGAAAATGCCCCCCTCGACCCCTTGGGCCTTCTGTTCTTCGGGGGTTAAATCCCGGGTTCCAAGCCCAAAAGGATTCTCCTGCATGGGCGGTGAAGACCCCTGATGTTCCGTCGCCGGGGCCGGGTCTTCCAGTTCGTCGACCTTAATATCGACGGCAAGGGTCTTGCCGTCACGCCAAAGGGTGACATGCGCGAAGGATCCTGGTTTTAGGAGAGCCACTTTGGGCGGAAGAGACCTTGAATCAGTCACCTTGACGCCGTTCATCGCAAGAATGATATCGCCGGCCCTGAGGCCTGCCTGATCGGCAGGACCTTTAGGGGTCACCATCCCGACCAAAGCCCCATCGGGCGTTGCAAGACCAAAGGATTCTGCGAGGCCTTGCGATAGATCTTGAACCGAAACACCGAGTTTGCCGCGACTGACCCTGCCGTGCGCCAACAGTTCTTCCTTCACATGGAGGGCGACATCCATTGGAATGGCAAAAGACAACCCTTGATAGCCGCCGGACCTTGACACAATTTGCGAATTGATTCCGATGACTTCGCCCCGGGTATTGATCAAAGGCCCACCTGAATTACCCGGATTCACCGCAACGTCGGTCTGGATGAAAGGCACGTAACCTTCCTCAGGCAGCGATCGAGCGGTCGCAGAAACAATGCCGGCGGTCACGGTATTGTCAAATCCAAAGGGGGATCCGATGGCAAGGACCCATTCTCCTACGCGAATGGCGGGTGATGGCCCGATTGGAATGATGGGGAGATGTTCGCCTTCGACTTTCAATACGGCGGTATCGCTGAGGCGGTCAACACCCATCACTTTGGCGGGAAACTCTCGTCGGTCCCTGAGCCTTACAGACACCTCATCAGCGCCATCGACCACATGGGCATTGGTTAGAATGATCCCGTCCTGAGCAATGATGAAGCCCGATCCAAGGCCTTGGGCCGGACCCTCGGGCTGAGGCTCCTCCTCTGGCCCAAAAAAGGGCGCAAAAGGATCGGCCTCACGTTCTGAAGGCGCCGCGTTGGCGGGCGTTTCTTTGCCTTTGCGGCGGGTACTGATGTTAACGACCGCAGGACCCAAATGATCGACAATGGCCGCAAAATCATCGCTATCGGTGGTCATCTTCGGCGTGATCGCGGGGACAGCCTGGTCTCCTAGCGGCGTCTTATCGACGCGGGTAACCTGAGGTGTCGGTGCGATGAACCGGTCTTTATTCAAATAGCCGATGGCCAGAAAAAAAACCACCACTCCGAGGAACAAAAGACGTTGAGACCAGGATGAATGCTGCATGGAGGGCTGTGCCTGAAAGAGGATAGAGAGTAAAAACCTGTGCGTTGGACCCGATATGGCCCAGGAAGGTCCCCATTTCAAGGGAGAGAACCGATCAGCGCGGCGAAGGGAACATTTTCCGTTGGAGCCACTGATAAAAAACCAGGCTCACAACAGCAAGGAGGGCGATCACCAAGGCCAAGGTCAGCAAGGTCATGAAGGCATAGTCCACCAGCGCCTTGCCGTCCTTGAGGGTCACCGTCGACAAGGCTTCGACATGGGTCTTCAATTGGCTGATTTGGGCGGGTTCCGAGGCCATACCTAGGGTCTTGAGGACCTCGTTGATCCGCTCCGACATGGTGCTGATCTCATGGGCTGCCTTGGCGTAATCCTTGATGTCAAAAGGCGGTGCGTTGGGGTCTTTAGGCTGCTGATCGAGGTGGGTCAAAATGGCATCATAGGACTTTAGGGCAAGATCGGTTGCGCTGGCCATTTGGTGCCCAGATTCAAGCGTCAAACCCACTTCTCGACTGAGCTTTAGGAGTTCTTGGCTTTCTGTTCGAAGCGAGGCGATGATTTTTTCCCGCTCCTGACTGATCAGACTCGGAAAACGATCCATCAGCATCGAGATGCGTTCGCTCGCGTCAGCGATTTTGGTGCCACCATCCACCACTTGGGTGATTTGTGGCATGGCCGCTGATTGAAGCGCCAATAACTCCATTTGCCACTCGATGAGCTGAGGCATTCTTTGGCCCATGAAAAGAGCCCGCTCAGCGAAGAGACGGGTTTCAGTCAATTCACGGGTGGCAGGATCAAGGCCTGCAAGAGGATCTATATCCAGAAGGGCGAAGACGCTGGAGGGGAGCGAGGAGGAGGACCTCGATTTACTGAATCCTTTGGTGACGTCACTGACCAGGGAGTTACTGGCAAACGCCTCAAGGTCGCCGAGGGGATCCCCTGAGGTTTTCCGCCATTTATCGATCGCCTCCTTGAGCTCCTCGAGCATCTCAGGCTTTAAGACCCGGCGCGCGATGGCCCAAATTTCCTTTTCCCTCTCTTCAAGGGATTGCAGCATGGGATCCGCCGAAATCCCATAGACCTTGGGAAACCAGTAGTCCTGGACCCGCGCGCGGGCGCCGCTTGCAAGGACGGTCAAACCCACCAGGTTCGCAAGGGCATTGGAGCCCGTGGCGAGACCATAGACATCAGAGGCGAGAGCCACTTTGATGGTCAGGAGCTCAAAGCGCTTGATAGGCTGGCCGTCGCGAGATAGTTTTTCCGCGGCTTTTGACGTCGATAGCACGAAGTTATCGGCAAATCGCAACATGTCTTCCTGGAGGTCGATAGGATCCACAGGCTCCGTTTCGACGCCACCAGGAAGAACGGCCTTGACGACTCGAACCGGGATATCCACGGTGGATTGAAGCAACGAGCAGCCTTGGAGGACGGCGACGAGCAGGAGCGCCATGAGGCAACACGGGGTGAGCGCTTTCAGGCGGGGGGGCAAACGGTCTATGAGCGAGGATTTAGTATTCACAAGGGACGATTATAATCTTTTCGAGATGGCGGCCTTCGCTCAAGGGTTCTCATCGTCACCGGTCAGGGATCAAGCGGTTGTTATCGGCAGCCTGAGAAGGACAACGGCGCCCAGCGGCTGTTGATTGGCAAGGGTGAGCTGCCCGCCGAGTTCTCGCACAAATCGCTGGACCATGGCGAGGCCGAGGCCGGTGCCTGCCGTCTTGCCCGTTGAAAAGGGCCGTATCCCATTTTCCAGCATGGCATCACTGAACCCCGGGCCATCATCCATCACAAGAATCGAGAACCATTCATCTTTTGGTGCCTCAACCTTGATGGCGATGGTGCCGCCCTCAGCACCGATGGCCTCGGCTCCATTCAGGACCAAATTGAGAAGGCACTGGCGAATCCGACTCTCCGGCAGCCGACAGCGAAGTTCAGGTGGACATTCAAGGGAGAGCTTGGTGCTTGCCGGTATCTGGTAGCGGAGGAGGCGAATCAGATCCTTGATAAGGTCTGGGACGTCAAATTCCAAGACCGGCGCCGGGGTGTGCTTGCTGAGATCAAGAAGCTCACTCAGCAGCTTGGCCATCCGGGTCAATTCATCGATCACCAACGACATGCGCTGAATCTTGTCAGGATCTGAAAATTCATGTTGAAGATTGACACAGCTCATTTGGATGCCAGCAAGAGGGTTCCTGAGTTCATGGGCAATCCCCGCGGCTAATTCGCCGACCGCCGCGAGCTTTTCATTGCGGGAGAGACCGGCCTGTTGCTCCATCAAGGCTTGGGTCGCGAGCCGCACCTCCGCTTCCAAAGATTGCGCATATTCGCGCTTGGTGTCCTCAAGCTCCGCGAGGTGACGGACCATCACGTTGTAGCTGGCGAACGTCGGTAAAAGAACCCGATCGATGCCGCCGGTATCGATCGGAGAGTAATCCTCTTTCGCGAGGCGCAGAAGCAGTTGTCGAAGATCGTTCAGGGGCGACAAGATTCGGTAACGGAAAAAGAGCCCCATCAGCGCCAGAAGCCCGAGAACGGTCGCAAACACCAGAATGATTTCAGTTCGGGTTGAATGACTGATGTCTTCCAGCATGACCTCTCGGTTGAGCGTCTCTCCATCCATGATGGCGTTGGTAATACTCAGCGCTTTAAGGAGCTGAGGTTCTTGCAGGTCATGGGTGGCCTTCGAGGCGGTCAGTTCGGTAATCGCCACGCGAAGATCCTGAAGCTTCAGGGGGGTTTCAGGGGCAACGTGGTGATCGTTGCTGGCGAGGCCAAAGATTTCCTCGGTCAGGCGGGCCAACTGCTGCTCTTGGAGGGCTCGATTGTCGGCCAGAAAATAGTCGGTCAGGGCCGACTGAATGTCGGCCGCCACCGCCTGGATACGGTGGGCATAGATCACGTAGGCCCTCATGGTCTCCAGACGATCGAAATTGCGCCAGATCATCCCGCCAAGAAGGCTCAGTACCATCAGCAAGAGGGCCGGGATAGTCCACCACTTGAGCGTTGTGGTGTTCTTGAAAAAACGTCGCAACGCAGAATTCCTAATAAGGGATAGGGAGTGAAGATTATAGCGTGTCTCGCACTTTGAGCGGTCGTCCATTAACATGCAAGTCACGGGAAAGAAAGGGCGGCTCCTTCATTGGAGCGAGGAGGAAGGTCATGGGGGTTAGGACGCTTGAATCAGTTTCGGACGCGGGATTTCATTGAGACCCAAGAAGGGCTTGTGTTTGCCGTTGTTGATCCTACGATGGAGGCCGGACGGGTCTTGTGCGCGCTCCGTTACCAGCGCCACGGGGGCGGCTTCAGAAAGCTCTCAACACGAGAGGCTGAGGACCTTCTTGAGCGGGAAGCGCCGGGCTATCGTTTTTTATCAAGACGCTGTGCCGCCCCCCTTCATGGGGTTCCCTTAGAAAAGATGGTGCACCATCATCAAGCAAAGGAGCGGGTTAAGGCGCTGCTGAACAGCGCCCCGAAAGACCCCGTTGAGGCGGCCGCGATCGCCTGTTTAACGCTGTTCGCCGCAGAGGGGATCCCCCTTGAGCCGCTGGGATTTTCAGGCTCACTCCTATTGGGCGCGCAGGGCCCAGATTCCGATATCGATATCGTGACCTATGATCGCACCCTCTTTCGGCGGCTTCAGGCTCTCCTCCTCAAGGCCATCGAGGACGGCCGCATGGACGCCCTCGATGCTGCAGCGTGGCAGGATAGTTACGCCCGCCGGGGTTGTGCCCTCGCCTTTGAAGACTATCGGTGGCATGAGGTCCGTAAGGCCAACAAGGCATTGATGATGGGCATCAAATTAGACATTACCCTGGTGGACCCCTCGAGCGAAGCCCCGATGAATGGCGCACAAAAAAAAGGCGTGGTGCGAATCGACGCCACGGTCATCGATGCGGAGGGGGGGTTTGATACCCCGGCGAGGTTTGTTATCGATCATCCCAAGATCAAGGAGATCCTGGTCTTCAGTCACACCTATGTCGGTCAGGCGAAGACCGGTGAAACCGTTCGGGTCCAAGGTCAAAGGGAAACGGACGATCAGGGAAAAGAGCGATTGATCGTGGGGTCTGACCGCGAAGCCTTGGGTGAATACCTCATGGTGATGGATGGCCCATCAGGTGGGTGTCCCTCGACCCGAGCGAGGCCTCCCGCATGAACGGCAGGATACCGCGGTTGGGTGCGGTCATCTTCGATATGGATGGGCTGGTCATCGATTCTGAAAGGACCTACGTCACGGCATGGCGGCATGCCGCAAGGGATGTGGGCGTCGTGATGGAGGATGCCTTCTTTGAGGGTCTTTTTGGGTGTCAAAGGGAGGATGTCACCCGCTTGATCGCGGAGCGGCTTGGCGCATCGCCCTTTGATCCTGAGCGGTTTTTTATGGCGGCTAAAGACCATTGGTTTAAAGCCATTGAAGCCCAGGGCATCCAGCGGATGCCCGGTATCGAAGCGCTTCTTGAGGTGCTTCAGCGGCGAGGTCTCCCCTACGCGCTGGCCACCAATAGTGAGGCCCGCTACGCCGACATCTGTCTTCGCCATGCGGGGCTTTTGGAGGCGTTTCCGGTCAGAGTGACCCGGGATCAGGTGGCTGCCGGAAAGCCGGCGCCGGATCTCTTTCTCGAAGCCGCGATGCGCCTTGGGGTGTCGGCCTCCGTCGCGCTGGTCTTAGAAGATTCTGATACGGGATTACTGGCGGCGCGGGCCGCGGGGGCTTGCCCTGTCCTCATTCAGGGCCGTCCTGATCGTTTTAAGGCCTTTGCGCCACAGGCTGACAGAGCGTTTCCATCCTTGGAGCATTTTACCGCGGCGCTTCTAGACCATCAGGAAGCCCAGATCTTTCATAGCGATTAAAACCATGACCCAAACCGCCTATCATGACCTTCGGGATTTCATTCGGCTTCTAGAGCAGCGAGGCCAGCTAAAGCGGATCCAATCTCCTGTCGACCCTTACCTTGAGATGACCGAGGTCTGTGATCGTACCCTCAAGGCCGAAGGGCCAGCGCTCCTCTTTGAAAACCCCACGGGCTATAACATCCCGCTGCTGGCGAACCTTTTTGGGACGCCAGAGCGGGTAGCGCTCGGGATGGGTCAGGAATCCGTAGAGGCCTTGAGAGAGGTCGGCCGCCTCTTGGCTTTTCTCAAAGAGCCCGAGCCACCCAAGGGCTTTCGTGACCTTTTTGACAAGCTACCGATGTTCCGTCAGGTGCTCAACATGCCGGCCAAGGTCGTCCGTCATCCTCCCTGTCAGGAAATCGTTTATGAGGGCGCTGACATCGATCTTGGCCGCTACCCGATCCAGACGTGCTGGCCGGGGGACGCGGCCCCACTCATCACCTGGGCGCTGGTGATTACCAAGGGGCCTCACAAGGAGCGTCAGAATCTCGGCATTTATCGCCAACAGGTGATCGGCCCCAACAAGACCATCATGCGCTGGTTGGCCCACCGGGGGGGCGCCCTTGATTATCGGGATTGGCAGGCAGCGAATCCCGGTCAGCCGTTTCCGGTCGCCGTCGCATTAGGTGCTGATCCTGCGACGATTTTGGGTGCGGTGACGCCGGTTCCTGACGCGCTGTCGGAATACGCCTTCGCAGGGCTCCTGAGGGGCTCCAAGACGGAGGTCGCAAAATGCCTGACCTCGGATCTTCAAGTTCCCGCCCGTGCGGAGATTGTTCTTGAGGGCTTTCTCTATCCTGGCGACACGGCGCCGGAGGGTCCTTTTGGTGATCACACAGGTTATTACAACGAAGTCGATGATTTTCCGGTCTTTACGATCGAGCGGATCACCCAACGCTGCGATCCGATCTATCACAGCACCTATACCGGCCGCCCGCCCGATGAACCGGCGATCCTTGGCGTCGCCCTTAATGAGGTGTTCGTCCCCATCCTCCAGCGGCAGTTTCCGGAAATCATCGATTTTTACCTGCCGCCTGAGGGTTGCTCCTATCGCTTGGCCGTGGTCAGCATGAAGAAACAGTACCCGGGACACGCCAAGCGGGTGATGGTCGGGGTTTGGGGTTTTCTTCGTCAGTTTATGTACACCAAATTTGTCATTGTGGTGGATGATGATATCGATGCTCGAAACTGGAAGGATGTGATTTGGGCCATCACCACCCGGATGGACCCTGCTCGTGATATCACCCTGATTGAGAATACCCCGATCGACTACCTGGATTTTGCATCCCCTGTTTCAGGATTAGGTTCTAAAGCAGGCCTCGATGCCACCAACAAATGGCCAGGAGAAACCCAGCGCGAGTGGGGCATACCCATCGTCATGGATCAAGGGGTTAAGGATCGGGTCGACGCCCTTTGGGAGACCTTGGGCATTTTATGATGGAACCTATGACGACGACACCTCAGATCATCAACCAACGACTTGGCTTCATCCGAGCGGGTCTTTTAGGTTTTCTTCTCACGGGGCTGTCACTCATCACGCAGGCCTCAGAGCCTCAGCTGACGGTCACATTAACCCCAGAGCTTTTAAGCAGAATCAGCTTTGAAACGATCGGTATGACACCCCACAGTGAAGTGATTCGACTGCCGGGGCGGGTGACCCTCAATGAACATCGGGTTGCTCGCATTGGACCCAGCATCAGTGGCCGGGTTGTCGAGGTACGGGCGGTTACGGGCCGTCAGGTCAAGAAGGGGGATGTCCTTGCAAGTCTCAACAGTACCGAATTGAGTCATGCCCAAGCCGATTATCTCAAGGCTGAAACGCAATTAGGTCTTCAACGGCTTACCGCTGAAAGGGCCAGGCGACTGTATCGAGAGGGCATTATCAGTGAGGTGACGCTCCGTGAGCGAGAGGCCGCTTTTGATGAGGCGGAGGTGGAGATTCACGCGTTGTCGGATCAATTGGGCGTGATGGGCATGTCACCGGAGGCGATCCTAAAGCTCCAGCAACATGGCCATATTGATTCAACCACGCTGTTGACGACGACGATCAGCGGGACGGTTATTGAGCGGAAGATTTCGGTAGGGCAAATCGTTGAAATATCCGACGAACTCTTTACCGTCGCGGACTTATCCTCGGTCTGGATTGCGGCCGAGGCCCCGGAGCTTGATGCCCATCTGGTCCAGGTCGGAAGCCAGGTTGAGGCCCGCATTCCTGCCTTGCCCAACGAACTCTTCATCGGCCAGATCGTCTTTGTGGCGGATACCGTGAAGCCTGAAACCAGGACCGTGACGGTTCGAATGGCGGTGGATAACAGCCATCGGCGTCTCAAGCCTGAAATGTTGGCCGACATGATGATCACGAGAACGAGTGACAGCGCGCTCACTATTCCGGCGCAGGCGGTCCTTCGGGTGGAAGACCACGATCAGGTCTTTGTGCAAGACGCCAAGGATCGGGTGGCCCTTAGAGCGGTGCGGTTAGGTGAGACGCGCGCCGGGCGCCGCCAGGTGCTGGAGGGCCTTATTACCGGCGATGTGATCGTGGTTGATGGTGCGTTTCACCTCAACAATGTCCGGAACTTGAAAGATCTCGAGTAAGCCATGATTGAACACTTGGTGCGCACCGCACTCAATCAACGCCTCCTGGTTCTGATCGCTTCACTGGTCCTCGTCTTTGCGGGCTTGATGGGTCTGAGGCAGTTGTCGGTGGATGCTTTTCCCGATGTGACGAATGTTCAGGTTCAAGTGGCCGCTGAGGCGCCGGGGCGCTCGCCTGAAGAAGTGGAGCGGTTCGTCACGGTTCCTCTTGAAATTGCAATGACAGGTCTTCCAGGTCTTGTAGACATGCGCTCGGTCAATCGCAATGCGTTGTCACAGATCGTTCTGGTCTTTAACGACCAAACCGATATTTATTTTGCGCGGCAGCGGGTCCTTGAGCGGCTGATCGAAGCTGGGGCTCAGCTTCCTTCCGATGTCACGCCGGTTTTAGGGCCCGTGTCCTCAGGTCTTGGGGAGGTCTATCAATACACTTTGGAGCGCGCCGATGACGGCGACAAGCCGCTGTCAGTGGACGACCTCACCGAACGTCGCACCATTCAAGATTGGGTGCTGCGTCCCCTCTTGAGGGGCGTTTTAGGGGTGGCCGAAATCAATTCCATTGGCGGGTTTGAGCGCCAGTATCAGGTGGAACCTGACCCGGACCGACTGAGACACTATGGCTTGTCGCTGCACGATGTTTATGAGGCGCTGGCGCTTAATAATGCCAACAGCGGCGGCGGTAAGCTCCCACACTATGATGAGCAGTACCTCATCCGGGGGGTAGGGCTTATTGAGACCGTCGAGGATATCGGCGGCATTGTTCTTAAAGAGTCCGACGGGATTCCTGTTCATATTCACGATGTCGCCGAGGTCAGGGTCGGGACCGCGGGCCGTTCCGGGGCGGTGATTACCAATGGGGTCACCGAGTCGGTCGGCGGCATCGTTCTTATGTTTCGAGGCGGCAACGCCAAAGAGATCGTCAGCGGCATCAAAGCTCGGGTCGCTGAGATCAACCAACAGGGTCTTCTTCCCGGCGGCCTCCAGATCGTCCCTTTTTATGACCGGTCCACCCTCGTGGATGCCGCCATCTGGACCGTGGCCAAGGTGCTCCTTGAGGGTATCGCTTTGGTCGTCTTGGTGCTTCTTGTCTTTCTCGGGGATTTAAGGTCCAGCTTGATTGTCGTGGCGACCTTGGTCATCACCCCTCTCGCCACCTTCTTGATCATGAATCAACTCCATCTTTCGGCCAATCTGATGTCGCTTGGCGGCCTTGCGATCGCCATCGGGATGATGGTTGATGGCTCTGTCGTGGTGGTCGAGAATGCGTTCAGCCATCTTGGCGAGATCGGATCGGTGGATGCCAGCAGCCGAGGCCGCACGCTCCTTAGGTCAACCCGCGAAGTCGGGACGCCGGTCCTCTTTGGTGTCGGCATCATTGGCCTCGTGTTCCTCCCGCTGATGACCCTTGAAGGGATTGAGGGCAAGCTCTTTGCGCCCCTGGCCTACACCATCGCGATCGCCTTGTTTATCTCCCTTATCGTATCCCTGACCCTGTCCCCGGTCCTTTGTTCCTATCTCTTGAAGGGCGGGCATGAACAAGATACCTGGGTCATTCGGGTGATGAAAGCGCCCTATCAGGGCCTTTTGGAGAGGGCCTATCGGGCCCCCTTCAACGTGCTGGGATTGGCCTTTGGGGGTCTTTTGGGAGCCTTGGCCCTGCTGCCTTTTCTCGGGAGCGCTTTTGTCCCTGAAATGATGGAGGGCACCATCGTTCCTGGGATTAACCGGGTGCCTAGTATGTCGCTACAGGAGTCGATTGATCTTGAATCGGAGGCCATGCGATTGGTGTTGGGGGTCCCTGGCGTCGATCGGGTGGTCTCCCAGCTCGGTAGGAGCGAGAGCCCAACGGATCCTCAGCCAGAACATGAATCAACGCCGATCGCGACGCTGAAATCAAGAGATCAAATGCCAGCGGGATGGGATCAAAAGCGGGTCATGGCGGCCATTCGAGAGGCCCTGAGTGTGATTCCCGGCATCCAGGTGGTGATGGCCCAACCGATTTCAGATCGGGTTGATGAAATGGTGACCGGTGTCCGCTCCGATATCGCGGTCAAGGTCTTTGGTGATGACCTTCAGCGCCTCAAGGAGACCGCGGATCAGATGATCAGAGTCCTCAACACCATCAAGGGCGCCTCGGATGTTCGGGTTGAGCGGTTGACCGGGCAGGAATACCTGACCATCGATATTGATCGCGGGGCCATCGCGCGACACGGGATTAATGTGGCCGATATCAACGAGGTGATTGAGACCGCCATAGGCGGCAAGGTCAGTACGACCATTTATGAAGGGGAGCGACGGTTCTCGGCGGTCGTTCGATTCCCGGAGTCGTTCCGTAGTAGCCCCGAGGCCATCGGCCAGATTCTCCTTAAATCACCGAATGGCGCCCTGGTGCGCCTTCAGGATCTTGCAGAGATTCGTCTTCTCGATGGCCCTGCTCAGATTAGCCGTGAAATGGGAAAGCGGCGGTTGGTGATTGGAGCCAATGTCAATGGACGCGATCTTGGCGGTTTCGTGACAGAACTTCAGTCGGCGGTGGCGAAGGCGGTCGATCTTCCCGAGGGGATGTATTTAAAGTGGGGGGGTCAGTATGAAAATTTGGAGCGGGCGACGAAACGGCTCTCGGTCATCATCCCGTTAACCCTCCTCGCGGTCTATTTCCTCCTGTTCATCCTGTTCCAGTCGCTGAGGACCGCCGCCCTCATCATTGTGATGTTGCCCTTTGCCTCTATCGGCGGCGTTCTTTCGCTTTTCCTCAGCGGCGAATATCTTTCGGTGCCAGCCTCCGTTGGTTTTATCACCCTCTGGGGTATCGCCGTTTTAAACGGTGTGGTTTTGATGACCTCGATTCGTAGCCATAGGATCTTGGGTATCAATGTTGAGACGTCGGTCCGGAAGGGGTGTCTTGAGCGCTTTCGCCCCGTCATGATGACGGCAACGGTTGCTCTTTTGGGCTTGATCCCTTTCCTCTTCGCCACAGGTCCAGGATCCGAGGTGCAGCGACCGTTGGCAATCGTTGTGATCGGGGGTCTGGTGACCTCGACGCTGTTGACCCTCGTGTTGATGCCGACCCTTTACCGCTGGTTCGAGGACCCTCATTTCGATGATTGAATCAACATCTAACCGTGGTTACCTATGATGTCCTTGTTGCGCGTCTTTTGGCTTTGGCTCCTCTTCTTGACCACGCATCCTTTGTGGGCGTTGGACACCAAGGATTTTCAGCGCCCGCCGATCAAGGAATGGCAGCAACAGCTCGACGATGCGGAAGCGCAGCTCAAGACCGGCGATCTTGATGATGAAGACGCGGTGGCCCTTCGCGACCATCTTCTTCTCCTCGATAGCCGCCTTCGGGAGATGCGGGATAGGGCCTTGGAGCGGGCCGAGCTGATCGACCATGATCTTGATGCCTTAGGTCCCGCGCCGAAGGACGGTGAGGCCCCAGAAGCGCCCCGCCTTTTGAGTCGACGCAAAGCGCTTCAGGACCAGATGGCCGCCCAGGATGCAGGCGCTAAGGAAGGTGATCTTCTCCTATCACGGCTGTCGCGGGTCCTCAGTGAGATCAAGTCGCTCCGCCGGGAACGTCTCACTGCGCGGATCCTGACCCGTTCGTTTGGGACGCTCGACCCCCTTAACTGGCAACGAACCGTTCCCGAATGGCGGGGATTTGCTGACGCCGTGTTGAGGCCCCTCAAGCATGCGCGGGAAGGGGGGATG
>QYQA01000089.1 GCA_007280285.1 Methylococcus sp. | reverse complement strand
GGTGATGCGCTAATAACTCCTCAAAGACCAGCCGCTCTCGCGCCATGGCCATGGCGCTGGAATCGGGGGGGGTTCCTGCTGTGGGCGCATGCAGTTGTTGAAGCGCTTTTTTTAAGGGCAGGGCTGTTCCGGCATCCAACGATTCTTCAGGCAGCCAGTCGATGAGATCGTCAAGCGCGGTGGTGAGGGCTTGGCCGATCAGCTTCCTGAGGCTTTTCTGGTGAAGACCCTCGGTCAGGGGGTAGATCGGGGTCAGGTAGGCCTCAGGTTCGGAGACTTTGCCTGGGGCTAGAAGCGTCAGGTCAGGATGATGGAGTTCAAGCCCCTGAAAACCGAGGCGGACTTCACCGAAGCACTGAAGCCTTTGGCCCTCGATCAGAACGCGTCGCTGTTCCTGAGTGTGATGAAAAAACCGGAGAAACAACTGGCCCGACCCATCGCTGATCCGAAGGACCAAGGTCCGCCGATGTCCCTGGGTCATGTGGACTGAATCAATCTGGCCGGTCACCAGGGCATGATCGCCCACTCTGATATTCGCCAGCGAAATCAGGCGGGTCCGGTCCTCATAGCGGTAAGGCAGGTGAAACAAAAGGTCCTCAATCGATTGAAGACCGAGGCGCTCCAATTTTTTGAGCGTTTGTGCTCCGACGCCCTTGAGGCTGGCGATGGAACGCTGCGCGTGGGTTGGACCTGAGTTTTTCACGGGACCCCTAAGAGTCAGCCCTCAAGGACCAGAATGCCGTCCATCTCAACCCCTGCACCGCGCGGTAGCGATTGAACGCCAATGGCCGCCCGCGCAGGGTAGGGAGGAGAAAAGTATTCCCCCATAATGTCATTCAGGCGTTGAAAATGGCTGAGGTCGGTCAGGAAAACGTTGAGCTTGACGATATCAGACAGTTCGCCCCCCGCGGCCCTTGAGACCTCTTTGAGGTTATTGAATACCTGCCGAATCTCCGCCTCGATGCCGCCTTCGACCAGTGTCATGGTGATGGGGTCTAGGGGGATCTGGCCTGACAGATAGACCGTGTTTTGAACCCTGACGGCTTGGGAGTAGGTGCCGATCGCTGCGGGTGCCGAAGGCGTTGAGATGATTATTTTAGTCATGGCCCGTTTTCTTTCGAAGCTCTGATTTAACCCTTGATATTTTGAGAACGATGGTGAGCTTTCTTAGTTCTCGAACGACATTGGCCAGATGATTTCGGTCACGAACCATCAGGGTAATGAAGTCAACCGAGAGTTGACTGTCCTGATTGACGATCTGGACATTCTCGATGTTGGCCCGCATGCGTGAAATGGTCGAGGCAACCTTGGCGAGAGTGCCGACTTGATTCATGAGTTCCAGTCGGATCAGAGCAGGGAACTCCCCAGTCGCCTGCTTATCCCATTGCACATCGATCCAGTTGACCTGACGCTTTCGGAGTTCTTCAATGTTTTTGCATTCGGTCAGGTGGATCACCAGGCCCTTACCGGGATTGAAGAAGCCGATGATGGGGTCACCTGGAATCGGACGACAACACTTGGCAAGGTTGACCACCATGCCCTCGGTGCCCTTGATAATCAATGGTGTGATGGTCGGCAAGGTTGATAAGCTGGTGCCGCCATCCTTGTGGTCGCCGACCGCTATCAGTTGGCGTGCGACGAGCATCGGTAGGCGATTGCCGAAACCGATATCTTCCAGAAGGTCGTCAAGGCTTGGGATGTCGAGGGCCTTGAGAAGCGCTTTGAACTGGGTTTGTGAAATGTCTTCATACCGAAACCCCAGATCATCCACTTCCTTTTCGAGGAGTCTTAAGCCCAGCGCGATGCCTTCTTTCACTTTAAAGTGTCTGAGATGGTTGCGAATGGCCGCACGGGCTTTCGCGGTCACCACGAAGCTGAGCCAGAGGGGGTTCGGCCGGGCCCATGGCGCTGTAATGATTTCTACCGTCTGACCGTTCTGAAGAACCGTCTGGAGGGGGGCCAGCTGACGGTCAACCCGAGCGGAAACGCACGTATTGCCGACATGGGTATGAACGGCATAGGCAAAGTCAACCACGGTGGTATCCCGTGGAAGCTTGATGATCTGTCCTCGCGGGGTGAAGACATAGACTTCCCGCTGGAAAAGATCCACCTTAAGATTATCCAGAAACTCAAGCGAGTCCCCTGCGCTTTGCTGAATTTCAAGCAGATCCTGCAGCCACTCATGCGCCCTTGCCTGACTGTAAGGGGCTAGTTCCTTTTCGCTCTTGTAAAGCCAATGAGCGGCAATGCCGGCTTCTGCCAAATGATGCATGGCGCGGGTCCGGACCTGAATCTCGAGTGGCTGCCCAAAAGGGCCTGCGAGGACCGTGTGGAGGGACTGATAGCCGTTGGCCTTGGGGACTGCAATATAGTCCTTGAAACGTCCCGGAATCGGCTTGTAAAGATTGTGCACGATACCCAAGCCCCGATAGCAATCATCGACGTTTTCTCCAATGATCCGAAAGGCATAGACGTCGAAGACCTCGGCAAAAGGGCGGCGTTTTCGGACCATCTTCTGATAGAGGCTGTAAAGGTGCTTTTCGCGTCCGATCACCTCACAGTGATCAAGGCCAGCATCGGCGAGCCGCTTGAGGATGCTTGATTCAATGCTGGACACCACCTCTTTGCGGTTGCCGCGCGCCTTTTTAACCGACTGCGCTAGGATGCGGGCTCTGGTGGGATACATCGCCGCAAAGCCGAGATCCTCCAGTTCGAGGCGCATCTCATGCATTCCCAAACGGTTGGCAATGGGCGCGTAGATGTCAAGGGTTTCAGAGGCGATACGGCGGCGCTTGTGGCTCGCCATCGTTTCGAGAGTTCGCATGTTATGAAGACGATCGGCGAGTTTAACCATGATCACCCGCAGGTCTTTGACCATCGCCAAAAACATTTTTCGGACGTTCTGCGCCTGGGCTTCTGCCCGAGATGTGCTGTTTATTCTGCCAAGTTTGGTGACGCCATCAACCAGTTCGGCGACTTCCTCACCAAATTCATCAATCAGTCGTTGTTTGTCGACGCCCGTGTCTTCAATGACATCGTGCATGATCGCCGCCATGATCCCGCGCATGTCCATGCGCATATCGGCTAACAGGAGGGCGACCGAGAGGGGATGGCAGATGTAGGGTTCGCCGGTCAGTCGAACCTGCCCCTCGTGCGCTTCATGGGCAAGATCGTAAGCTCTGATGACCTCGGCGATTTGGTCGGCATCGAGATAAGACGACAGCACCTTACACAGTCGTCTAATCAGCTTTTCCTGCGGTAGCTCAACCGCCTCGGTTACCGCAAGCATCATGGTAGGTCTTGGGTCGTTGGGGGTAGGCGCTACCTTTTGGAAAGATGAACCCTCAGTCGAAGTCCTCATCATCGAGGTCAGGACCCGGCGTTGGCAGCGGTGGGCGGGCCAAGGGGAAGCGGTCCTGCTTCACGGGGACATTCAGATAGTCGCGCGTAATATCGCCGGCGGCGATTTCACGAAGCGCCACCACCGTCGATTTGTCATTTTCCCAAGGAACCTTCGAATCTTCGGGGTGAATGGACAGTTGACGCGCACGTTTTGCAGCGACCAGCACCAGCTGGAACCGGTTATCGACATTATCGAGACAATCTTCTACCGTAACTCTTGCCATGTCAGGGATCTTTAAAATAAGTGAATGGATGATCTATTTGTTTGGTTTTACTCCAAACCGTCCATCTTGTACAGCCAGTCGGCTCCTGAGCCCCCTGTTTTGGAGTCTCAGAAGTCCACCTATGGCGGGGCCTTAGGGCCCCTTGAGCCTTAACTGGCGCGGGATTCCAGCATCACAACGGCCGGAAGTTTCTTGCCTTCAAGAAACTCAAGGAAAGCACCGCCCCCTGTCGAGGTATAAGAGACCTTGTCCTCGATATCGTATTTCTCAATCGCGGCCAGGGTGTCACCGCCTCCTGCAATCGAGAAGCCATCACTATCGGCCACGGCTTTTGCTACCGTCTTCGTCCCTTGGCTGAACTGTTCGATTTCAAACACGCCCACGGGGCCATTCCACACGATGGTTCCTGCAGACCTTATGATCTCAGCATAGCGGGCTGCCGTTTCAGGCCCTATATCGAGAATCAGGTCGTCTGCAGTCACCTCACTGACCCGCTTGACGGTCGCAACGGCCGATTCAGAGAATTCCTTCGCGGTAACCACATCGGTGGGGACCGGAATCTCGCCACCCCGGGCCTTGGCTTTCTCCATGAGTCGGATGGCCTCTGGGATCAGATCGGCTTCATAGAGTGATTTGCCGACCTCGAAACCTGCGGCAGCGATGAAGGTGTTGGCTATGCCGCCCCCTACGATGAGCTGGTCACAAAGCTCCGATAGGGATTCGAGAACTTCGAGCTTACCTGAAACCTTGGAGCCACCCACAATCGCCAGCATCGGGCGGGCAGGGCTTTTGAGTGCCTTCGAAAGAGCGTCCAGTTCCCCCGCCAACAGGAGTCCAGCGCAAGCGATCGGCGCCTTCTGACCCACACCATGGGTTGAGGCTTCGGCGCGATGGGCGGTACCAAAAGCATCCATCACAAAGACGTCGCAGAGTTTGGCCATCTTGGCGGCCAATTCTTCGCTGTCTTTCTTTTCACCCTGGTTGAAGCGGACATTCTCACAAAGAACCACCTCACCCGGTGTCACCTCGATGCCTTCCAGCCAGTCCTTGACCAGCCGAACCGGCAGGCCGAGGAGGCTTCCAAGACGATCCGCGACCGGCTTCATGGAGAATTCTTCCTGAAATTCACCCTCGGTGGGGCGTCCGAGGTGCGACATCACCATGACCTTGGCGCCGGCTTTGAGGCAGTGTTGAATGGTTGCGATGGTGGCGCGAATACGGGTATCGCTGGTGACCACACCGTCCTTGACCGGGACGTTTAGATCGGCGCGAATAAGCACGCGTTTGCCGGTAAGGTCAAGTTCAGTCAGGCGCTTGAAGCTCATGGGTGGTTCCTGGTTGGTGTGTTGAATGAATGGGTTCGCCATTTGATGGAGCAGCCCATGCTCGGAAACTGCTGGCGGGGTCCTTCGCCGGTAAGGCTCACCAGCCGCATGGCCTCGAATAGTTCGCGCGGGGACTCCGCTGTCGCGGGTTGGCGCCCGCTGGCATCGATTCGGCCCCGGTACTGGAGTTCAAGGGCCCTGTTATAACCAAAAAAATCGGGCGTACAGACGGCACCATAGGCCTTAGCGACATTTTGAGTATCGTCGAGGAGATAGGGAAAGTCGTAGCCCTTTTCGAGAGCGATGCGCTGCATGTTCTCAAAACTGTCCTCGGGGTAATCCTGGGTGTCGTTCGACATGATGGCTACGGTATGGACGCCGAGGCGATGAAGATCGCGGGTGTCACGAACGAGTTTGTCTTGGATGGCCTTAACGTAGGGGCAGTGGTTCGAGATGAACATCACCAGAAGGCCTTGGGGTCCTTTGCAGTCAGCGAGTGTTAAAACACGGCCGTCCACGCCCGGGAGCAAAAAATCGATCGCGGGGGCTCCAAAATCGCAGAGGGGCGTTTCAATTAAGGCCATGGTGGAGAAAGGGGCTCATAGGCCTTCTATGATAGCAAAATCAGTCAACGAGAGGTCCCAAAGACCGACAGCGAGGCAACGCGCTGTTGCCTCAGGATTTGCTGAAGCGCCACATGACGATAGAAACAGCGGTGAGGGCGAGCAGCATCGGGAAGGAGACCGAAAACAGCGGATTGAGTTCGTAGACCAAACCCAGATGGCCAAACATCTTGTCAAAGAGGTGGAAGCCGAGGCCAATGACAACCCCAGCGACGACGCGTTGTCCGGTGCCCACCTCCCGGCGAACAGTCATCACAAAGGGAACCGCGACCATCAGCATGACCAGGGTCACCAGTGGGTTGATCAGTCGTCCCCAGAAGGCCTGCTCTACAATCCGTGAAGCCTGGCCATTATCTTTGAGATATTCCATGTAATGGAGCAATTCGACCGCTGAGAGATTTTCCGGGCGAATCATAAAGGCATTAAGGAGGTCGGGTGCCAGAACGGATGACCAGTCGGCGGAGGCCTGTTGATTCGTGGTGATCTTATTTTCCGTGATGGTGCTGCTGCGGATATCTTTGAGATTCCAGCGGCTCCCGTCATGGATGGCCTGTTTCGCAAAAGTAGCCTTGGTCAGCTTTCGATCTGTGCCGACGTCATAGATATTGATACGGCCGATGGTTTCCATCGCAAAAATAGAGCGGATATTGATGAAAACATTGCCATCGCGGACCCAGAATCCATAGGCTGATCTTGAGGTCACCTGATCGGTCTGCGCGATGGATTTGAGGTTTTGGGCGGCACGCTCTGAAGGGGGGGCAATCAATTCGCCGATAAAAATGGACAAGGCAAGCAGGACCAGCCCTCCAAGCAGCACGGCCCCGGTGATTCTGATTTTGGACACCCCAGCCGCTTGCATGGCCACCAGCTCTCGGTTGTTAGCGAGCCCCCCGAGGGTGACGAGACTGCCCACCAGTGCGGCCGGTGCCAGGAGTTCATAGAAATTACGGGGCAGCGTCAGGGCGAGGTACTTGAAAATCTGATTCATCCCGTAAGCCCCTTTCCCCATGTCTCCCAGTTCGTCAGCAAAACTGAAGAAGGTCAAAAGGGTTAAGAGAACCACAATGGCCACCAAGGCTCCCTTGATCACTTCTTTGGCGATATACCAATCTAGTTGACGAATCACGCCGGTCTCCGGAATAAGCGATGACGAATCCAGCGGGGCCCGAGATTTTTAAGGAAAAGCCCGAGGGTCATGAGGATCAAAAGCCCGTAAATAGTGGAGTAACTTACCCAAGGCTTGATCTTTTCCGCCATCAGCATGCCTTGTGACACTTTCTGCACATTCTCATAGACAATGTAGATGATGAAGGCAGTGAAGATGCTGCCAAAAGGGCCTTGTCGTGGGGACAGCCGTGCCAAGGGAACCGCAAGCAGCGTCAAAGCGAAGACCCCGAGCGGAATGGCGATGCGTTTTTGAAGCTCGGCCAGTTCTTTCGGCGTGCCGCCATCCAAGAGCGTCATGCTGGGTGTGGCTTCTCGCTTCAGGGTGTCAGAGGCCTCTTCGGGACCCGAGATACGGACGCCATATTCATCAAATTCGCTGATCACGTAATTAGCTTCGCCCGGAGTCCCCTGATAGCGGCGTCCATCTTTCAAGATGACGAAGTTATCGCCATTTTCGACTTTTTGTAGCCGGCCGTAGTCGGCGATCACGACCCCGGTGGATTCATTTTGTCGACTTTGGACAAAAATGTTCATCATGTTCTGGTTTTCGTCCATGGATTCTGCATAGAGAACGACGTTACCGGATTTAAATTCATTGAAGCGCCCAGCCTTGATGCCGCGAAGGTCATGGGTCTCAACATCATGGTTGATCAGTTCCTGGCTTTGCCGCTCACTCCAGGGCATCACTTCGAGCGCCATATAGGAGGCCAGCACAAAGACGGGGATGATGACCCAAGCCATGCTGAGATAAAGGCGTTTGGTGCCGATACCGGCTGAAGCCAAAACGGACATTTCGTGATCCCGGTACATGCGGCCTAGGACGATAAGGACTGCCAGAAACACGGAGGGGGGAATCAGCATGGCGAGAGCGGTCAGCGACTTTAGGCCCAGCAGGGAAAAAACGGTTTCAGTGGCGACCTCCCCCTCGATGGCCTTGGTCAGGATGCCAAGGAATTTGCGGCTCACAATGATGATGACCAGCACCATCAGAATGGATAGCAGGGTCTTTGCTAGTTCAAGCGAGACCATGCGATCGACCACGGTGATGATCGAGCGTTTGAACCGCTGTTGAGGGCGGGTTGGGTTTTCGCTCATGAAGTCGGGGTTACCGTTTGAAGTGGGGGGCTGCGCCTTTTGTCGGTGATGAAGGCCAGCGGTCCATTTTACCATCAAGGATCTTGAAAGGGCTTAAAGCACCGCGCGTCAGTTCAGCATCAATCCTTAAAGGCTTCCACCGGGACCAAGACATGAATATCATCGCCGATCCCTGGGAGATAGCGGTTCATACCAAATGCCGAGCGTTTGAGGTGGGTTTCGATGTCAGCGGCGCAGAGATCCTTTTTGACAAAGGGATTGGTTCCACAGGTAAAGCCTTTGATGTCAAGCCGGATGGGCTGTGTCACCCCGAGTAAGGTGAGTGTCCCTTGGGCGGCGACCAACTTTTCTCCCGCGAATTCAAAATGGTCCGATTTGAAGATGATGTCTGGAAATGTTGCCGTGTTGAAAAAAGCATCGGATTTGAGATGTTCGTTCCATTTGGCAAGCCCCATATCGATGGACTCCGCGGCAATGGTCAAGCTGACGTGACCGCTTTTCTTTTGAAGGTCGAGGGTGATTTTGCCGCTGGTTTGATTGAAGCGCCCCCGTTGCGTGGAAAAGCCAAGATGGCTGACCTCAAACACTGGCAGGGTGTGGGCTGGATCAATCGTGTAAGTGTCACTCGCCATGCTTGGGATAGTGATGAAGCTACTGAGAATGATCGCGATGGCGCGGTCGGTCATGCTGTTCTCTCCTTTGGGTTGATGGTCTGGGATGGCATCTTCCTGATCATATCGTCTTTTCATCGTAATCGAGCGCTCCTGAAATCTTCGATCGCTTGGAGGATTTCAAGGGTGGTCTTCATCACAAGGTGTTCTGGCATTGAGGGGATAGATTGGAGTCATCACCGGCGTTCTCTTGAAGTGGAAACCATACTCTAATAATCCAGGATTTTCGAAAAAAGGCGATGGTAATCGGTGGCCTTAGGCGCTGGCTCCAAAGAGGAAACATGCCTCAATGGCCGAAAGGACGCAGGTCCAAAAGACGAGCTGTGGCATAATTTTGAATGCCGTCACTGATCGGACCAGAACCCTCTTTCGGATGAAGCGCTGCTGGCATGGGAAAAAAAGGAGACATTACGATGGAATACAAGGCAAAGTCTGAACAGGTCGAGTCGCTCGACTCAGCGTGCGTCCTGGTGGGTGTTTATCAAAAGCGAAAGCTGACACCCACCGCTTCTTTGCTGGATGGTCGCCTGCAAGGCCTTCTCGAATCGCTGTTGAAACGGGATGATATTGAGGGGAAGGTGGGTGACCTGCTGATCGTCAATCACACGGGTGATCAAGCCATTGAACGGGTGATTTTGGTGGGTCTTGGGAAGGCCGGCGAATTAACGCCTAAATCCTATCGAGCGGCGCTCCATGCGGCAGCGCGGGCGCTCAAAGCGACCCACGCGAAGCACGCTTTCAGTGCTTTGCATGAGGCAGAAGTTGAGGGGCAAACGCTGAGCCATAACATCCGCCAGTTTGTTGAGGTCCTTGATTCCAGTCTCTATCGGTTTACTGAGCTGAAGACCGAGCCTTTGGCCCCGGCGCCCAAGATCAACAAAGTCGATTTCCTGGTTCATGGGGCTAAATCCATTAGCGCTGCTGAAAAAGCCATTCAGCAGGCTGAAGCGATTAGCCTGGGCGTTCATATCGCCAAGGAACTGGCCAATCTTCCGGGGAATGTCTGCACGCCCACTTACTTGGCCGATCAGGCCGAAAAAATCGGCAAGCGGAGTAAAAAGCTCAAAACCAAGATTCTTGACGAGCGGGACCTTGAAGCTCTCGGAATGGGTGCCTTTCTCTCCGTGTCCAAAGGCAGCGTCGAGCCTGCTCGAATGATCGTCATGGAATATACCGGTACGTCCGCTAAAACCAAGCCCTATGTCCTCGTCGGGAAGGGGTTGACCTTTGATGCCGGTGGGATTTCTATTAAGCCTGCTGCCAGCATGGATGAAATGAAGTACGACATGTGCGGCGGAGCGAGCGTCATAGGCGCGCTAGCCGCGGTCGCTGAGATGGAGCTGCCGATCAATGTCGTCGGTTTGGTGCCCGCTTCTGAAAATCTTCCATCAGGGTCTGCCAATAAGCCTGGAGACATTGTTAAGAGCATGGCGGGACTGACTATCGAAATTCTCAATACCGATGCTGAAGGTCGGCTGCTCCTCTGTGATGCGCTGACCTTTGCTAAGCGCTATGAGCCTCAAGCCGTCATTGATGTGGCGACACTCACGGGCGCTTGCATTGTGGCCTTAGGTCGTCATCCGAGCGGTCTCTGGAGCAATAATGAAGATCTTGCTGCCGCGATAACGGTTGCGGCGGATAAGGCCCTCGACCGGGTCTGGCGGATGCCTCTTTGGGAGGAGTATCAGGATCAGCTCAAGTCGAATTTCGCTGACCTCGCCAATATAGGTGGGCCCGATGGTGGCAGCGTGACGGCCGCCTCTTTTCTTTCAAGGTTTACCAAAGACTTCCCCTGGGCGCACCTTGACGTTGCCGGAACCGCCTGGAAAACCGGTGCCGACAAGGGCGCCACCGGGCGTCCTGTGCCTCTCCTTGTCCAGTATCTGATGGACCGCGCTGCATGACCGACTGGGTTGATTTTTACATTCTTCCGAGCGAGGACCCAAAGAGCCGGAGAGTAACGGCTTGTAAACTGGTTGAGAAAGCCTATCGGCAAGGGCTTACCCTTTACATCAGGACCCAAGACGAGGAAGAATCACGAGTCATCGACGATCTTCTGTGGACCTTTCGTCAGGGAAGTTTTGTGCCGCATGAGATGGCTGGGCCATCAAATGAGGATGTGCCCGTCGTCATAGGTCATGGCGAGATGGAGGGCGATGCACGAGACGTTCTGGTCAATCTCGCGGTAGTCGTTCCGACGGGTTATGAGCGATTTCGCCGTGTTGCCGAGTTGGTGGATCAGGATGAGGCCACAAAAAAGGCCGGTCGCGAGCGCTACAAGATCTATCAGCTTGGGAGTCTTGAGATCAAGACGCATGCTTTGGAGAAGGCCTGATCAAGGATCATGAAGGCTTCTCTGCCACTCCATCTGCCGTTCCTTAAAGGAACGGTTTACGTTTGAAATGCTATGGACAAGACTTACGAACCCAACGCGATCGAGCAACGCTGGTACCAATATTGGGAAGCGGCGGGGTACTTCGCCCCCTCCGGCGAGGGGATCCCATTCTCTATCATGATCCCCCCCCCCAATGTGACCGGCAGCCTTCATATGGGCCATGGGTTCAACAACACCCTCATGGACACCTTGGTGCGTTTCCGCCGGATGCAGGGGCATAACACGCTCTGGCAGGTGGGCACCGACCACGCAGGTATCGCAACCCAAATGGTCGTTGAACGTCAACTGGCCGGGGAGGGGGTGACCCGTCATGACCTCGGCCGCGAGAAGTTTCTTGATAAGGTCTGGGCGTGGAAGGGGGAGTCCGGTGGCAACATTACCCGACAGCTCAGAAGGCTGGGCTCCTCGGTGGATTGGTCCCGGGAACGCTTCACCATGGATCAAGGCTTATCTACAGCCGTCCAGGAATGCTTCGTCCGTCTTCACCAAGAGGGCCTGATCTATCGCGGAAAGCGCCTCGTCAACTGGGATCCCGTGCTGCACACCGCGATCTCAGATCTTGAAGTACAAAACAGCGAGGAGAAAGGCAGTCTCTGGCATTTTCGCTATCCCTTGGTCGATGGTAGCGGGTATTTAGTGGTCGCAACAACGCGCCCGGAGACTATGCTGGGCGACACGGCGGTAGCGGTTCACCCGGACGATGAGCGTTATCGGCACCTGATTGGAAGAACCATCCGCTTGCCGTTGGTGGGGCGTGAGATTCCGATTATTGCCGATGAATATGTCGATCCTGCCTTCGGTACCGGCTGCGTTAAGATCACCCCCGCCCATGATTTCAACGACTACGAGGTGGGTAAGCGGCACCAGCTGCCGTTGATCAATATCTTTGATAAGGATGCGAAGATCCTCACTCGGTTCGCTGTTTTTCATTTTGATGATCCAAAAACGTTGATCGAAGAGCCTGCGCCTTTGAACTATCAGGGGCTGGATCGCTTCGAAGCAAGAAAAAGGGTCGTCGAGGCGCTTCAAGCCTTAGGTCTCGTCGAGCACATTGAGCCCCATGCCCTCAAGGTTCCCAAGGGAGACCGCTCGGGCGCCGTGATCGAGCCTTGGTTGACCGATCAGTGGTATGTCGACGCCAAGACGCTGGCAAAGCCGGCCATCGAGGCCGTCGAGAGTGGCAAGATTCGCTTCGTCCCCCAGCCATATGAGAATCTCTATTTCTCCTGGATGCGGGATATCCAGGACTGGTGTATCTCAAGACAACTCTGGTGGGGGCACCGAATCCCTGCTTGGTACGATGATCAGGATCAGGTCTACGTGGGACGAGATGAGGCAGAGGTCAGAAGGCAGCATGGCCTCGGTGCTGATGTTCGCCTTCGCCAAGATGAGGATGTTCTTGATACCTGGTTCTCTTCGGCGCTGTGGACTTTCTCGACCCTCGGCTGGCCGGAAGCCACCCCGGAACTTCGAACCTTTCATTCGACCGATGTTTTGGTGACAGGCTTTGACATCATCTTCTTCTGGGTCGCAAGGATGATTATGATGACGCTTCATTTTATGAAGCATCCCGATGGGACGCCTGAGGTTCCTTTCAAGACGGTCTATGTCCATGGACTCGTTCGCGATGGGGAAGGGCAGAAAATGTCGAAATCCAAGGGGAACGTTCTCGATCCCCTTGACATCATTGATGGTATTTCGCTGGAGGCGTTAGTCCAAAAACGCACCATGGGGCTGATGCAGCCCCAAATGGCCCAGAAGATAGAAGCGAGAACCCGTAAGGAGTTTCCGGAGGGGATTGCACCATATGGTTGCGATGCACTGAGGTTTACTTTTGCATCCTTAGCCTCCACCGGCCGCGACATTAAATTCGACATGGGGCGGGTCGAGGGGTATCGAAATTTTTGCAATAAACTTTGGAATGCCGCCCGGTTTGTGTTGATGAATACCGAGGGCGCTAACCTTGGGGTGCCGGGGGATGGTGTTTTGAGTCTCCCTGATCGCTGGATTCTCTCGCGGCTGAATCACGCCATCAACGAAACCCTGAGGGCTTTCGAGGAATTTCGCTTCGATCTGGCGGCCCGAAGCCTCTATGAGTTTATCTGGAATGAATACTGCGACTGGTATCTTGAATTGGCCAAGGTCAGCCTTCAGTCTGATGACCCTCTGGCCCAGCGAGGGACCCGGCAGACGCTAGTTAAAGTTCTTGAAACCGTGCTGCGTCTCACCCACCCGGTGATGCCTTACATCACCGAGGAAATCTGGCAGCGGGTTGCCCCGCTCCAAGGGATATTGGGCGATACGATCATGTGCCAGCCATATCCGGTCGTGGATGCGTCTTTGAACGACCCTCGGCATGAGAAGGTGATGGACTGGGTTATGGCACTTCTTCTTGGGATTCGGCGTATTCGGGGCGAAATGAACATTCCCCCCGGGAAACCATTGACTGTGATCCTTGATCAGGGGACATCAGACGATCGTGATTGCCTTGATTTGAGTCTTGATTACCTGCTCAAGGTGGGTCGGGTTGAATCTATCAGCTGGCTTGAATCAGGAACCGAAGCGCCAGAATCGGCGATTGCACTGGTTGGGGAGATGAAAGTTTTGATTCCGATGGCGGGGTTGATCGATAAGGATCAGGAGCTCGCTCGGCTCGATCGTGAGATGCATCGATTGGGCAAGGAATTGCCGCGTCTTGAAGGGAAGCTTTCCGATCCGTCTTTTTTGGCGAAAGCCCCGAGAGAGGTGGTCGAAAAGGAAACGCAGCGCCTTCACGATCTTCGTCAGAGTCTCACAGAGCTTGAGGCGCAGATGGCCAAAATCCGTGCCTTGTCATCGGACTCCGCTGTTGAATCATCATAGGCGACATCTATGCTGATGGATTCTTTGTTGATTCTTGGAGGCGCTTTTGTCTTTGGGTTGGTGGTGGGCAGTTTCCTGAGCGTGGTCGTCCATCGTTTGCCGATCATGATGGAGCGAACCTTGCGGTTAGAGTGCCAAGAAGAGGGGGAACCCTCTGAGGCCGAGTCGCCCTACAATCTCGTCGTCCCAGGTTCAAGATGTCCCGCCTGCAGGCGTCCCATCAAGCCGTGGCATAACCTCCCGGTTTTGAGCTACCTCATCCTCCGCGGTCGTTCGGCCTGCTGCGATGGAGTCATTCCCCTCCGTTACCCTTTGCTGGAAATCCTTAGCGGTCTTCTGTCGGTGGGGGTGGTCTTCCATTTTGGGGTCACTGTGACCGCCGCCGCGGCCTTGATCCTTAGTTATAGTCTTCTGGCACTTGCTTGCATTGATCTTGAGCATCAGATACTCCCAGACAGTATCACGCTGCCAGTCCTTTGGCTGGGTCTTTTGTTCAGCATGAGTGGTGGGCTGGTGGACAGTGAAACCAGTATCCTTGGGGCGGCAACCGGGTACTTGAGCCTTTGGTCGGTTTACCAAATTTTTAAGTGTCTGACCGGCAAGGAGGGGATGGGGTATGGCGACTTTAAATTGCTGGCACTGCTCGGCGCTTGGTTGGGTTGGCAGGCGATCCCTTTAGTGATTGTCTTGTCCTCGGTGGTGGGTTCTGTCTATGGGCTTGGCCTTATCGTTTTTCGTGGCCATGCCTCTGGTCAGCCTATCCCCTTTGGGCCTTTTCTTGCCGCCGCCGGTTGGATCGTTCTCCTTTATGGCGGCGATTTGACCCACTTTTATTGGGGGCTCGCCGCTTGAAGGGCGCTTTAAGGCCCCTGCGGGTAGGGCTGACCGGTGGGGTGGGGAGCGGCAAATCGACCGTGGCCTCCCATTTTGAGGCGCTCGGTGTCCCGGTCATCGATGCCGATAGAATCGCCCGTCTACTGGTCGCGCCAGGCCAGCCTGCTCTGCTTGAGGTGGCCGCTTATTTTGGTGACGAGGTCATGAAAGACGGCCAGCTCGATCGCACCGTCTTAAGGCAGAAGATCTTTGCCGATGACCATCAGCGTCGGTGGCTAGAGCGCTTGCTCCATCCCAAGATCTATGCCGCCATTGAGCAGCAAATCGCAGCGCAATCGGCCCCTTATGTGCTGGTTGTGGTGCCCCTTCTCCTCGAGACGGGACGGCTGGATTTAGTGGATCGGCTGTTAGTGGTTGATGTTGATCCAACACTCCAAATTCAGCGGGTGGTGGGGCGAGAACAGCTTGAATCCTCCGAGGTAGAAAAGATGCTTGAGGCCCAAATTAATCGGGAGACCCGTCTTTTGGCAGCGGACGATGTCCTCGACAACTCAGGGTCCCCTGATGATCTTCCTCAAAAGGTCCTGAAGTTGAACCAAGTCTATCTGAACCTGGCGGCCCGTCTTGGTTAACGCTCAGTAAAACATTTCTTCTGAAGAACTTCTGGTTGATCTTGAGGTCACATGTGGGAGATGGCCTTGGTAAAATGCCCTATGAAAGACAGATTTAACTTCCCAAGGACACCTGAAGACATGATTCATCTCAAAGGTCGCATCGTTTAAGAGTGAGCGAGCCTATGTGGTGAATGGCTGAATCTTGATGCAATCCCCGGTTTTTCTAGAGAAAACCTGACGCATCTTCAAAGACCAAGAATGACAGACATCGTTAGGGTTAAAAAATGAACACCGAGTATGCGGCAGAAGTGGTCGGCAATGTTTTTATGACGGTGGCACTCCTGTCATTTTTCATTTTGCTAGCACTTGAAAAGAAAAGACCACACATACGATTTGATCGTGGGATCAGTCGGGAATCCATACTGACGAATCTATCGGCTTTTTTCTTCAACAACATTTTCCTGACCCTCCTCAGAGCGACATCGCTCTTTTTTATTGCCCAAAGGTTCTCAGGCCATGGTCTTTTGCACAGTGTTGAGGAGGGGCCCATCAAGTGGCTGATGACCTTCTTTCTTTATGATCTCGCGATCTACTTCTGGCATGTGATCAACCACCATAACGATTTTCTCTGGCGCTTTCACAAGGTTCATCACAGTGATAAGGCGTTCAATTTGACCACCGGTTTCAGGTTCCATGTGCTCGACCTTTTTATCGAGATTCCTTACAAATGTCTGTTCGTTATTCTGATCGGGGTCGATGCGCATATTGTATTGGCGATGGAAGCCATTCAGCTGGTGTTCATTCTGTTCCATCACTCTAATATCATGATTCCCAATGAGGAGAAGCTATCAGGCTTCATTATCACTCCGTTCTTACATCGAGCGCATCATTCATCCTTGCGTTCAGAACACGACAGTAATTACGGCATTGTCTTTGCGGTGTGGGATCGCGTGTTTGGAACCCGTCAAGAGGTGACTCCGCAAAAGATTGGATTAGATGTGATCATGGCGGGTAATTTTCTTCAGCTCTTTTGTCTTGCCTTTTTAACTGAAGGCCATTTCAAGAAGATTCTAAAGATCATTCCGAATTTTGGAGGTAATAAGTCTGATTGAGGCTTAGGTCTTCGCTTTTTTATTCAATCAAGCTTTTTTGTTCACCGATGCAGTCCTGCACGTTGCTCACGATCAACAGAGGTCCTTTAATGATGGATTTAAAGCTCAAGGTCAATCGGTCAGATCCCGTGTTAGCAGAATCAACGGCCATCGTTGCTGTGGAGCAGGAAAAGGTGTTCGACTTCATCGCGAATCAGTTTCATCGAAACTACCAGAAATGGATGCCCGATGTGGTTGAATTGGAAGCCCTGGATGGGTTGCCGGTCACTGTGGGCAGTAAATTTCGGCAGATCCGGCTTGAAAACGATGACCGGATTACATCGCTGTTTGAGATTACTGAGCGTGAACCCTGCCATCAATTTTCCTTTAAAGGCCTTGATCAACCCTATCGACAAACCTACTGCATGAATGCGGTGGCGGCCTCGACAACTCATGTGACCTTCCGCTTTGAGCTCCTGGAGGTTGATATATTCATGAGGCCTTTTGTTAAGTTGATTCGAGCGGCTATGGTTGAGGGTGTTGAGAGCACCGTTGAAACATTGCATGAACTGCTTAGCCAGAAAGTAAACCAATAATATCTTCATACCCTCGGAGAACTGCGACATGACTCTGTTCCTTAGAAAAGATACGGGCATCATCCCCCAAGTTCTGACGGCTATTCTTGATCATTGTGTCAATGGCGTAACGCTCGCTGATCCCGATCAGGAAGATTGTCCGATTGTCTATGCCAACAAATCCTTCGAAAGTCTCACGGGCTTTGGGCAAGACGAGATCATCGGAAAGAACTGTCGATTTCTTCAGGGTGCAGACAAAGATCAGGAAGAACTCCAGAGGCTCAGAGAGAGTCTTAAAAAGCATGAGGCCATCACGGTGACCCTCAGGAATTACCGCAAAGATGGCACTTTGTTCCATAACCGCCTGGCCGTCACCCCTTTAAGAGATAACAAGGGTGATCTTCTCTACTACTTGGGTGTGCAATATGACATCACCTACAAGATAGATGCCGACAGCGAGATTCGGAAGCTGACGGAACTGCTCGATACCTGAAGGTTTCAGGAGGCCGGGTAAACCGTTGGTTTGATCTTGAGTCTTTAATGAGGTTGAAACGTTGAGGGTCATGGCTGATGCTGATCAAGACCAATACTGGACTGCGTTCTAGCGAGGTGACCGATGAGGTCATCTTTCAAGAGCGTCGTGATTCTCTTCGCTTGATCGGCGGGATCATGGCGTTGGGGGTCGCGGGCGTGGCTAAGGGGGGTACGGTTGATCAAGCGGCGTCCATGGCCCGTCAAGATGCCCTTGCTGCTTCAAATGAACGGCTCACTCGTGAGCAGGATATTGCACATTACAATAACTATTATGAATTCTCCTTCTACAAGGCCCCACCCTCGGAGCTGGCTCAAGCGATGCAAGTCGAACCTTGGGTTCTTGAGGTGGGTGGCTTGGTCGAGAATCCATTGACCTTATCCATCGATGACCTCCTGAGGCTTTTTCCACCAGAAGAGCAGATTCGGCGGATCCGCTGCGTTGAAGGCTGGTCTGGGGTAGTGCCATGGCTTGGTTTTCCATTGTTTCATCTTCTAAAAAAGGCCAGTCCTTTATCCTTCGGAAAATTCGTGAAGTTCACCTCGGTGATGCAGCCAGAAACGATGCCTAACCAGCGGGATCAAAAGATGCTGCCCTGGCCTTATGTGGAGGGGCTGAGGCTGGATGAAGCGATGCATCCTTTGGCGATGCTTGCGGTCGGTATGTATGGCAAAAAGCTACTTAATCAAAACGGCGCCCCCATCCGCTTAGTCATTCCATGGAAGTACGGCTTCAAAAGCATCAAGGCCATCGTTAAGATTGAAGTCACCGACTCGCTCCCGCTGACGTCTTGGAATCAAGTGGCGCCCAAAGACTATGGTTTTTATGCCAATGTTAATCCAGAGGTTCCCCACCCGCGCTGGAGTCAGGCGACAGAGCGGCCCCTTGGCAGCGCCTTTTACTCCCCTCGTCGAAAAACGGAGCTGTTCAATGGCTATGCCGAAGAGGTCGCTCATCTTTATGCCGGAATGGATCTTCGACAGCTGTTTTAATCATGATGAAGATGCTTCCCCCGTTGCTTTATGCCTACATCAGCGTGCTCAGAAAGCAGCAAAAAACCATTGATTACGCTCAGTACGGTTTAAAGTCGCCCTGGCTCATCGGCTTGATCGAGACCTTCTCAGAAGCTTTTAATCTCTGTCTGCTGATCTCCTTCTTCCCCCTGTTGATCCTCATGGTGTTGATCATGACCGATGATCTTGGGGGCAATCCGATCGAGGCTTTTCACCTCCATACGGGCATTTGGACTCTCCGGTTTCTCTGTATCACCCTCCTGGTGACGCCTATTCAAGTGATGACCAAATGGCGCGGAATGGCCCACTTCCGACAGCTCTTCGGCCTGATGACTTTTTTTTATGCGGCCGTCCACGTTTATGGTTATCTTGCTATTGATCAGGCCTGGGTGTGGTCTTCCATTTTTCGTGACATCAGTGAGACGACCTACATCTGGTGGGGGCTGTTCTGCTTTTTTGTCCTGGCTCTGTTGGCGCTCACCTCATCAAAGCCAGCGAAGAAGGCCATGGGAAAAAGCTGGAAGAAACTGCATCGATGGATCTACCCTGCATCAGTTGCTGCAGTGCTTCACTATCTTCTTCAGCTCAAGGGTAACCTTGCTGACCCCCTTCTTTACGGTCTTCTGATCACCTTCCTCTTGTTGTTCCGGGTGTTGGTTTGGTTAAAGGATCGCAAAGTGACTCGATTGATGATCCCCAAGCGGCCGCCCGTTGAAGAGGAGAAGGTTCCAGTAGAAGAGACCCATTAAGTTTCCTAAAAGAAGGTTTGCGTGGAAAGAGGCTGTGGGAGCCTTATAGAACCAAATAGGGCTCTTGCAGAATGAAAGTTACTCAGGTCTCCTTGCCTTGAATGGGGTCCCTCGGTCTATAATCGGTGACCCTCTTTCTCGCTGCATTCCACGCTAAGGGTTTTTCCTTGAATGACATGATCCTCTATGAATTTCCGCTGAACGAACGGATTCGTCTGTTTATTAGGCTGGAACAGCTGTTTCAGCAGCTGGATCACCACATAAAAGGGGTTTCTAGCTGGGACTGCCGCGCTGCCATTATGACTCTCCTTGAGCTGTTGAGCGTCTTTGGCCGCACGGATGTAAGGTCAGAAGCCATGCAGGAAATCGACCGCCAGACAGCGGCTCTCCACCGAATGACCCTGCTTCATTCTGGCATTGACCAGAAAATTTTAGGACAGGCGATCTTAGATCTCGAAGCGCTCAACCGTGGGCTTTATAAGGTTGCCGGGAAGTTGGGCCAGACGCTCCTCGAAGATGAGTTCCTCAAGGGAGTGATTCAGCGAGGCGCTCTTCCGGGGGGGAGCTGTTCGTTTGATGTTCCGGCTTATCACCATTGGCTCAATTCTGAGCCTTCTGTGAGGCGTCAAGATTTGATGGGGTGGATAGAGCCCTTCAATCACGTCCGTCAAGCGATCGATACCTTAATGAACTTCATCAGGACCAGTGCGAACGCCAGCCGGGAGTTCACCGTCGCTGGTTTTTATCAGAAGTCCCTCGATCACACCCTCGCTTATCAGCTGCTGAGGGTCTTTGTCCCCAAGGGCGCCCCCTATTATGCTGAGATTAGTGGGGGTAAGCATCGATTTACTATCCGCTTTATGGTTCGTGATATCGGCGAACGACCGCTCCAAGTTGCTGAGGATTTGGAGTTTCGTCTCAGCTGCTGCCTCTTCTAGTCTTCACGTCACGATGGCGCCCACGGTCAAATGTCCCACCTGCAGTCAGTCGGTCGTTTTCGAGGAAGCCTCCCGTCATCGGCCTTTTTGCAGCGAACGGTGCAAACTCATCGATCTAGGCGAGTGGGCGACTGAAAGCTATGTCATGGAAGGACCTCCCCTTGAGGAGGAGGATCTCTCGGAGGGGTTGGAGGACATGGAGATATCCCCGAAGAACTGGTCTTGAACCTGCGCCACTTCACCGATGGTTTTCTAACCGAGTATTTGATTGAATGACTGATATGAACCCTGCTTCCTTTGATCTTGAGAGCCTAAGAGCCGAATTATCGGGGAAGAATCCCCAGGTTATTCTAAAAGCCGCCCTCGAATCCTTTGAAAATATCGCCTTGTCTTTTAGTGGGGCGGAGGACGTCATTCTGATCGACATGGCGGTCAAGATGCGATCGGACATCCGGGTGTTCTGCCTTGATACCGGGCGACTCCACCCCGAGACCTATCGATTTATTGAGACCATCAGGGGCCATTACGGCATCGCGATGGATGTATTGATGCCGGATCCTGCGGCTATTGAGTCACTGGTTCGTCAAAAAGGACTCTTCAGCTTTTTCGAAGAAGGTCACACGGAGTGTTGCGGTCTCCGGAAGGTGCTCCCACTCAAACGCATGCTGTCGGGAATTGATGCTTGGGTGACCGGTCAGCGCCGTGATCAGAGCCTCACGCGTATCGAATTAGAGGAGGTCGAGTGGGATCGTGCCCTGGCAGCGCCTGGACAGCAGTTGGTGAAGTTCAATCCATTGACTCGCTGGTCTTCAACGCAGGTTTGGGACTACATCGACGCCCACGAGGTCCCCTTTAATCCACTGCATCGGCAGGGATTTACGAGTATTGGCTGTGAGCCTTGTACGCGTCCGATTCTTCCCAATCAGCACGAGCGGGAAGGACGTTGGTGGTGGGAGGATGGGGCGAAAAAGGAGTGCGGCTTACACCCCGGTAACCGCCAGCCCAACCCTTAAACAGTCCTCCCCCGGATCCACAGGCGGGCCGGGGGACGGTGATCAGCGTTCGAGGAGGTCAAGTTTATTGGGCTTGCCGTTCCAATTCTCGGCCTCGTCAGAGGCTCCCTTGACTTCAGTGATGGTGGGCCATGACTTGGCCAGCTCCGCATTTAAGGCAATGAAATGTTGCTGGCTCTCAGGAACTTCATCTTCAGAGAAGATGGCATTTGCGGGGCATTCCGGCTCACAGAGGGTGCAATCAATACACTCATCCGGGTCGATGACAAGAAAGTTCGGGCCTTCGTGAAAACAATCCACCGGGCAAACATCCACGCAATCGGTGTACTTGCACTTGATGCAGTTTTCTGTGATTACGAAAGTCATTATATAGTCCTGTCCTCTGAAATGATGACGGTTGCTCTATCCCTTGGGCCATATTACAAGGAGGCCATGAAGGGGAAAGTTTCTGATCGTGGAGTGTGGGGTGTTGGCTACCCTAGGGGGGGCCTTCCTCTCAGTCACAAGGAAACTTTTGTACACTCCAGAACGAGTGGGCCGCGAGAATGGCTCGCAGGGCAATCGTTCGGCAGACCTCTAATTATAAGCTGGCCTTTTCTGAACTCCAAGCGGCATTCCATCAAAGAAGAGAGAAATCGACCGCTAAAGTTCCTTTGTGGAGGGCTTGTCGAGCGACTAAGGCTATTCGATCTTTCTCACGGTGAAGGAAAATCGCCGCTCTAGAGGGCTTCTGTGTATGTCTTGGCGAATGTGTTCGGCGACAATGACGGTGTCCGACTTGACCGATACCAAGGACAACGGTGATTTTCACTTTATATAGGAATCTCACCCTTGCCTGGAAAACGTATCACTCGACATCAAGAGAGTTCATGTATGAGCAAACGTCAACGAGGACAAAGCCAGCACACCGCATCAGCCCAAGTAGCTATTTCTGTGCGTTCCGGCCGCAGGATAGAGAAAGGGGGGCAGGCATTCATTCCGGGTGAACGCCATTGGCGAACGCGTGAAGATCCTTTTGAAGCCATTTGGCAAAAGGAATTAGTGCCTCTGTTAGAGAAAGAAGCCCAACTCACTGGCTTAACGCTCTTAGAATATCTGGAGGATGAACATC
>QYQA01000046.1 GCA_007280285.1 Methylococcus sp. | reverse complement strand
TTCAAAAAGATTTCGGGCAATGGCCTCACTTTGACCCCGCTCTTCTGCGTTGATGCCGGGATAGGCGCCGGGGGTATCAATGAGGCAGATGATCGGTAGTTTGAAGCGTTCAGCAAGTTTCATGAGACGCAACGCCTTCCGATAACCCTCAGGACGCGGCATCCCAAAATTACGGAAGATTTTATCTTTGGTGTCACGGCCTTTCTGATGCCCAATGATCATGACCGGGGTGCCCCCAAGCTTCGCGAGGCCACCGACGATAGCTGGATCATCTGCGAATGTCCGGTCACCGTGCAATTCATGGAAATCTTCGAAAATGAGCTCGATGTAGTCGAGGGTATAGAGCCGCTGAGGATGCCGTGAAAGCTGTGAAATCTGCCAGGCCGTCAGCGTGGTGAAGACGGATTCAGTCAGTTTCCGGCTTTTCTCCTCAAGTTTTGCTATCTCCTCTGAGATATTGATCTCATTATCAAAGCCCACACGCCGCAATTCATCAATTTTGGCCTGCATATCAGCGATGGGTTGTTCAAAATCGAGAAAATTGAGATCCATGGCCGGTCATTCTCATCACACAAAAAGGGCTATTTTAACACTTCCCTTAAGAATGCTTGAAGGACTTCAAGCGATCGGTCATCGGTGGTGGGGTTATATAAGGTACCAAAGCCTGGATCATTGGCGGTTGGATTGGTGAAGGCATGCATCGTGTGGGAGTAGACATGCAATTGCCAGTCAGCGCCCCGATGGGTTAATTCGCGACCAAGAACGAGGGCCTCTTCAGGTGGAGCCAGCGGATCATCAAAACCATGCAGGATAAGGATCTTGGCTTGAATCGGTGGGGTAGGGAGCCCTACAGGGGGGTGAAAAAGACCATGGAAACTGATGACCCCTTGAAGGTTGGCACCACTTCGGGCGAGATCCAAGACACAGAGCCCACCGAAGCAAAATCCGATGGCAGCCACTTGATCAGGGTCTGATTCAGGCTGTGCCTTCAAGACCTCAAGGGCAGTCCACAGACGATCCTTGAGAAGAGATCGATCACTGAGGAGTCCCTTCATCAAGGCCGAACTCTCTTCAGGCGTTTGTCCAACCTTAGCCCCTCCGTAAAGATCGACGGCGAGGGCCGTATAGCCCCACTGGGCTAATTGTTCCGCCTTACGGCAGGCGAATGCATCGCGTCCTACCCAGGTAGGAATCACCATAACCGCTGGTTTCGGTGATTCAGTCCCTTCAGGGAAGGCGAGGTGGCCCTCAAAGTCAACGCCTTGATGCTGATAAACGACCGTTCTGGTTTTCAATGCCATGGTATGACTCGAAAGGCTTAGTGGATGGAAGGGAAGAAGAGGTTGTTATCGAGCGACAAGCGATCATCGATCATACGGCAGAATGGGGTTCCAAGGGTCTTTGTATTGACGCCCTTAGTGACGTCATTCAAACTGGGACTATGGTTAATGGTTCGTTTTTACACACCACGATGCGCCCGATTTTTTTTCTTTTAGTGATCATCTTCGCGGGCTGTGCTAGCGACAAAAATACAAAGACCACGGCTCCCAACGCCCAGGGGGAAATGACGGTCATCTACCAAGGCCCCATTAGCCTTGGCTCAAACCCTCCTATTGAGAGTCTTTGGGAGGTGGCGGATGTTGGCAAAGGCGTCACCTCCGGTGCGGTTCAATTCACTCTCCGTCTCACCCTTTCGAATGATCAGATTAAGACGGTCGTGGTGTCTTCTATGGAAGCCATCTGTGAGCCTTTCCCTAAGGCACGCTCCCTACCAGGCCTTATCTCCGTCGATACGGTATTCGCTGATGGACGCCATACCCATGAATCAGACCCTGCAAAGTCAGACATCTGGCAGGGTTTTCAGCATAACGAGGCTTTAAAAGACCTCTGCCGTCAGGCAGGCGTCGCCTACCGCTAGTCTTTGGGTGTCAGTGACCGATGAAAGGCCGTTTTGGGATCGAAAGCTCAAGTCTATGGGCCCCAAAAGAGCTTAACTCCAGCGTAAAAAGAGTTTGTTGTAGCCCTTGACGTCCTCAATCACCTTCCCGGTTCCCCGTGCGACGGCAGACAGGGGATCTTCGGTGACGTGAACGTCGAGACCCGTTTCCTCACTGATTCGTTGCGCCAAACCCTTGAGTAGGGCGCCACCACCCGTCAGATGGATGCCGCGAACAATGAGGTCACTGGTTAATTCAGCCGGTGTCACTTCGAGCACGTTCATAATTGATTTTAAGATACTGCTTGCCGCAGGCTCGATAGCGAGGCGCACTTCTTCAGGGGTCAATTCAATAGCTCTCGGTTTCCCCAGCGTTAAATCCCGACCACGCGCGGAATAGGTGTCGATGTCATCGACCGGCATCACCGAGCCAGCGACGCATTTTATTTCCTCGCCGGTTCGATCACCGACTAGGAAACGTCGTTGTGTTTTAAGATAACGAATGACGCACTCTGTCAGTTCGTCACCCGCCACTTTGATGGTCTCACCGACCACAATGCCTGAATTTGATATGACGGCCACTTGAGTCGTGCCGCCGCCGATATCAACGACCATATGGCCGGATGATTCCTTGACGTCTAACCCAGCGCCAATTGCAGCGGCAATCGGCTGGGAAAGCAAAAATACTTTACGGGCATGGGTTTCAGCAATTGCCGCACAAACAGCACGTTTTTCAACGTCAGTCACACCGTTCGGGAGGCTGATCACCACATGGCGCGGAACCTTGTGGAGGCCCACAACGCGGGTGATGAATCGCTTCAACATGCCAGCGGTCATATCAAAATCAGCTATCACCCCATCTCGGATCGGACGAATGGTGCTGAGTTCGGGGTGAACCTTCCCCATCATTGCGCGGGATTCGGCGCCAACGGCGATGATATCTCGTTGCACGTGATCAAACGTGACAATAGAGGGTTCATTAAGAAGGACGCCTTTGCCTCTGACAAAAATCAGGGTATTGGCCGTGCCAAGATCAATTCCAATATCGATGCGTGGGAAAAAATAACTGAGCATGGTGTCATGTGATTGCTGCCAACAAGCATCGAGGGTGGACATTAGGGTGTCCAAAACCGAGAAGACAGTGGCCTAAGAACGATATGAATGAATTGACTACATTCTGCACAATGCCCTCATTTCGTGCAAGGGAAAAGGCTGAGGATGATCGCCTCCCAAAGGATTATTGATGTCTGCTACTGGCGGACAACTGACGCCGATAGACTCGGGTTGTGAATAGAAAAACGACGGCGATGATCAGACTCCCAAGGAGGATGAAGAGCAATCCTTGCCAGAAAGTATGATGGATCAATGATCGTGATCGCGTTTCTGCTTGTTCGATCGCCCGATCGATGATCAGGGTCAGCCGTCCGGTATTCTGAGGTGCGAGCAATGGTTCGATGGTCTGAATGAGCACGGTGAGACGTTCTGCCATTTTTTCGATCTTCGCGGCCGACTCTTCGTAATCTTTGATCCTGAAGGGGGGATCATCCTCGTGGCCATTCGGTGGGGTCTTCCGGATTTCTTGAAGAACCGATTCATAGGTTTTGAGCATGGCACTGGACGCGTCTGCCATTTTGCTGCCTTCGCCAAAGGCTTCCCCAAAGTTTTTAGCCAGATGGCCCATTTCTCCTTGTTCCTTGGTGAGCGCCGCCAAGATTTTCTCACGCTCAGAGCTGATGACCGAGGGCAACATTTCAGCCGTCTTCCCAACTTTAGCGCTGGCTTTTGCGATTTCTTGGGCGCTCTCTACAAAATGCTTTACTTCAGGCACGCGTCCCGTGCGTGCGGTTAAAAGCTCCATCTGCCATTCCATCAATTGGGGGACACGCTTACCCATAAAGAGTGCTCGTTCGCCGAATAGCCGTGTCTCACTGAGTTCTCGAGTGGCAGGATCAAGGCTCGCGAGTGGGTCAAGATCGAGAAGGGAAAACACGCTCGAATGGGTGGTGTCTATCTGTTTAGATTGATCCCCCTTTTCAAGAATTTGATTCACCAGGGTGATGTTGGCTAATTCTGCGAATCCTCTCTCTTTCTGGGGGTTGAGTTTGTGCCAACTCTGGACCGCGTTGGAGAGTTCATTCATCTGGTCTTGCGCCAGGATGGTCACGCCCAATGCCCGGATATCCTGATTCGCGTCACTCACCACCTTTTCAAGCCGATCAACTGAATCGCCAAACTCCATCGGTCGCCAATATTCACGGATGCTGGTTTTAACCGATTCGGTGAAGACAATCATGCTCACGAGATTCGCCAGCGGGTTGGAGCCGGTGGCGAGGGTGATTATATCGGTTGCAATCTTGAGTTTCGCCATGACCAGAAACTCCCTGGAGACAGGCTCTCCGTTGCGCTTCAAGCTTTCTGTGGCCACACTCATGCTGATGATGAAGTTATCAGCAAATCTTAATATATTTTCCTGTAAGTCAACCGGATCGTAGGTCTTATCAGGCTCGAAACCGCGGGCAACGACTCTGATGGCGATCATGGGTAATTCGGCGGCCTTTTCAATCAGGGTGCAACCCGAAAGGGTGGTTGAGAGAAAAGACACCAGCCCAATGAGCATCCAAAAAAACGGACGCATCGCATGATGATTTGGTGTATCGGTCAAAGTTCGGTCAGAAGGCATAATTGAAGGATAGCGTTATTTCAACTTTATGCCGAGAGAAATTCGGTGTCTTTTGACTTAAACCGTTTAAGCTTGCTCTTTCTAAATCCTCTATATCAAGCAGAAGATCTATGCCATGTCCGATTTTTCATAGTGTGGTTGATCCACTCTATTCGGCTCTCTTTACAATTGATTCTACTGGAGCCATTCGCTCGGTGGGTGCCTCAGCTCTTCTGGTGGCCGCGGCTGAAATGGGTGACAAAAGCCAGTTAGTCGCCATGGCACTTGCTTCTCGACATCGCCATTGGCCCGTTTTTTTGGGGGCAACGCTCGCCTTTGCGTTATTGAATGCGATCGCCGTCCTCTTTGGATCCATCGCCAGCCATTGGTTGCCGGCACCCATCTCTTCGTTATTGGTCGCGGGTCTCTTTATTCTGTTTGGGCTTCGTTATGTCTTTGATCCTGGCAAGACGGCCGATGAAATCCCGAAAGAGGAGCGAGGCCACGGGGTTTTGGTGACCACCTTCTTGATGATCTTTCTCGCAGAACTTGGTGACAAGACACAATTTGCCGTGGCAGGCCTTGGCGCTTCAGAGCCACCCTTTTGGGTTTGGGTAGGATCAACCATCGGGCTTTCGATCACCTCAGGGCTTGGAATCTGGGTCGGAAGAATCATCTATCGCCGTGTATCAACGCGCATGATCAATCGGTGTGCCGGTTTCCTATTTCTGATTTTCGCAGGCTATGCCCTTCATGCCGCTTTGAGGGGGGATGAGCTGCACAACATCTGGTCTTCTTTTGATGTCCGTGGTTTCAATGTCATCAGACACGATGAAGAATGAGTTCGATAACAAGCTTACTGCCGAAATAGGCCAGCATCAGGAAGGCGAAGCCTAAAAGAGTCCAACGAATCGCGAACTGGCCCCGCCAACCATAACGAATGCGTCCTAAAAGTAGCCCTAGAAAGACCAACCAGGCCAGAATCGAGAGGATGGTTTTATGCGCAAGATGTTGGGCGAAAAGGTTATCAAGAAAGACTAACCCTGTCAGTAATGAGAGACCTAGGACAACCCAACCCGCCGCAATTAACTGAAACATGAGTGTTTCCATGCTCTCCAGCGAGGGGAGGGAGCGAATCAAAAGGCCACTGGGGTTCCGCCGCCTTAAGCATGCCTCCTGCAGCGCCAGCAGAAGCGCTTGAATCGCTGCAATATTTAAGAGGCTGTAGGCCATGAGTGAGGCGAGAATATGGGTGGTCATCGCGGGGCCTTGATCGCTTAAGGTCCTCGCAGGCTCCTGGTAGAGTAGGGTCAGTGTAAGAATGATGAGGGCAATGGGATAGGTCACTAATCCTAGTTTATCAATGGGTCTTATGAGGGCTGCGAGCACTAAAATAGCATTGATGCCAAATGAAACCAGTGACAGGGCACTCATAAAACTGACGTTAAGCCCCTCTGGGCCTAGATTCGCTTCAAAGAGTAACCAACCATGCGTACCGACCGCTAGGGCACCCAATGAAAGGGAGTGCCAATGAGTATCCCCGCGCAACGATGGACCTTTTTTTTTGGTTATTCTTATGGACTGGAGGAGTGCTCCAAGGGCCATGAGATAAGTGAGGATGGTGATGGATGTGTAGGCAGGAATAGGCATGGGATGGACTCTCTCACGAAGCGACTAGTCTGGCATAATGCGTGGCCTAGAAGAAGCACCCGCTTCACCTGATTTGATTCATGGATGTACGACGATGTTTGATAATCTTACCGACCGCTTAACCCAGTCCCTTAAGAAGATTCGTGGCCAGGGCCGTCTGACGGAAGCCAATATCCAGGATACCCTCCGGGAGGTCCGTATGGCGCTTCTTGAGGCGGACGTGGCGCTCCCTGTGGTGAAGGATTTCATTGAGCAGGTAAAGAATAGGGCCGTAGGTCAAGAAGTTCAGTCTAGTCTCTCACCAGGACAATCCTTCATCAAAATCGTCAATGATGAGCTGGTTTCGGTGATGGGGAATGCTCATGAAAAACTGAATTTAGCGACCCAGCCCCCTGCCGTCATCTTAATGGCAGGTCTTCAAGGAGCGGGGAAGACAACATCCGTCGCGAAGCTCGCCAAATGGCTCAAGGATAATGAAAGAAAGAGTGTGGTGGTCGTCAGTGCCGACGTCTATCGCCCAGCCGCCATCGACCAGCTCAAAACGCTAGCGGCCGAGGTCGGGGCTGATTTTTTCCCCAGTGACCCATCTGAAAAGCCACTCGATATCGCCCGTGCCGCCTTAGAACATACGCGCAAGCGGTACAAGGATGTGTTGATCATCGATACCGCGGGTCGTTTGGGGGTGGATGAGGCCATGATGGCTGAAATCAAGGAGCTCCACCGGGAGCTGAAGCCGATAGAAACGTTGTTTGTGGTGGATGCCATGACCGGTCAGGACGCGGCTAATACCGCTAAGGCCTTTGGTGATGCGCTCCCATTGACGGGTGTCATTCTCACCAAAACCGATGGTGATGCCCGCGGCGGTGCGGCACTCTCTGTGCGTCATATTACGGGAACCCCCATCAAGTTTTTAGGTGTGGGTGAAAAGACCGCCGCCCTAGAGCGGTTTCATCCTGATCGCATTGCGTCAAGAATTCTCGGCATGGGCGATATGCTCAGCCTCATTGAACAAGCTGAACGGACGATCGATAAAAGCAAAGCGGATAAGCTTGCGAAAAAGATACAAAAGGGCAAAGCCTTCAATCTCATCGACTACTATGACCAGCTGCAGCAGCTAAAGAACATGGGTGGTCTCAGCGCGATGATGGATAAGCTCCCCGGGATGGGCAACGTGCCGCAGAACATCAAGGAAAAAGTGAATGATGATGAGTGGCAGCGCCAGCTCATCATGATCGACTCGATGACCCGGAAGGAGCGATTAGACCCTGATCTGATCAACACCTCCCGTAAGGAGAGAATTGCACGTGGCTCGGGTTCAAACCTTCAGGAGGTCAACAAGATGCTGAAGCAGTTTGATCAAATGCAAAAGATGATGAAAAAGCTCAAAGGCGGCAATTTGATGAATATGATGCGTGGCGCTAAGGGCAATATGGGCCGTAACATGAATTTTCGTGGCATGTAGACCATGCGCCGTTGACTCAAGTCAAGGCCTCAATCTAATTTATTTTCTAGAACCACAAACCAAGGTCGCTGCTCGGTCGGTTTTAAAAAGCCGTTTTTGCCTAAGGTGATCTTAGTTTTGGATACCGAGTTCCTCACATTTCCTCCGATGGTGAGTAACACATCCTGTTTTTTCTCAACCACAATGTCGCAGTGTAGCTTTGCGTGCCCCATCAACACGGTGCTGGTGTTGAGATGGTCGTAGACTGGAATAAAGCCATGGGAACCACGGGTGGCGCAAATAAGATCGCCTTCTTTTGGAGAATACTCGGTAATTTTGTGGGTTAAAAAGGCGGCAGATGGGTTTCCTCGGGTAAAGTATTGGATGTAATTCCAGTGGGCATCTGATCTTGGAAACTCTTCTCGACTTAAGCCTGCAGCGCCCATGACATAGCTAATGAACGCTGCCGACCATGGCTGTTTACAGTCATAACCATCAAGGCTGTGTTTTCCTACGCTGCTCCAATAAACGTTCACTCTGCTTGACCAAGGATCACCATCGTCCTCCCAATGGCCGACATGCGGAATACTTTCACCCGTACTATCGAGTTCGATCGTTTGCCGACCAAATAAATCCCACTCCGATTCAGCCCCTTGAACGATGGCTTGTGATCGGGTATGGCGTCCTTTTTTCTTGCTCGCACTCGAATCTTCAGGCTCTAAGGCTCCGGTGCTCACTTCGGTCGGTTTCTTTTTACCTGCACAGCCTTGAAGCTGGGGCAGCATAAAAAGGGCCAGGACGATGAAGCTATATCTGAGGTGTCTCATGGTTTAGCGGGAGGGCCTTTGTGTTGACTTGAACCAGTTTCTATATTCTCCCATCCGCGCCGTCTGCTCCTCAGGAGCATGGCGATGGCATGTTTCATACTCTGGGGTATCAGGCAATGCGCCCCATCGGTGTTCTGGACAATCGTTCGGATTATAAGCGGTCTCTAATCGACTTTTTCGGTCCATCAACTCTTTTACACTTAAGGTCCAATGGCTGCCATCACTTCGGAGATAGTCAAAATGATCTTCGTTGAGGGAGCGTTCATAGGCGGTGGCCAGTAGTTCCTTAACGGCCTCTTGTGACCGTCCTTCTAAAAGGAACAACTCGGGATGACGGAGGGCTTGCCCCTGGAATTCCTGCAATACCTTGAGGGCGATGAGGAGTCTCATATCTCTCGATGGGCTTGCATAATCCTCCCAAGGGCCGGTTGTTTCGAAAATCTTAGGGCCCGAAGGCATGGTCATGATGGTGCCGCGGTGCTGACGCATATAAGATTCCCCCGTTTCTACCGCCGTCACCCGCGTTTCAATTTGTTCGATGAGTGCCTGTCGCTTCGCTTCGAAAGCCACTTCGGGTGAAAGGCCCTTCGGGTTAATCAGTGTCGCCATAGCCGCATAAAAATCATCCGGTCTCAGTTGCGATTGTGCCGTCGAAAAGGGTGCCACCAACGCATGCTTTCTAAGCGATGCATTATCAAGCAATTGATCATGATCAGCCATGTTGCTTAAAGGGCGGAATGCTTTGAAGCCAGGACCTGCATTATCGGTCGTAACGAATAAGAAATTACCTTCCCAGAAGGTTTTACGGGTGACCGAATGGTCAGGTTGGGCATCCACCCCAAGTAATCGACCAGGACCTTTTGTGTTGTTTGGCAACCAGCGGGACAGGATCAGTGTATGACCATAGGGATCAGCAAACACCGTTCCTGGCCAAAGACTTTCACGATCAAGGGGCACCGGATAGAAATCAGTATTGTCGTCCGCGAGTGCAGTTCGAGCACTCCCAGAGTGAACAGTATCTGCCATGGTGCGCATCAATTGGACAAATTGGCTGGCGGGTACAGGGCCTTTTGTAAATCGTTTATCGATGATGGCAGGGCTACAATGCGGGGGGCGTTGCGACGTGCCGCGATCACATGCTCGGTAACTGATCGGAAGACCGATTTTCCAGGCGAAGTAGGTTCTGAGATAGTAAGGGAGGTCCGCACAATCAGGATGGGCTGGAAGGGAACGATCCTCATCCATTCCGAGATGCTCGAAAAGAAAATTCCGATCCGGGTCTCTTAGGACGGGTTCAAGTGATTTGAAACTGAGCGATGAGCCTATGTCGCCATCGAAGAGTTGTTCCACCCACGCCGAATAAAAGGCTTCTGTTGCCCGGCTCCATGAGTTGGCAGTCACGGGGAGCAACGCCTCTTGATCATCTACGATCTTTTGGCAATCGATCACTTGATCGCCGGCTAAGGCTTCAATAGTGATCAGCGAGGAACTTGGAAGTGAGGCCGCGGCGGTGAGACTCCAAGGGGGGCCGCCGCGCGAATCGACTGCCAGTTGCTGGTAATGGCCGTCCACCCCGATGCGAAGCTGATCAATAGCCTGATCCGCCGAGACGGCTTTGATGAGGACGTC
>QYQA01000075.1 GCA_007280285.1 Methylococcus sp. | reverse complement strand
CGGTGCGGAAGATCTTCTTGCACGCTTGCTTCTATCAAAACCTTAAGCAAAAACCTTTACCCAAGACCTGAAAAGTCTGCGACGCTATCGCCTGCTCGCCTTAACGAGGATACCCACATCCAGAGTCCCCATGGACCGCAATAAAGGCACCCGATCCATTCCGAAAGCATAACCTAATCACGCGCCTCCCGCTCAACCAAACGCCCTCACACCATCGAAAGATCCCATGAGCAATATTGTTCCCTTCAAGCGTCCAGCTAAAAAAACACGAGGAACCGGTAGCACCCTCTGCCGGAGCGGTTTTCATCGCTTTAAGATCGACCATTCCGTTCCATTTGACGTGGTCAAGGGAAAACTTGTCACGATTGAGCGATGCGTTCGTTGCGGTAAAAGTCGACACGAGCTGCGCTAAAAAGGCCCATCCTCCATCCGTTTCCAGCGCTTTTCGGAGACGAAAACCTCAAAGTCCCAAGGGGCAGCAACGATTTGGTTTCGACGACAAGCCTTAAGGATATAGGTCTCAGCGCTCACAATGAACCCTTTGAGAGAGAGAACATCAACCGACCGACGCTCATAGGCATCCCCCTCGAATTGGTCAAGCCTTTCAAGCATCAAAGGGCTGATGTCACCTAACAGCAGTCCAATGGTCGCTGCACCAGACGCCTCCATCAGCCCGGGGTACACCTCGCCAGATAAGGGATAGCGCGCATAGCCTTGCAGTAAGGCCGGAACCCCCTGCCGAGCCACGCCGGTCAGGCTTTCAAAGACCAAGGGAACTAAAAGGCTCCCATACACAAAAACATTCATACCGACCCCTAAAAGCCCACTCAATGGCACAATGATCACCCACGAACCCTCATCGAGCACCCTATGCCCCAGATTCTGATCGGAAAAGGCGAGCAACCCTGTTTTTTGGACACACGCTACGCCAATCGCCATGGCCTCATTGCCGGGGCAACCGGAACCGGAAAAACCGTCACTCTGCAGATAATGGCGGAAGGTTTTTCAAGCCTTGGGGTTCCCGTACTGCTGGCCGACATCAAGGGTGATTTAGCCGGGCTCGCTCTAGCCGGTCAGGACAACCAAACCCTCAAAGAGCGGGCAAAGGCGCTCGGTGATGAGAGCTACCAGCACCAAGCTTATCCGGTCGTCTTCTGGGACCTTTTTGGGCGAGACGGGCATCCGGTCAGAGCGACGATTACAGACCTCGGCCCCCTTTTATTATCGCGCCTTCTAGGCCTTAACGCGACGCAGGACAGTGTCCTCAGCCTTCTCTTCAAAGTCGCCAAGGACCAGAATCTCCTGCTGCTGAATCTAAATGATCTTCAATCTCTCTTAATCTATGCCGCTGAACATACGCAGGACTTAAGCAAAAACTACGGCGCCATCAGCAAACAAAGTATCGGGATCATCCAGCGAGGACTCCTGGCTCTTGAGAGCGAAGGTGCTGGCCAATTATTCGGGGAGCCGGCGCTTGCAATCGAGGATCTGTTTCAGACAACCCTCGAAGGGCGCGGTCAAATCAATATCCTTGCGGCAGACAAGCTGTTCCAAAAACCTAAGCTCTACGCGACCTTTCTTTTATGGCTCCTCACCCAGCTTCAAGAAACCTTGCCCGAACAAGGCGATCAGGAACGCCCAAAGCTCGCCTTCTTTTTTGATGAAGCGCACCTTCTCTTTGATGATGCGCCGAAAGCCTTACTGGAAAAGATTGAACAGGTCGTCAGACTCATCAGATCCAAGGGGGTTGGGGTCTATTTCATCACCCAAAATCCCATGGATGTCCCGGAATCAATCCTTGGGCAGCTTGGAAATCGCGTGCAACATGCCTTGAGGGCCTTCACGCCAAAAGATCAAAAGGCCGTTAAAGTGGCCGCTGAAACGTTTCGCCAAAACCCAAGGCTCGATGTGGCCACCACCATCACCGAACTCGCCGTTGGTGAAGCCCTCATCTCAACGCTGATGGAGGGTGGAATTCCCGCTCCGGTTGAGCGGGCCAAGGTCGTTCCGCCAAGATCACGCATGGGGACTATCAGCCCAGAAGAGCGGCAGACCATCATGGCCCGATCCCCTTATCTCGCCCGTTATGCGACGGGCATTGACCGGCCATCAGCCCATGAGATGCTGAGCTACAAGGCGGCTGAATCCGTTCCGCCTGAGACCCATGCCTTTGGTGGCATCCTCGAAAAGGCAGCCAAAAGTGCGATGTCGGCGGCAAGCTCTGAGCTCGGTCGCAAAGTAGGCCGCGAATTGATCCGAGGCATCCTAGGACGTCTCACCAAAGGCCGCTAGAGACCTAAAAAAGGATCGGCCCTGATAAGGTCGACCAACTGCCTCAGTGCCTGACCCCGATGACTTTGTTGGTTCTTTACCCGAGGAGACAGGGAGGCCGCTGAGACCAACAGCCCATCCACTTCGAAGAGGGGATCATAGCCAAATCCTCCCTCCCCGGAGGCCTCTTCGAGAATGCGGCCAGGCCACCGCCCCTCGGCGATCAGCGGGTTGGGATCGAAGGGCTGACGAAGAAAAACCATGACGCACCTAAAATGGGCGGTTCTTTGAGCTCTGGGGACGCCTTCAAGCGCGGATAAAAGCTTCTTATTATGAGCTACCGTTCCGGCGCCGACTCCGGCGTAGCGGGCCGAAAAGACCCCAGGAGCCCCATCCAGCGCATCAACGGATAGCCCAGAATCATCCGCAATCGCTGGAAGTCCTGTTAGGGTAGCGGCGTGACGCGCCTTAATAAGGGCATTCTCTACAAAGGTGAGGCCCGTTTCATCGGCATCCCCAATCTCATAGGCCGATTGCGGGATCGCACTTATTCCATATACTGATAAGATAGCCTCGATTTCGCGCAATTTGCCGGAATTATTGCTAGCGATAAGAACTTTTTTCATACGGAATCCTTCTAATGAACGCCTTGTTGGTCCAAGGAATTCTGAGAGCCATCGGAACACCAAGGGCACCCCGCCAAAAAACAATGAAAATACCCTACTGAGGAGAGCAAAAGATGAGCAAGATTCTGACCGAAGTCCTTGAGTCCAACCAAGGATATGCCGCTACCTTCACCAAAGGCGATTTGCCACTCCCCCCTGCGCGCGGCTTTGCTATTCTGACGTGTATGGATGCCCGCCTCCACCCCTCTAAATATGCGGGATTATCAGAAGGTGATGCGCACGTCATTCGAAATGCTGGTGGCCGCGCCAGTGACGATGCCATTCGCTCACTCGTCATCTCCCATAAGCTCCTAGGCACCCAGGAATTCTTTGTTATCCATCATACGGATTGCGGGATGCTGCTGTTTAACGATGACATCATGGGAGATTTATTGGGCAAAAGTCTCGATACCGCGAGCATTGATGCCCAGGGCTGGCACGATAACGGCAAGGGTCCAGGCTCAACGGATGGCAAATTCATCAATTGGCTGGCTTTCCAAGATAATGAGCAAAGTGTTCTTGACGACGTCAACCGGATTCGAAACCACAGCCTCGTCCCCAACTACATCCCTATCTATGGCTTCATCTACGATGTCAAAACAGGAAAGTTGGTAGAGGTCCCGGCGGCCATGCGCGCCGGCAGCCCGCATTAACTCAAAGCCTCACGACAAAGACGCCGGGGTGCTGCCCGGCGTCTCATCGCCGCCGACTCAACGCTCTTAGAATCCGACAGATTCCAGCGCGGCCCGCTGATGGACCATCAACTCCTCAATGCCTTTCCATGCAAGATCCAGCATGGCATCTAATTCATGGCGATGGAAGGCGTGACCCTCCGCCGTCCCTTGTACCTCAATGAAGGCACCCGCATCGTTCATCACCACATTCATGTCGGTTTCAGCATCACAATCTTCCCGATAATCTAAATCAAGGACGGGCACTCCTTCACTGATCCCTACAGAAACAGAGGCAATTTGGCCATGAATTGGGTTGGCTTTGAGACGCTTTGCGGCCATCAACTGTCCGACGGCAAGCCGAAGGGCGACATATCCTCCGGTAATCGAGGCGGTTCGGGTTCCCCCATCTGCCTGGATCACATCACAATCTATGGTAATTGTTCTTTCACCCAAGGCTTCGAGATTCAGCGCGGCCCGCAAGGATCTGCCAATCAATCGCTGGATCTCCATGGTGCGGCCGGTTTGCTTACCACGGGAGGCTTCGCGGGAAGAGCGCTCATGGGTTGCCCTTGGCAACATCCCGTATTCAGCTGTAATCCAGCCCGTGCCCTTCCCCTTCAAAAAAGGAGGGACGCGTTCCTCCACACTCGCTGTACAAATGACGCGGGTATCACCGAACGACACGAGAACTGAACCTTCTGCATGCTTGGTGAAGTGAGGCGTTAGGACTATGTCTCGCAATTGCTCCGGGGAACGGCCACTGGGTCTCATCACATACCTCATCTAGAAAAACTAATCAGTATAGCCGACTGGGGCGTATAGATTGAGCAACCCTCTTTTGAAAAACATGCACACCGTCAATGATCAGCCGATCATGAGGCTCCTATTCAACTTTGGATGCGTTATTCTTAGAAAAGAGATGTTCAACGGCCCTCTTCATCGATAAGTACAAGATTCCACATGACCACCCGATGCTTTCCCACCATGCTCATCGGACTTGCTCTCTTAGGCGTCACGACAGAGTGGCCGGCTGCCTTAGAACGGCAACAGCCTCTTCAGATGGCCAACATGGAAGAGGACGAGGAAGATGAGGACGAGGACTCGCCGGTGGCGCCTCTTAGCGGGAAGCCGCCCCCCGGGGGACGCCATTCACCGCTCAGAGAGACAGCCTCCGAACAAGGTGGGCTGGAGAAGACAAAGCACCGACACCATGGTCGAAGCGCTCGCCACGCTCGGCGATACGCGACCTCATCGTCGCATCGGCGGCATCGAAGTCACGGAGCCCCACGGCATGGGCAGAGAGGAATTCAGCACAGGAAAAGGCACAGCACCAAGGCGCATCACCATCGGTCGAGCCACCACCACGGATCGAATCATCAGGTCGCTCATCAAGAGAAGCGGACCAAGACAGGGCATCAAAAGCCCAAAAACCATCGAAGGGGACGCCACTGATCAGCGTCGTTCAGCTTTAAGCCCTGAATAAAAAAGCCCCGCTGCGTGCTGCAGAGGGGCTTTTTATTGATTGGAGCCTGGCAGTTCCCTACTTTCGCACAGGTAATCTGCACTATCATCGGCGCTAAGCGGTTTCACTTCCGAGGTCGGGATGGG
>QYQA01000088.1 GCA_007280285.1 Methylococcus sp. | reverse complement strand
GCTCAATGACCCGTTGCGAATCTTTCAAAATGGCGGGCTCTTCCTCAACGCATCGATCAGGCGGGAGGCCGCCTTTTGAAGCGCCGAGGGACATGCTGCCTCGGGATGCATGAAACCGAAGGCCTACCTTGGTTGCAGCCTCGATAGAATCATCGAGGCTGCATCCGTTTGGAAAAATGTACTGGTGATCAAAGGCCGTCGTACAGCCGGATAGGGCCAGTTCTGCAAGGCCACATTGTATGGCTGATGACAAGGCCTCGGGTCTGATTCTCGCCCACATGGGATAAAGGACCTTAAGCCAATTCATCACGTTGCCGTCTTGAGCCGCTGGGACGACCCGAGTGAGATGTTGATAGAGGTGATGGTGGGTATTAATCAGGCCCGGCAAGAGAATATGATGCTTAAGATCGAGAACCTCGTCGGCAGAACGTGGTAGGTTGCTGGTAAGACCGACCTGCTTAATGATCCCATGCTCTATAAAAAGGCCACCGTCTTGAATTTCCCGCCGTTCATCATCCATGGTGACCATGATGGTGGCATGCTTGACCAATAACGTTCTCCCGGGAGGAGTGGTCGCTGCACTTTGCGTCTTAGAGCCTGATGGCCCCTTGCCTTTGGCGGCTTCCGCCACACCATTCATCATCAGTCCAGCCGCAGCCCCAGTCGTTGTGGCCAGGAATTCGCGTCGTGACAGAGGATTCGAATCATCGGGGGATGTCGTCTTATCTCCTGGTGGGGTAGGTTCCCGCATCGTGATCAGCGTGATGGTGTGGGTGAATCAATAGCGAAAAAGGCTCGGGGTCTTTTGGACATCACCCGCACCTTAAGGGTGTGAGAAAGGTAAAGTGGTCTTCAAAGCGGAAGCCGATTTCTGGGGGGCTGCCATGAAATGAGGTTTTGCAATGGGCGATACCAAGCACCCCGGCGCATCGTGGTCGGCACAGCATCGGCTCAAATCATCAACACTCTGCTTGTAGATGGTCGACCATTCCTCCGCACCCTCATGACTTCCGGGGGGCATCCAAGTCAAAGACTGGGTCATCTTAGGGGGCTGATCACCAAAGGTCGGTATTTTCTGAGCGCCACAGGTGTTGAGTGACCCGATGCGATGACAGCCTGTACACGTGTTGCCTCGGGTGTTGATGCTCATAGGTTTTGGCCAGGCCTTAAACGCCCCCCCGACATCCACGGAGTGATACCCATAGGGATCTTGAGGCAGCTGTTTGGTTTGCGCGATCCAAGGCGTATAAATCCAAGGATCGCTGTCGTGACAGTAGATGCAGCCGTGGTTAGCGACTTCTTTTGGGGTCGCCCATAGATCGCGGGCACTGATCATTCCCGCTGGTGGGGTTTCCTCGGTGGGCGGAGGGACCCTTCGGCCATCATCACCAGTTGGATTGCCGCCAAATTTTTTAGAGATCATGAAGCAGGTGCTGCCGGATGTGACGTTGTGCATGATGATTTCGATGGAATCAAAATGCGGGTCATCTATAGGCCGAATATACATGCGGCGACAAAGTCCCAACATCTGAATATTGTCGTCACGAAGGGTCTGAACCCTGGTATAGGGCGTGCAAGCGCCCTCTGCTGTTTTGGGATAAGGAAGATAAGCGGGTCGATCACAGGTCATGTTGGGCGTGTATTCAGAGGGCTCCTTGCCATCGACGGTGACCTTGACGATTTCGCCATTGAGGCAGTTAAAGACCGGGACTTCTGCGATCAATTTGGCACAGTCCTGACCATACTGAATGACATCGTCCTCGTGATCCTCAGCGTGAGCAAAAAGGGGCAATAAGATCAATAAGACGCTGGCAAGAAAGTGGCGGCTAGGTAGCTTCAGCATGGATATCCCCTTAAGATGAGGTCACAAGCCCTGGCGTTGCCAGAATCACGTCACGGATCGCCTCATAGTAGCGAACGTAACCGGTACAGCGACAGACATGCTGACCGACCGCGTCCAGAATGGCTTCATCGATCTTGTCCTTCGGGATGGGGCTACGCTTCAATTTGTCGAGTAGGCAAAAAGAGGCCATCAAGAATCCTGGGGCTGAATATCCACACTGGAACGAGAAATGCTCCAAAAAAGCCTTTTGGAGTGGATGGAGTTCGCCTTCCTGTGCGAGTCCCTCAACCGTCGTGACGATTTTTCCCTGAACGGCTGAAACCGGCGTGGTGCAGGTCCTGACAGGTTCTAAATGCCCTCCAGGGACACGCTGGACCGCGACGGTACAAGCCCTACAAACCGCAATGCCGCAGCCAAACTTGGTCCCGGTCATCCCAAGATCTTCCCTGAGAAGATCATTGAGCTTGAGATCGGGATCGACGTTGTCCCGAACCAGTCGTTGATTGTTAAGCGTTAATTCAAGCGTCATGGTTTCCATGCCTAGCTCCTCGATTTGTCGAGTGCATTCCGCACCTTTTCTGCCGTGATCGGAAGGTCCCGGAAGCGCACCTCGATCGCGTGAGTGACGGCGTTGGCGATAGCGGGTGCGACTGGATTAAGGACAACCTCAGCGATTCCTCTGGCAGGTGCGGTTTCCGATTCAGGCGAAAGGATCACCTTTTCGATTTTACCGAGAGCCGAATCTCCCGCGAGGGCCACATGGTAACGATCAAGATTCCAGCGTCCTGTCGTCGGTCCATCCTCAAAGGCCGGAAGGTTTTCTAAAAGGGCATGGCCGACCCCCATCGCGAAGGCGCCATCCATTTGTCCCTCCACCATTTCTCTCTGAAGCACTTTGCCGGGTGCCAAGTAATGGACCCCCTCCACCACCTTGATCTCCCCGGTTTTTCGGTTGACGGTGACCGCCACAAGACAGGCCGAAGCTCCGAAGGTTTGGCCATTGCCTTCCCACATGCTCTCAACCGTCATTAACTGAGGGTTCTTTCGATCGACTATTTCATAGTGTGTCCCTTGGCCTCGCCGAATCGCGAGGCCATCAACAGGTCTTCGTTGGGTCACACCATCAATGCTGTAGTCTCCCTCAACCCACTTTGCGCTAAAAAATGCATGATTCATCACGGCGGTTATGCGTTGATCCGCGTGCGCCTTCGCGGCGATTTCCTTGAGGCTTAGGGGCCTAAGTCCTGGAGCTATGAGGTGGCCATCATGCCAGTGGACAGAGGCGGTCTTTAAGGTGTCACCCTTCTTTCCCCATAATGACTGTGCCGTTGGAAAAAGCCCGGTCTCAAAGAGGACATGGCTCGATTGTTCAACGCTGTGGACCCACCTAGAAGAGGTGGTTGCCGCCTTCGAGGACATAAAAAGAAGTGGCGTCCAACGGGGATTTTGAGGCTGTGGCTCAAAGGACTCGACCATATCCAGTTGCTTAAATAGGTCGATCTCGCCAAGTTTTACCGATGTAGCATTGGCACCCAGAATGGCCGCGGTTGAAAGTGCCAATGTCGTTGCTGAACCATTGCCCATATCAACGGCGTGGGTCGTCACGGTGATTTGGCCTAAAGGGTCGATGGCGACGTTATTAAAGATCGCATCCGCTCCGGTGCCATAGTTCTTCATGGTGATCGCAAACCCCACGCCAAAGGCGATGTCTCCTTTTGACTCGGTTTTTTTGAGCTGTTCGCGGTGACTCCAAAGACGGTGGCCGCGTGCTTTTTTGCACATCTCGTCAAGGCCCGGTGGCGCCTTTGGTGCACCGGTTGAGATCGCCCAACCGGGGTGCAGAACGTTCCGCTGGCGAAGATCAATGGCATCCATCTTGAGTGAGCGAGCGGCTTCATCGACAGAAGATTCTATGGCAAAGGCGAGCATCGAGGCCCCGTATCCTCGCATGGATCCAGCCCCTAGGGAGCGGGTATGGACTGCTTGAGAGAGAATGTCGGCAAGAGGAAAGTCATAAGGGCCGGTGGCATTAAGGCCTGCGACCTGAGCCACATATTTGCTGAGGTTGGGGCGGCCGCCGCCATTGAGTACGGCATGTGTTCTTAGTGCCTGAAACTGGCCTTTGTTATCGGTTGCAAGAGTCATGTCCATTGTGGCCGGGTGGCGCTTAATCCCGCTCTGAAATTGTTCAAAGCGGTCATAGATAATCCGCACGGGGCCCTCTGCGTAGGCAGCGGCAAGGCTCAAGTAGACACAGAAGATGGAGGTATCTCTTCCACCAAATCCCCCGCCGAGATAGCAGGAGGTGAAATCGATAGTTTCGACCTTAAAACGACCCTCCAGGTCTTTAAAGAGTTCGGCTGCCGTATTGGCATCATCTTGGGGGGACTGCGTCCCTATGAGAAGGTGAAGAGTTTTCTGCTTCTGATCCAGCCAACCGAGTCCCGATTCTGGTTCCATGAACATGGGATCAATCAGCTGAGTGGTATAGGTTCCCTGTGTCAACGTCCAATTCCCTGACTTGAGCTTTCCATCAATAAGCTCAACGCCCAGCATCGCCTCCGCGTTCCTTTTTCCAGGTTCTTCAGGATGGACCGGCCCCCCTTTGGTTTGGGCAAACTTGACCCGCTTTTCGTAAGGTTCAGGCCCTTCCTTAACGATGTGAATAATGCTGGTTTCAGGCTGGTAGACGTAGTCTTTCGGAAGTGTGATGGCCGCACCTTTTTTGATGGGGTCCAGCTCAAACATCAGTTGGGATCGGGCGGCCTTCATGGTTTGGAGGTCTTTGAAAAAGAGCAAGGCAACGGGCTGACCTAAATGATCTGGAGCCGACCCCTTGGGGACTAGATACATGCCTTCAGGATAATTGGTCTCCGCAATATGGATTCCATCGCGCTGAAGATCTTCTTGGGTGACTATCTTTTGAGGTTTGAGTTCCTCAGGAAGCTCTGAGAGGTCAATACCCTCAAAGACATGGTCGCTGAAAGTAGCCCTTAGGATGTAGACAACTTGTTCTTCTTGGGGCCAACCCGGAAGATCCCGAGCTCGAAAGTCCCGGGCGTAAATTTTTTGTCCGGTGACTTTGGCGAAGCCATCGATACGAAATCGAGCTTTGCCGGGGCCGGCCTGCCAATCAGCGGCCTTTATGGCTTGTCCAGCGTAGGCCTCGGACCCCCAGAGATCATAACGAGAGAGGAGAATGACGGCGCCTGAAAGGGCGGTGGTTTTTAGAAATTCCCGTCTAGTCTGTTCCATTCATGCACCATGACTTAAGGGGGTAGTGGAATCACTCTCATAGATTCGAATCAATATATGATATTCAATCATGACCTTATTATCTTTGGCAATGTGTCTTTGCTCATATTCAAGAGGGTGAACTCCTGGTCACTAATCCGTGCTTGAAATGAAACTTCAGCCACTTCGCGGCGAGACCTTGGTGATATCTCTTTTTGAAAAATGGGGGCAGGGCCAGGGGTTCACCGAAAGAAAATGGCAAGTTTTCCTGAAGCCCAAGGAGTCCTCTTTAAGTCAACCGTGAAGCAACATTTGTTGTCGATGAAGACATCGAGCGGTGACGGCGACTGCTGGGTCGCCTAAGGTTTGAAGGATTCTGTTCACTGCGACCCTTCTAGCGCAAGGTAGACTCAATATTTCTCGAAACTCACTGAATTGAGTCAAAAAAAAGGCCGGGACCCCCAAGCAAAGGGGGCCCGGCCTTTTAAGATCTGGGTGTGATCGACGCCTTAGTAGCGACGGCCCCCACCAAAACCACCGCCCGGACGGCCACCGCCGCCACCGCCTGAACGCTCTTCGCGTGGGCGTGCTTCGTTGACGGTGAGATTCCGGCCATCGACGTCCTTGCCGTCAAGGGCCTTCATCGCTGCTTTGGCTTGATCATTGTCAGCCATTTCCACGAAGCCGAAGCCCTTGGAACGACCGGACTCACGGTCCATGATCACATTGGCTGACTTCACGGTACCGTGCTCTGCAAACAGCGCCTGCAGCTCGGAGTTACCGACAGAGTAGCTCAGGTTGCCGACATACAAATTCATGCTCATAAGAAAATCTCGAAAAATAAAATTAAACCGTCCTGATTAGGGGCGGCCATGGTTTGAAGCGAGTGACTAATCTACGCATGACCCTCTGGATGCATGGTGTTTTAATTCATGCGGGAGGGGTCGGCTGGAGGAGGCGGGAGCTAGAGGCAGGTGCCGGAAGGCATTGACTTAAGAGTGTTTCCGAATCCTCGAGGCGCATATTGGACCTTGCGCCGCGACAAACTATCGACACGGTACGCTCCTTACCGCCGGATGTCTAGATAAATCGTCAATTTTTTTATTCGATGCCAATGTTATTTCGAGGGGATTGCGCGAGGGAAAGGCTTTGGATCCCTCTGTTCAACCTAAGACCCCTGAGGGAGGAGTCATCATGCTTTTAGATAGACCTTTTTTTGGGGGGTCTTTCGAACTGGCGCCAGTCACTGAGGTCCCAGCCAGTGAGCCCTTCGATATCGGTGATTTCATCTTGATAATAGGCGAGCACGGTATCAAATTCCTCCCGGGTCATGGCGCGGCGATAGGCCCAAGTGTTGACGCTTTTGATGGCGGGTACGTCGGGATCCACGGGCCCGCCGATAAAGCGTGAGACGGCTTTGACTTGGGCTAATTGGTCTCGGGTGAATTCTTCGTACTTGATCAAGAGGATATTTTCTTCTGGCAAAGCGGCCCTTAGAGCCCGGATTTGATCGGCATAGCGGCCTGCGCCGATATAGCGGTATTTGTTTTCACGGGCTACTGTGATGTCTGCTCCTGATTCCACTTCCACTTTGACAGCGGTCATAAAGTCGCGTTTATCGCGCAGGCGGGCACGCCGATAGTTCCAGGCCGAGTAAGCGCGCCGAACGGGTGATCTAAGAAGCGCAACCACCTTAATGTCAGGGTTGTAGTCATAGATACGGCTGAAACAGTGGGGGTTCATGAGGTAAGTCGGGGTCGCTTCACCGAGGAGTGCTCCTTTGGGGGCCAGCAGAAACCAGCGGTGGAGGGGTGAAAAATCCTTCCCATCGCCATAGCGATGGTCGCGATCGAAGAAATTGAGCTCCTTATTGATGGGGATATAAACGCCTGGAATCTGACGGAGGTAGGCAAAAAGTGCAGTAGTTCCGGCTTTTTCAGCCCCGACGATCAGGAAATCAAGTTTGGGGCGATTGTGAAGGTAGGATTTGATGCGACTCATTGGGGCGAGAGTGTTGGCTTTCAGTGAATGATGAAGGTCATCCATGGACGATGGTTTTATAGAGAAGGAGTCTTTCATAGGTGATGCAAAATGCAAAGGGTGTCCTCAGGCGATATGCTGCTGGCCAAGGAGCAGGAAGACCAAAAAGCCAAGGAAAAAAAGCACCGTTGAAACATGGGTATCAACCTCTCGGTGGGATTCGACCAGAAGTTCTTCAGTGACCAAAAAGAGTAAGGCGGCAAGTCCAAAAGACAGAATGAGGTCCACCGCAGGGTCGGGCAACAATGGAAGCACAATGATCCCGAGGACAGCCCCTAGAAGCAGCATGGAGAAAACAAGGGTATTGAGGGAGAGGATAGCCATCCATTTAAGGTCGGTCTGCCGTATCGTCTGGGTTAGGGTCAGACCGACCGAAAGAAGTTCGACCGACAAGGCAAAGGCCAGAAGGCGGCCGGCGTCACTCAAATTATGGAAGGTCATGGCGATCAGGAGACCATCCAGGAAGACATCAATCGAGACCCCGGCTAGGAGGGTCAGCGGCAACTTCTTCCGGCGAACGGCCTTGTTTTCAGTCGGAGCGTGATCTCCTGATAAGGTTTCGAGCCACAGCATAAACCCAACGCCCGCACAAAAACCGATGGTGAGTAAGAGGGGGTGTTGGCGATGGATGACGTCGGGGAGAATCTCGACCGAGACGACCGAGAAAATGATGCCCGCAGCCAGATGCTGGAGGTGACTCCTTCCTTTGGGTCCCAAGGTCTTAAAGGCGGCAATCAGGGAGCCTAACAAGGCTGCTCCGAAAGGCAGTGAGGCGTAGCCAAGGACCCCTAAGAGAGTGGGGTCGCTAAACGCCAGAAGTTGCTGGGTCAAGGAAGACAATTTTTTTTACCAAAAAAATCAGCAATCGGTGTGGTCATGACGAGGCTCAAGGGTCGTGTCATATCGCATAAATGCACGGATGATAGCCTACCCCCTTTTCGGTGATGTGAATAATGCGTGGTGCTTTCCATGAGCTTTTGGGGATCAAAATAAACAATGAAACTACCCAACGATCTTTGGTATCCCGTCCTTGAAAGCCGAGAAGTCAGGCGAAGGCCATTAGGGGTCGAACGTCTGGGGCAGCAACTGGTCTTCTGGCGAGACTCGGCTGGATTCGTTCATGGCCATCCCGATCGCTGTCCTCACCTTGGGGCTTCCCTCCGTGGTGGAAAGGTTGATGGCGATTCTCTGGTGTGCCCCTTTCACGGCTTTGAGTTTAATCAGGAAGGCTATTGTGTTCATATTCCAGCCCATGGCCGCTCAGGAAAAATACCAGGAGGGATGGCCATTCAGACTTTCCCTTTAAAAGAAGCCCACGGTTTCATTTGGCTTTGGCTGGGGTCTCAAAGGAACGTCTATCCCGAGGTTCCATTTTTTCCAGTGCTTGAGTCTGGGTGGCAGTATGGGTCGATCAGCGCGGAATGGCCGGTCCATTATACCCGTGCGATAGAGAATCAATTGGATGTGGCGCATCTGCCCTTTGTCCATCGTTCGACCATCGGCGCGGGAGGTCGGACATTTGTTGATGGTCCTTATGTTGAGACGGATGATCGCTCTATTCGGGTTTGGGTCTCAAACTGTCATGACCCGGGCCGCCTGTCACATAGTCAGCAAGACTTGAAGGAGGCCTCCTCGGGAAAGGATCCGGGTCTCCATTTCATTTTTCCTGGGATTTGGCTCCTTAACATCAGCCAGCGACTCAAGAATCTGGTCGCTTTCGTGCCGATCAATGAACGAAGAACGCTTTACTACGTCAGAACGTACCATCAGATTCATCCGAGATGGCTCGCAAGGCCTTTCGAGTGGATGATGGGGCTTAGTAACCGCTTTATTCTGGGGCAGGACCGTCGAGTGGTCGTGTCCCAGCGCCCGATGGATAGTGGGGAAGCTGATCATGATCGGCTGATTGGGGCCGATCGAGCGATCAGTCAATTTCGGCGGATCCATCAGGATCTCTTAGCTACAGGAGTGGATGTCGGCGATGCTGGTCAGTTGACAGAGAAGGGCACGAGTCATCGGGCGATAGATCCCCGGAGCGATCTAGATAAAGAGGAAGGTGTTCGTCCACTGTCAATGCTACCGCCAAAGAGTCTTTGATGGATTTTCATCAAAAACCATCAACATTTAAAAAGTTGATCGATGGATTTCTGCTTCACACTCCTTGGCCGTCATGGAGAGTCCAACGCTATTTTGTGAGGGTAAATCCGAGATATCCATGGGTAGCGACCTCGATGATTTCTTTTTCGTAGGGGGCGAGACCGCCCATGTATACGACGTTGCCGCGGGGTTTTCCCGCGACATTCGTGCCGGTATACCAAGAGTCGGCAAACCGCATGAGCGTTCCGTTTGAAAGCTCAGCAACATGGTCATCCCACGCGCGCTCGGCTTCCACTGTGGGATCGAAGGTGGTGATGCCTTCTTTCTCTAAGAACGTCAACATGGCCGTGATCCACTCGACGTGTTGTTCTAGCGAGAGCACGACGTTGCTCAGCGGGCCAGGGCTGCCGGGGCCCGCAACAACAAACATGTTGGGGAAGCCGGCGACAGCAATCCCCAGATAGCAGGAGGGAGCGACAGCCCATTTAGCAGCGAGTTTTTGGCCATTGCGCCCCGTGATATCGATGCGGTTTAGGGCTCCGGTAATGGCGTCGAAGCCGGTGGCGAGAATGAATATATCGATATCGTAGGGGGCCTTGGTCGTCTCGAATCCGCTATCGGTAAACCGGACTAGGTTCTCCTCGCGCAGGTCAATCAACGTCACATTGGGGCGGTTATATGTCTCGTAGTAGTTCGTGTCGATGCACAGGCGGCGGGTGGTGATGTAGTGGTCTGGCATGAGTTTTTTGGCCAGAATAGGGTCGGCGATTCGTTCTCGAATTTTCTCCCGGGCAAAATCTGCCGCGGCCTTGTTGGCCTTCTGGTCGACGACGATGTCGTTGAACGTAGAGGAAAAGCGCATCGGACTTCCGTAGTTATACGTCCTTTCCAGCTCGGCTCGGGCCTCGACAGGAGTGAGCTCGGCGAAATTCTTACCGACGCTTTCAGTGACGCATCCCAGCCTGGAGTGACGAGCATCCGCCCGATATTGGTCATAGTTGTCTTTGATCCAGGCCATGCGCTCGGGAGCGAGCGCCTTGTTGTTGGCGGGAAGGGAGAAGCTCGGGGTACGCTGCAAGACGAACAGGTGAGCAGCCTGCTGCGCCACGATGGGGATAACTTGGATTCCCGAGGAGCCGGTGCCGAGAACCGCTACTTTCTTGTCGGTAAAGTCGACCGGCGTTTGGGGCCAAGTTGCCGTATTTAGCACGAGCCCCGTGAAATCCTCAAGGCCGGTTATGACGGGAATCTTGGGGATCGACAGCATCCCCGTTCCCCACACGATGTATTTAGCCTCGATGGTCTGCACGGTGTCGCCCAAGTTTGTCGTAACCCGCCAACGCGTGATGTCCTCGTGCCAGGTGGCGGCGGTGACCTCTGTGTTGAAGCGAAAGTATTTCGTGACGTCGAGCTTTTTGGCCGCCCATTCGAGGTATCGTAAAATCTCAGGCTGGGAAGGGAACTTCTCGGTCCACGTCCATTCCTGTTGCAGCGTGGGCGAGAAGGAGTATGAGTAGTCGACGCTCTCGACATCGCAGCGAAGCCCTGGGTATCGGTTCCAGTACCATGTTCCTCCGACGCCGCCGCCCCGCTCCAGCGCAATAAGGGAGAGTCCCAGTGCTTGGGCCTTGTGGGCCATGTAGATGCCGGTAAAGCCGGCGCCGACGATCACGATATCTGTTTGTTCAGTGGCTTGAGACATGGGTTAAATTCTCCTGTCCAATAAAAAGGCTGCAAGTGCAATGGAACCTGCAGCTTAAACCCTATCAAAAAGTTGTCTTGAGTTTCCGTTCCATTTCATACAGATAAGGGGAAAAAAGAATCATCAATTAAGGTTCCCCTCCAACCGCTCAACCCCGCCGGACACCCTTTCCAGATGGCCCATGGGCCGAGTCAAAAGAGCGGGCCCCGACCTCAGACAGTTGTCGGCGATCGGTAAAGATCTTAAGCGAACATGGTTCAGGCAAAGATCGCCCCATTAGGGTGGTGAGCCATTGATCACCAAACGAAAACGGGGACTTTAGTCCCCGTTTTTCTCAAGCATAGATCAGTGATCCATCAATGCGGTGTTCCACCTTGTGGCTCACGCACGGGAAACTGTGCGGCCCTTGCTGCTGAATAACCGTGTGTATGCGGCGTTAGCGCATCGAAAGTAGACGGCTTTCCGCGGTAGCAGCCAAGTCCATAGGGGTACTCGCTATTAACGTGGTAGTGGTACATCGTTGTCCACTTGCCATCCCATTTAATACGTCCGGTATGCCCATGGCACTCATCGAGGTCGTTATTGGTCAGGAGCTCGCCATTGTCACCGCGCGGGCCATAGATCCCAAAACCATCCAGGGCATAACCATAGAGCGGCGAGTGGGTCTTAGGACCCCCTTTGTTCGGTAAGCATTTCCAAGCGTAACCATGATAGTGATATTCCTTGTTGTAGGGGTGTCCCCAGCATTCATCAATGGGTAGCGCCGCGATAGGATCGACCCAATAAGTGCCATAAGCCAGATTCGCGTGCCACACAGAACCTGTCTGGGTGACCACCCCTGTCACCAGAGAATTGATGCAGTAAGGTTGTTCAGAAAAACGAGGATCTCGTGGGACGGTGATGTCGAGGTTATAAGGCGCAATGGGGATCGCTGCTGCGCTCGAATAACCATCGGCAGGGGCTGCTGCATACCATGAATATGCCGGAGTCCCCTCTTGTACCGGGTAAATACCGGTCTTGTGATTGGGTAAGCCGTTCCCTTTAAAGTGTCGCTCTTTTTTAGACAGTGTAGTCTTAAAGATCGATTTCCCATTGCTCACACTCCCTGAGACGTAGGGAATCAATGAGGTATTGACATCAAGGCCCGTGACCCAAGGGGTCTTAGCGTCGTAGAGTGTTACGTCTAAGGGTAGACCCGAGATGCACACCCATTGTCCGTTCCTTTGAGCCTTGGCTAACGACAGCCCATTCGCTGAGGTTCTGAAAGTGGTTGGTGGCTCAGTGGGATCAAAAGCATAGGCGGGCGTCATACTGCCCAGGAAAAATGTGAGACCACCAGTGAGGGCCATGAGCGATTTTTTCATGTCTAGACTTCAATTAAATGTGAAATAGTAGTCAACGCGCTTAAATCGATTGAGACCTCGAGAGTCCTGCTCAAGTTCCCCTCCGAATACTAGGATATCGCCTAGGCCGAATGATTCCAAAACAGTAATTACTCAGCGTCCCTCGGCTAGCTGAGGGGCTCGCCAAGGAAATCCGGCAACTTTCCCTCGAACAGCAGGTTGAGGGCATCGGATGCCGAGACCTTGTTCTTGGCGCAGGTTG
>QYQA01000123.1 GCA_007280285.1 Methylococcus sp. | reverse complement strand
GCTTAGGGGGGTTGAGAGGATAATCCAAGGATGTATCCGTAATCTTAGGCCAGGGGAGCGTTTCTCCGCGCCGAAGCCCCTCGGTCAGCAGGCCCGCCTCGATCAAACCTGAAGCGCTCAGCGAATGCCCGGTGAATTGTTTGATTGCACTGATCCAGGGGAGGTTGTTGCCGAAGACGGTGTTAAGGGCCTTGGCTTCTAGAGCATCATATTTAAGGGTTCCTGTCGCGTGAAGGGAAACCCAATCTGGCCCTTTTTGTTCTGAAGCCAACTCTTTCATAGATGCTATCAACCCAGCCAACGTCCTTGCTTCAGGCGCCGGTGCGAGGAGGTGATGCGCCTCATTGCGCGACTCACCATCAATCCATGAGGCGAAGGCGACCCCGTTCCTTGCTATCAAATGATCTTCAGATTCCAAAATCAGGCAGGCCGCTCCCTCGATAGGGGTCATGCCGCTTCGATCATGAGACAAGGGTCCCGCCTGAGGGTTACGACTGAGGCTGCCATTGCGTTTCATGGCATGGCGTATCTGAGAGCCTGGCATTTGATCAGCCGCCACAACGACGACCGCATCTAATCGCCCCGACTGAATCAACGCGCCGCCAAGGGCCAGGGCCTGTCCGCCGGTGGCGGAGGCGGCGTTAATTGATAGATTCATGCCCCCAAGGCCAAAGCGAACCGCGATCGTTGACCCGACTGCATTTCCCCGCCAGCGGGTGAGGGCAAAGGCTGAAGTGCGTCCTCTTGCTGAAGATTCAAGCTCTGCTTCAAAGGCGCAAAGGCCTCCGAGAGAGGAGCCACTGACACAGCCAAACTGAGGGTCATGATGGGTCTGGCGTCCCCCACGAATGTGATTGGGGATCAGGGGGATCTGGGCCTCTTTGAATGCGGCATGGGTTGCAGCGAGGGCAAGCCGTTGATGGCGGCTTAGAATCAGCCGATCGGAGGCCTTGGTCTCGGCGAGATCATCCAGAGCCTCATTGGAGATCAATGGGCCCTCGGGAGGCCCTGCCAAGGCCGACATGCCACGGGACCATAAGGTTTCAAGCTGGTAGTGGGAACCAAGCACAATGCCACGCCCGCTGATATAGACTTTTCTCATGCCGGAAGTACACTGCTGTTCATTAAAATCCGGCCTTGTCATGACACGATCGGATCGTCGTGATTCTCGGCCGTCGCCGATCATGTTCAATAACACCGAGGCATATCTTAAAGTGTTGGCCTCGTTGAGCAAAGCCAATGAGGTGCTTTTGGACCTGGCGCGGTGCTTTGCATGGTAGAGCGCGACATCCCGCTGTCCGAGGGTGTGACCGCTGTCCCGGTGGGGTATCTCTGAATATACGTGAAGTCACATTCCAATTTAATCAAGCATGAGATCCTTCAAAGCATAAAACAAAGCACAAAAGTTCTGGAGCGAAGAAGTGCATGGATGGCAGGCCGACCCCCGAGGCGAAGAGTCATTGTGTGAAAGGGCGCCTGAGGACGTCTTTGGTTTTTCTCTCGCCGGTTTTTTCCTTTAACCTTGTGGAGTAAAACCCACCACCCTGATCGATCTTTAGGAGAAAAAAAGATGAAAATTGGAATCGCCTCCGACCACGCTGGCTTTGAATACAAAGAAGCGCTTCGTCAATGGCTCTCAACGCTTGGGCATGAGATGACCGACTATGGCTGCTTTAGTGATGAGCGCACCGATTACCCTACTTGGATCCGTCCTTGCGCCGAAGCGGTTGTTCGAGGGGACGTTGAGCGGGGCATCGTCCTAGGTGGCAGTGGCAATGGCGAAGCGATTGTAGCCAATCGTGTGAAGGGCTGTCGTTGTGGATATACCTTCAATGAGGAGACGGCCTTTCTAACCCGCTCCCACAACGATGCCAACTGTATCGCCATCGGCCAACGGATTGTGACGCTTGAAATGGCCAAAAAGATTGTTGAGACCTTCCTTGAGACGCCCTTCGAAGGAGGGCGACATGTTCCAAGGATTATTGCGATCGACGACTGATGGGGTTTTTGGACTGCCCAACAGCGCTTGAGCGATAGCCGTTACGAGCCCATCAGGCGGGCAGGCCGTTGTCTTTAGGATCCGCCTCCCGCTCAATCTTGTTGCGAGCGGTGAGGGGCTCGTTAGCCCCTCACCGCCCTTCATGCGCAGACGTTCGAGACATCAAAAGGATTGATTAGAGGGCGGCAAGAACGGCTTCGACGTTCGAGACCTCGAATTTTCCGGAGGCTTCAACGCCGAGATACTGGACCACACCATCATTCATGATCATGGCAAACCGCTGTGAGCGAGTGCCCATGCCATTGGCGTGAAGGTCCCGGTCAAGCCCCAAGGCTGTGACATACTCGGCAGACCCATCGGCGAACATACGGACCTTGTCCGCAGCGCCCTGTTCGCGGCCCCAGGCGGCCATCACGAAATGGTCATTCACGGAAATACACCAGATCTCATCGACGCCTTTGGCCTTGAGCGTGGCCGCCGCCTCGATGTACCCTGGCAGGTGTTTTAAAGAGCAGGTCGGCGTAAACGCGCCTGGAACGCCGAACATCACGATCTTGCGGCCTTTGGCGGCAGCCAAAACTTCGATCTTTTCAGGATTTATGGGGCAGCCATTGTCGGGATCGAATGCGCTGCATTCCATTACATGGCCGGCGGGTATGGTTTCGCCAATCTGGATCGTCATAAGGTTTCCTCCGAGGGTTTATGTGGCCGCGTGAGTGTGCCGAATCTCTTCCCAAAGGCCAAGAGGAACTTTTTTATCATCAATCCTCGCGGCGGAATTCCCCTTCAAGGACATCAGGCTCTTTGGTCCTTGATGTTGAACGCACCACAAAACCCGGACGTTCAAGGAGGAGCCGGGCGAGTCGCTGCTTGATCGGAGGCCATAAAAGCAGGAGACCGAGGGCATCGGTGAGAAGCCCCGGGATCACCAGGAGAATCCCTCCAAGAACGGCGATACCGCTGGTCGCGACCTCTTGGGCCGGGACTTCTCCGCGCTGCAGTGCCTGTTGGGTGTTCATCAGCGCCTTCATCCCCGTCTTTTTAATCAGGCTGACGCCCAGCATCGCCACCAGCAGCAGATAGACGAGTGAATTGATAAAGCCGATGCTGGCAACGAGCCTCGCGAGAAGGGCGACCTCCACAAAGGGGAGAAGAGCCAGAAGGGTCAAGATGCCGCGGCTCATGGTCAATGTGTCCTCCTAGGTTTAGAATCGGCCCTCTTTATGAAGGAGCGGGCAGGTTCATGTCATCAAGCGCGGTGGTCGTTCTTTCAAGTTGTCCGGATGTCGATACGGCTCGCCGCTTGGCCCGAGGGGTCATCGAAAATGGTTTGGCGGCCTGTGTCAGCATTGTTCCAGGCGTAGAATCGATCTATCGTTGGAAGGGGGAACTTGAATCCCAAGTGGAGCATCTTCTCCTGATCAAGACGGTTCTTGCAAGCTTAGAGTCGCTAACGGCCTGGCTTGATGAGAATCATCCTTATGAATTGCCTGAAATTATTGCCCTTCCCATCGCCGGTGGTTCGGAGCGCTATCTTCAGTGGTTAAGATCCGATTTGGACAGTATGGTGGTGTCTTAATGTGGCCGATACGTTCCCTTTTCTCCTTATTTTTCCTTGCCCTTGGGTTCTTGGGGCTGATAACGAGCCCTAAGGTTCTGTCACTGTCCGCCAGCGATCTCCTTCCTGCGGAGGAGGCTTTCAGGCTTTCTCATCACGAGGAACCCTCAAGTGTGGTGTTTCGATGGGATATTGCCGATGGCTACCATCTCTATCGGAAGCATTTGAAGTTTGCCTCACTGACCCCCGGGGTTGAGCTGGGGGCCCCAGATTATCCTCAAGGCCATCTTGAGCATGATGACAATATGGGGGATATGGAGGTTTACCGGGGCCACCTCGAGGTTCGGGTTCCCTTGAGTCAAAGGGGCAGCGTCCCAAAGGCTGTTCAATTAGAGGTCACGGCCCAGGGTTGTGCCGATGTTGGTGTGTGTTATCGGCCGCACCGGGAGCAGATTGCTTTTGCCTGGCCAGAAAACCCGGTCGTTTTAGCCGCCGCCGAAAACGGGGCTCAGGATCTTTTGAAGTCTTTGGGGATTCGCCCGACGGGCGGGAATCAGGAATTGCTCCCACCGGATCAGGCCTTTCGGTTTGAGGCAGAGGTGCTCTCGGTGGATCGGCTCAGGGTCACTTTTAGGGTTGCTAAGGGCTATTATCTCTATCGGCAAAAATTCGACTTTTCCATCCAAGGCCCCGCCGACACTGCTCTTGGACCGGTTGAGATCCCTCATGGGGAACCAAAAGAGGACCCTGAATTTGGCTCCGTGGAGGTATTTCATGAAGACATTACGTTTGAATTGCCTCTGTTAAATCCAGGGCGCCTTGAAGGTTCCTTGAGTCTCAAGGCTTCATTCCAAGGTTGCGCGGATCGGGGGGTCTGTTATCCGCCGATGACGAAGACGATCCCGCTGACCCTCGAGGCCTCGAGTGCCGGGGCGCAACCTGAGCAAGCCGTGCTGTCGGCGCCACTGGGTGAATGTGAGGTGGGCCCTGCGACGGGGTTCATCGAGACCGAAGGCCTTTCAGAGCAGTGTACGGTGGTCGATAGCTTGAAAAAGGGTTCTCTTTGGCTGACTATCGGAAGCTTTCTTGGGATGGGGCTTTTGTTAGCGTTTACCCCTTGTATCTTTCCGATGATTCCGATTCTTTCTGGCCTGATTGTTGGGCATGGCCACAAGATGACCGCGGGCCGGGGATTCATGTTGTCCTTGAGTTATGTGCTGGCCTCGGCGCTCGCTTATACGGTGTTTGGGGTTCTGGCCGCCCTTTTTGGCAAAAATCTTCAGGCCCTTTTTCAGGACCCAAAGATTATCGTGGCCTTTAGTCTGGTCTTCGTTGCCTTGGCCTTGTCCATGTTTGACGTCTTCACGCTCCAAGTGCCGGGGTTTCTTCAATCAAGATTAAGTCACTGGAGTGATCGGCAGAAACCGGGGACCCTCCTGGGGGCTGCGGCCATGGGTGGACTTTCAGCGCTGATTGTTGGGCCTTGTGTAGCGGCCCCGCTGGCGGGTACCCTGATTTATATCAGCCAAACCGGAGATGCCGTCCTAGGCGGGGTTGCGCTCTTTTCTCTGGGGCTCGGGATGGGGCTTCCACTGTTGGTGATTGGTGCCTCTGCGGGGCGACTACTCCCGCGTGCCGGCAACTGGATGAATACGGTCAGGGCCGTGTTTGGTGTTGGCCTTTTGGCGATGGCCGTTTGGCTCTTGGATCGCATTCTGCCGCCGGCCGTCACCATGGTGTTATGGTCCTTGTTGCTGATGGTTCCGTCCATCTACATGGGTGCAATCGATGCCTTGCCGGCCAACGCTTCAGGTTGGCACAGACTCTTTAAGGGTCTTGGCGTCGCCATGCTCGCCTACGGCGTTCTTTTGTTAATCGGGGTCGCCGCCAACCAGACTGATCCGCTGCAGCCCCTTCGGGGATTAAGGGAGGTTCCTTTTGTTTCTCAAAGAGCCAAGCTGGATCGACCCGAGATGCTTTTGTTTAAGCCAGTGACGTCGCTCTCGGAGTTCAACGACGCCCTAAAGTCCGCCTCTCGGCGGGGACAGTCGGTCATGCTGGACTTCTATGCGGACTGGTGTGTCTCCTGCAAGGAAATGGAACGTTATACGTTTCGTGACCCCAGCGTCATGGACGCCCTTGGCTCCTTTGTCCTCTTAAAGGCCGATGTGACCGACAACAGTGAGGACAATCAGGCCTTGATGAAATACTTTAATCTGATCGGCCCTCCGGCGACCTTATTCTTTGGTGCTGATGGTGAGGAGCAACGAAGTCTCAGGGTCATTGGCTTTATGGAAGCCAATGACTTTGTGGCCCAGATCCAGAAAGTTCGCCACTGATGCGTTTCTGGCTGCTTTTGATCCTCGCCGGATCTCTGGCGCTCTCGGCGGGGGTCTTCACCAGGCAATGGCTGATGATGTCATCCGCCGCGTCCATCAAGGAGCCCCTCTTGGTCGATCTTGAGGGTAAGGCCCACACGTTAGCGGAATGGAAAGGACGCGTGGTGGTGCTTAACTTCTGGGCGACCTGGTGTCCCCCATGCCGCGAGGAAATGCCGGATTTCACCCAGATCCAAAGCGAATTCGACCGGCAGGGCGTGTCTTTCATCGGTATTGCCATTGATGATCCTTTAGTGGTTAAGGCTTATCTAGCCGAGCATCCCGTCAATTACCCTATTCTGGTGGGTGGTAGCGACGTGCCAGCTTGGGCGGATCGTCTCGGTAATGAGATTTCTGCGCTCCCCTTTTCGGTCGTTTTGGATCGAAAGGGTCAGCAGATTCATGCCCATATCGGGCGTTTTCATCATCAGCAGATTCTGGATCAGGTCAAGCCGCTGTTACTGCCTTAATACAGGCGGTGGCGAAGGCCGTATTTTGATTTAAAATCGACACGATCATGGACAGAATGTTCGATTTTGGGCAAAATAAGGGAGTTTTATGCGACTTTTCGGAGTACTAACGACCCTTCATGGCCAAACTTCTTGTCCTCAATGGTCCGAATCTAAACCTACTGGGTCTTCGTGAGCCTTCGATCTATGGCCGCGAGCATCTTTCTGAGATCGAAGCACGCCTTGTGGAATCGGCCCAGCAGCGAGGCCATGATCTCGAATGCTTCCAAAGCAATGCGGAGTCTTCCTTGATTGACCGTATCCATCTTGCCTATCGGGAGGATGTGGATGTTGTTCTGATCAACCCTGGCGCCTTGACGCATACCAGCATCGCCCTCCGCGATGCCTTTCTCTCGACGAAAATTCCCTTCATCGAGATCCATTTATCGAATGTGCACGCCCGCGAGGCATTTCGCCACCACTCCTATCTCTCCGATATCGCCCTCGGGGTGATTTTGGGGCTCGGTCCGATCGGTTATTCACTCGCGCTGGAGGCCGCACTCCACATCATCCATTTACAGCAAGGTCAATAACATTATGGATATTCGAAAAATAAAAAAATTGATCGATATGATCGGTGAATCCGATGTTGCCGAAATCGAGATCCACGAAGGCGAGGAGTCGGTTAGGATTAGTCGTCAGAGCACGTTCGCTCCCCAACCCATAACCTATGCTCCGGCACCAGCCCTGGTCACGGCGCCTGTTATTGAAGCCAAGAAAGGCGAGGCGGATCCTTTGAGCGGCCATATCGTCCGTTCGCCGATGGTCGGGACCTTTTATCGCTCCTCGACCCCTGGTGCGAAGGTTTTTGTCGAACTGGGTCAGCGGGTCGAAGCGGGCGAGACGCTTTGCATCATTGAGGCTATGAAGATTCTGAATCCGATTGAGTCGGACTGCTCGGGGAAAATCACCAAGATTCTGGTCGAAAACGCTCAGCCCGTCGAATATAACCAGCCCTTATTTGTCATCGAGTAAGTCGACACGACACAAGGCCTCCCCCCAGCCTCGAGAGTTGATATCACATCATGATTGGTAAAATTTTGATCGCTAATCGGGGCGAAATCGCCCTTAGGATTTTGCGTGCCTGCCGTGAACTCGGTATCAAGGCGGTCGCTGTCCACTCCGAGGCCGACCGTGACCTGAAGCATGTTCGTCTGGCGGATGAGTCCGTTTGTATCGGGCCTGCCTCCTCCAAAGAGAGTTACCTTAATGTGCCGGCGATTATCAGTGCCGCTGAAGTGACGGATTCAGAGGCCATCCATCCAGGCTATGGCTTCCTCTCTGAAAACGCCGACTTCGCTGAGAAGGTCATCCAGAGCGGATTCATTTTCATTGGCCCTCGTCCCGAAACTATCCGCGTCATGGGGGATAAGGTGGCCGCGATCGCGGCGATGAAGAGCGCCGGTATTCCCTGCATCCCAGGTTCCGATGGACCCCTTGGGGATGATCCTGAGGAAAATATAGCGATTGCCCGCCGTATTGGCTTTCCGATCATCATCAAAGCGGCAGGCGGTGGCGGTGGTCGCGGCATGCGGGTAGTCCACAGCGAAGGCCATCTCATGGCAGCCATCACGCTGACTAAGGGTGAAGCGGGAGCCGCCTTTGGTAATGATATGGTCTACATGGAAAAATTTCTTGAAGACCCAAGACATGTTGAGTTTCAGGTGATTGCCGATAGTCACGGTCACTGTGTCCATCTGGGTGAGCGGGATTGCTCGATGCAGCGTCGCCACCAAAAGGTGGTGGAAGAAGCGCCGGCACCTGGGATCAGCGAAGAAAAACGTCAGGAAATGGGCGCGCGCTGCGTGAGGGCGTGCCTTGAGATCGGTTACCTTGGGGCCGGTACCTTCGAGTTCCTCTATCAGGACGGTGAGTTCTATTTCATTGAAATGAATACCCGGGTTCAAGTCGAGCATCCCGTCACGGAAATGGTGACAGGCTTTGATATCGTGAAGGAACAGCTGTTGGTGGCATCCGGTAAAAAATTGTCCTTTGCTCAATCGGATGTTCGCCTTCGTGGTCATGCCGTCGAGTGCCGGATCAACGCTGAAGATGCCCGGACTTTCATTCCAAGTCCTGGTCTCATCGAGCAGTTTCATATGCCGGGTGGTCCGGGGGTTCGTGTTGAGACGCATATCTACAATGGTTATCGGGTCCCTCCCTATTACGATTCTATGATTGGCAAGCTGATCGCCCATGGTGAAGATCGTCAGAGTGCGATCGCTAGGATGCGGACGGCACTGAACGAGATGGTGATCGGTGGCATTAATTGTAATATCCCGCTGTTGCTCGACATCATCAATGATCCGGGCTTTGAAGCAGGTGGCCAGAACATCCATTACCTCGAAAAAAAGCTCGGTCTCAAACATTGAGATGTGGCGCCAGCTGATCGCAACGGTTGAGAGGGCCCATGCCGAACCGGTCAGCGATTGGATGTTGGCCGAGGGGGCCCTGTCGGTGACCTTTGAGGATGGTCTCGACCAACCGCTTTTTGAGCCTCCTCTCGGTGAAACACCCCTTTGGGATCAGACGCGGGTCATCGCGCTGTTTGACGCGACACGCGATGATTCCCTTATCGCCATCAAGGCGCGTGCATTTTTTGGTGAGCAGCTCCTCAGCCTGACGTCTGAAAACCTTGAGGATCAGGTTTGGGAGAGGGCCTGGATGGCGCACTTCAAGCCGATGTGCTTTGGTCAGCGACTATGGATTTGTCCCACTGGATTTGAGCCGCCGGAGCCTCAGGCGGTCAATGTGATTCTGGATCCGGGGCTAGCCTTTGGAACAGGAACCCACCCGACGACGGCGCTTTGTCTTGCTTGGCTCGATGGCCTTGATCTTGAGGGACAACGCGTACTCGACTATGGTTGTGGCTCAGGAATCCTCGCGATTGCTGCCCTGAGGCTCGGCGCCTCATCGGCGATGGGGGTTGATATCGATCCGCAGGCGCTGACGGCCAGTCTTGATAATGCGGAGAAGAATGGGGTGGCCGACCGACTTCGCCTTGGGCTCCCAGATGCCCCAAGGGGGGCGCCCTCAGGGGTCGTTCTGGCCAATATTCTCGCCGGCCCTTTAGTGGCCCTTCGCGGCGATATTTTGGGTACCCTCAGGGTAGGCGGTCTCATGGCCCTGTCTGGAATTTTGAGGGAGCAGGCCGCCGAGATTTGTGCTGCCTATGACGCTTGGATCGACTTTGATCCCGCGAAATACCAGGAAGACTGGGTGCTTTTAACGGGTCGGAAGCGATCCCAGCCGCTAAAGCCTTAAGTTGATTGAAGCTGGGTCACAATCCAGCCCCTGATATCCTCTATTTCCTTTTGGCACATCGAATGCGGCATGCTGTAGGAGTGCCAGTCGACCCGATAGCCCTTGTCCACCAGATCTTCCTTTGCCTGAAGGCCCAGCGCGAAGGGGACGATGGGATCCTCGGTGCCATGGGCTATAAACACGGGCTTTGGATCATGAGCCTCTGGCAGGCCCTCTTCTCTTGCAAGATAGGCCGAGAGCGCGATCGCGCCGCCCAGCTTCTCCTGAAATCGGCTCATGGCCTCAAGCGCAATGACCCCGCCTTGGGAAAATCCTGCGATCAGAAGATTCCTCGGCAGGATCCCTTGAGCGAGTTCTTCATTGATCAAGACGTCCATCGCTAGAAGCGTTTCCTCAATCCCTGAGAGATCCGCTTTTCTGCCGAGAACATTGTGGCTGATGTCATACCAGGCCCTCATCACCGAGCCGCTATTGATGGTCACTGGGCGCCGCGGTGCATGGGGCAGGATAAAGCGAACGCCGAGGGTTTCTGGAAGCCCTAGTTCATCCATGATCGGCTCAACATCATGACCATCGGCACCGAGGCCATGGAGCATGAGGATCGTGGCCTGGTGGCGGCCTATCGGATCCTTCTGAATGGCGGGTAGTCGCTGAGTCATGGCGTGCGGGTTTGCAAAGACCTGATGGCTTCAAGGACGGCGAGGACGTGGCCCTTGACGCTCACTTTTCGCCATTCGGCAAGAAGTTTAAGGTCAGGACCGATCAAAAAGGTGCTGCGTTCGATGCCTTGAACTTGTTTGCCGTACATGTTTTTGACTTTGATGACATCAAAGAGTTGGCAGAGCGTTTCATCGGTATCAGCGATCAGGTCAAACGGGAATGACTGCTTCAGTTTGAAGTTCTCGTGCGACTTCAGCGAGTCGCGGGAGACGCCCAGAACTTCTGCACCGAGCGGGTTGAAATCAGCCAGGTGGTCCCTAAAGTCCTGACCTTCAAGGGTGCAACCGGGTGTGCTGTCCTTTGGATAGAAATAGAGGACCGTAAAGTGACCCTTGAGACTTTCAAGGTCGATGGTTCGTTCGGAGGTGGCTTCAACACGGAATGTGGGAATAGTATCCCCAATGGCTGGCGTGCTCATGATCTTAAATTCCTGAAAGGGTGGGTTGAGATCGATCAAGAGGGAGAGTTGCGCCCCCTGAATCTGTGACCGCTTTAGCGCTTGACCGGTTCCAAGATGGCATCCAAATTCATTTGGTCGCAGAAATCGAGGAACTCATCACGAAGGGAGACAATGCGCGTACCGATTGGAATTCTCACAATCATGTGGGCGATAAATAAGGGGGACCCGGTAAAGGGGGCCGAATAGCGGCTGGTCGAAAGATCCATAATGATCACGCCGCGACTCGAGAGGAAATCGCTGAGGTCGTGAATGTTGTTGATTTGATCGGTCGCGAAGATATCAATGGCATAGGGTAGCCCGAGATCCTCCTCGATCGGGGGACTTTCAGGGTCCTGAGCTCTCAAAAGGTGGACTTTGAGCTTGTAACGCTGACTGAGGGCCTCCATGGCATTTTCAAGGCGAGCGATGTGGTTCCAGTTACCTTCTACCAAGAGATGGCCCGCAAACAGGAGGCCAAGCTCACTCATGCGGCTTTCGATGATGGTGCATTTGGCGTCCTTGATGGCACGTGTCAATTCGATGATCAGGTCGGGTTGATTTTCGCCAAGAAGAGTGATCGCAAGCTGCATAATGGTCGAGAAGAGGGAAGATTGAGGGTCGAGTTTACCATTTTAACGGGCATGATGATGGCCTTCGCTGCGCTTCGATCATGCCGGTTCAGGTTGTCACAGTGCGCTACCGCACGTTACCATTGACCTCTTTTTAAGCTTGGAACGACAGGAATGATCAGGGGTAGTCTTGTAGCGTTAGTGACGCCAATGGGGCCGGATGGTTCGCTGGACCTTGAGGCTCTGCGTCGACTGATCGAATTCCACATCGAGGCAGCGACCGATGGCATCGTGGCGGTGGGGACCACCGGTGAATCGGCGACCTTGGATGAATTTGAACACTGCGAGGTCATTCGACTGACCGTTGAGCAGGTGGCGGGCCGGGTTCCAGTGATTGCAGGGACCGGTGCCAATGCGACCTCAGAGGCCATCAGCCTAACCCGTCGCGCCAAAGAGCTTGGCGCCGACGCCTGCCTTTTGGTGACGCCCTACTATAACAAGCCAACCCAGGAAGGCCTCTACCGCCATTATAGGGCGGTCGCCGAGGCGGTTGATATCCCCCAAATTCTTTATAATGTCCCAGGGCGGACGGCCTGTGACCTCTTGCCGGAGACCATCCATCGTCTCGCAGGAATGAAGAACATCATTGGGGTCAAGGAAGCGACCGGTGATCTTGGGAGGGCTCGGGACATCCTGAGACTTTGTGGTCCCGAGTTTCTGCTCTACTCTGGTGATGATGCCACCGCCGCCGAATTCTGTCTTTTAGGGGGGCACGGGGTGATTTCGGTCACGGCTAATGTCGCGCCGCGTCAGCTGCACCAGTTGTGCGTCGCGGCCCGGGAGGGTGATCGTGACGCCGCTTTATCCATCGATGCCGGCTTGAGGGCCTTGCATCGTGACCTCTTCATTGAGTCTAATCCGATTCCTGTGAAATGGGCGCTGGCTGAAATGGGGCTGATCCAGCCAGGCATCAGGTTGCCGCTGACTTGGCTTTCAGCGCACTGCCACGACGCCGTGCGTTCCGCGCTGAAGGCCGCTGGCGTGTTGCAGGGGTTAGCCCATGCGTAAGCTGATCGCCCGGAGGGGGGTGGCCGCTTTCATGCTGCTCCTCCCCCTGGCACTTTCAGGCTGCACCATCGTGAGCGGCTGGTTCCCGGACAAACAAAAACAATACCTCTACAGCACGGATATTGCAGCGCTTGAAATCCCGCCGGATCTGACCTCTTCGACGATCGAAGGCGCCAGTGGTGGTCGCCGCGAGGCTTGGGAATCTCCGGCGGTAGAGGAGCCGGCGCCTCAAAGCTCAGGGCGAGAGGCGACTCCGGCCCCAGACGCTGAAATGACCAAGGAGGACTACAGCGCACACCAGAGCGACAGTCAACATCCGGCGCCTACGCTCGCCGAGAGCACACAGGATGTCCCGCTGATCGAGATTCAGGCACCGTTTGAGACCTCCTGGTCTGAAGTCAATAAGGCCCTTGGCCGGATGAAGCTCGAAATTGTCGATCAGAATCGCTCCGATGGTCTTTACTTTGTGCACTATGCGAAGGACCAGAAGCCCTATGAAGACCGAGGGTTCTTTGGCGAAGTTTCCGACATGTTTGCCAATGGTTCTGGTGGGACGAAGGAGTACCGAATCAAACTGGATACTCGCAGCAACGTGACCTCCGTTTTCGTTCAAGATATGGACGGTCAGCCGCTTCGTGAAGGCCCAGGAATTGATCTCCTGAAGGAATTGAATGCCACGCTGCAAGAGATCACCCAAAGCGGCAAACGCGATAAGTCGGCGTCCTAAAGCAGCCAGTTTTTGCCCCTAAACTGACCCAGGGGCTCCACCCTCTCATCATCTGGATAGACCGATGTCGATGATCCTCACTTTCAAGGGCGCGGCGGCGCTATCTGATTTCCGCCGGCGGCGCCTGCTTAAAGCGCTCCAGGCGATTGAACCTTCCGTGACCTCCGTTTTTTCTGAAATCCTTCATCTGGTAGAGGTCCTCGAGGCTCTCCCAGCCGATGAGACGGCGCGTCTTCAATGGGTTCTCGAGGAGGAGTCTTATCCGAGCAGCACCCTTGAAGGGCTTGAGATCCTGGTGGTTCCAAGGCTCGGGACGGTATCCCCATGGTCCAGTAAGGCGACCGATATTATAAGGCTTTGTCGGTTGGAGCGAGTCGTTCGGATCGAACGCGGTCGGCGCTATGTGATTGCCCATGACGGTCTTCTGTCTCCTTTGGGAAGACAAGGGCTGGAGGCATTGCTGTATGACCGAATGACTGAAACCGTATTGTCGCCAGGCGCCCTTCACAAGGTCTTCTCGCATCACGAACCTGAGCCGGTGGTGAGAATCCCTGTCATCAAGGAGGGAAGGGACGCGCTCGTCTTGGCCAATGGATCTTTAGGTCTCGCCCTGTCCGATGAGGAGCTTGATTATTTAAACGACAGTTTTATAGCCTTAGGACGGGACCCGTCCGATGTTGAACTCATGATGTTTGCCCAAGCCAACTCCGAGCATTGCCGGCACAAGATCTTCAATGCCCGCTGGCAGATGGATGGGGAGCGAGCAGCGGATACCCTCTTTGACATGATTCGTCATACCAGCAAGGTCACTCCCGACGGCATTTTGTCGGCCTACAGTGACAACGCGGCGGTCATCGCGGGGCCTCTCGCCGAGGTCTTCCTGCGCCATCCAGAACATCAGGAGTATCACTATCTTCAGGAGCCGGTTCATCTCTTGATGAAGGTCGAGACCCATAATCATCCGACGGCCATCTCCCCGTTTCCGGGGGCGGCGACAGGATCGGGTGGAGAAATTCGGGATGAGGCGGCCACCGGAAGGGGGTCTCATACGAAGGCAGGATTGACCGGATTTTCGGTATCGCACCTTCATATTCCAGATTTTGAGCAGCCTTGGGAAATCCACCATGGGAAGCCATCGCGCATCGCCTCTGCCCTTGACATTATGCTCGAGGGGCCTTTAGGTGGGGCCGCATTCAATAACGAGTTCGGTCGCCCCAATATCTGCGGGTACTTCAGAACTTTTGAGCAGGGAGATCCCGATGGCCTGGGGCTTCGCGGCTACCATAAGCCGATCATGCTGGCGGGCGGTATGGGCAATATCCGCCCCTCGCAATTGGGTAAGCGTCCGATCCTAGAAGGGGCTCCCATTGTGGTCTTGGGAGGACCCGCCATGCTCATCGGCCTTGGCGGCGGTGCGGCCTCATCGGTCGCCTCGGGGGAGAGTTCGGAAGCACTTGATTTTGCCTCCGTCCAGCGCGGCAATCCTGAAATGCAGCGACGTTGCCAGGAAGTGATCAATCGCTGCAATGCCTTAGGTGATGAAACGCCGATTCTTTCGATTCATGATGTGGGAGCGGGAGGCCTTTCCAATGCGGTTCCTGAAATCATTCATGATGCTGATCGAGGGGGTCTCTTTGAACTTCGGGCGATCCTGAGTGATGAGCCTGGGATGTCGCCGATGCAGATCTGGTGCAATGAATCCCAGGAGCGTTATGTGCTTGCCCTAAAACCAGAATCACTGGCGGCCTTTCGGGGTTTTTGTGAGCGGGAGCGCTGCCCTTATGCCGTGATTGGCACCGCAACCCTTGATGAGCAACTGATTCTTAAAGACCTCCTGCTCAAAGAGGATGCCGTCCATATTCCGATGTCCCTCTTATTTGGAAAGCCTCCAAAGATGGAGCGGGAAGCCGTCCATGAGGTTTCAGGTTTAGTGTCTCTTGAGCTGGGTGACGTCGATTTAGCTGACGTTGTTTCACGCGTGCTTCGCTATCCTGCCGTCGCGGATAAGAGCTTCCTTATTCATATTGGTGATCGTTCCGTTGGGGGCCTCGTGGCACGTGACCAGATGGTTGGGCGCTGGCAGGTCCCTGTCGCCGATGTTGGGGTCACGGCCACCGGTTTTAAGGCCCAAACAGGGGAAGCGATGGCCCTGGGGGAAAGAAGCCCCTTGGCGCTGATTAACGCGGCCGCCTCAGGTCGCATGGCAGTCGGTGAAGCGCTCACCAATCTGCGTGCTGCCAAGGTGATGCGACTCCATGATGTGAAGCTCTCCGCTAACTGGATGGCTGCGGCGGGTTCCAAGGCAGAAGATGCCCGACTTTTTGATACGGTGAAGGCCATTGGGCTCGAACTTTGTCCGAGCCTTGGCATAGCGATTCCCGTCGGTAAGGATTCGTTGTCGATGAAGACCGTTTGGCGTCAGGGCGATAAGGAGGTGACGATGCGTGCCCCGCTGTCGCTGATTGTCACGGCGTTCGCGCCGGTGAGCGATGTTTCATCGACTCTGACGCCTGAACTTTCAAGAGATCTTGAAACGACACTCCTTATGATCGATCTCGGTCAAGGCAGGAATCGCCTTGGTGCTTCCGTTTTAGCGCAGGTGTATGGCCAGTTGGGTGATGAGGCCCCAGATCTTGATGATCCCCAAGCATTCAAGGCGTTTTTTGATCTGATCGGTGGTCTCCTTGAGGGCGGCCAGATTCTGGCCTATCACGACCGTTCTGATGGCGGTCTTTTAACAACCCTGGCCGAAATGATGTTTGCGAGCCGCCTGGGTCTTTCAATCGATCTTCAGGGGCTGTCGGGCACCCCTCTTGAGATCTTGTTTAACGAGGAGCTTGGCGCGGTCATTCAGGTTAGAGATAGTCTCCTCGAGTCTATTTTTGACCAATTTCAAGCGGCGGGGCTTCAAGGTCAAGTGCATGTTCTCGGTAAACCGACCCTCGAGCCGCGTCTTTGGATCCATCGTGATGGGGCCTCGCTCTTTAAGGGAGATCGCGCAGAGCTGCAGTCGATCTGGTCTGAGACGAGCTACCGAATGCAGGCCCTTAGAGATAATCCTGAGTGCGCCCGGCAGGAATATACCGCCATCACGGATGATGAGGATCCTGGCCTCAGTGTTCATCTGACCTATGATCTTGAGGCGTCAGGAGGGTCCTTTTTCGATGAAGGACCTCGTCCGAGGGTCGCCATCCTTCGTGAGCAGGGGGTCAATGGTCATGTCGAGATGGCGGCGGCCTTCGAGCGTGCCGGTTTCACGGCGGTTGATGTCCATATGAGCGATCTCTTCAAGGAGCGGGTTGATCTTCAGAGTTTCAAAGGGTTGGTGGCTTGTGGTGGATTCTCTTATGGCGATGTCCTTGGGGCGGGGGGCGGCTGGGCCAAGTCTATCCTCTTGAATCCCAAGGTCAGAGCCGGCTTTGAAGCCTTTTTCAAGCGTGAGGACACCTTTACCCTTGGGGTTTGCAACGGTTGTCAGATGCTCTCGCAACTAAAAGATCTGATTCCAGGGGCCGACCACTGGCCGGTCTTTAGACGTAATCTATCCGAGCAGTTTGAAGCGCGTGTCGTCATGGTTGAAGTCGAGGTGTCGCCCTCGATTTTCCTGGCCGACATGGCCGGCTCGAGAATGCCTGTGGTGATTGCACATGGCGAGGGCCGGGCGGTGTTCCCTGGTTCTAGAGGCTTAGCCGATGCCCTTGTTGCGCTTCGTTATGTCGATCACTCCGGTCGACCCACCGAGGTCTTCCCCACCAATCCGAATGGCTCACCCGAGGGCATCACAGGTCTCACCACAAAGGATGGTCGGGTCACCATCATGATGCCGCATCCGGAGCGCTGCTTTAGAGCGGTTCAACATTCATGGCGTCCTCCCGAATGGGGTCAGGAG
>QYQA01000034.1 GCA_007280285.1 Methylococcus sp. | reverse complement strand
CTGCCGTCTTGAGAGATTCTCCCGTTGCCCGGAATGAATGGTTCCCAACTTTGGCTCTTACCCCTAGCCCGAGCCAATTGCCCCGCATCGTGCGGTGACTTGGTTGTTCTTTTACTTGGAAGGCGCTGGGGGTTTTGTGTCGTTCAACTGCACGAACGCGTACTCGTAGATCATGAAGCTATTCAGGAGTGGATTCTGCTGGCTCATGTACTTCATTAATGCAGCGAGATTGTCGACACCCCACCCGCCAAATGCCTCGTAGGTTCCTGAAACGGTTGTCGGATGGCTCAAGATGTATTGCGTTTTGTCAGCTGTCACGTCAAAGGGGTCATTGGGTCCGTATTTGAGCGCGACACTGCTGAACGGACTCTGCGTGTCGACCTCGCTGACCGGGATCTTTTCCGACGGTGTTGAGCTGGGGCTTATCACCGTCCGATAGGATGAGGAGAAATTCTCAATGGAGAGCATCCATTGTGTTCCCTCGAGCGGCGTACCTGTTCCTGTATTACAAGAACCTGTGCAGTAGAGGGATGATTGTGACAGCGTTGTCAAGTTCCCATTGGGCGCACCATTGGTCGGCGCATTGAGCATCGAATAAGCCGCCTCGATGAATGTCTGACTTAGAGCGCCGTTATACGGTGTGCGCTGCCACACCTCGCTCTGAGTGATGCCGCTCCAAATCGCGCTCCATTCATTGCCCGTGTTGAGGCCCGTGTAGAGACCGGATAGGTTGACTGGAATGGGGCGCTCCAACCCCTTTACGGGGGTGCTGCTGAACGATGGCGTTACAATCCCATAAGCAATCTGGTAATACGGCTCGTCGGAATTGAGACATTTTTGATCCGTCACACTCCCATTCCATGGCGTAGAACATGGCACGAAGCCGGGGTGGTCGAAGGTCAACACAGGATTTGATTCACCTGGAACGTTGTAATATTCGACAAAGGCAAACTGACGATTGCTTCCAGAAACAGGCGTCTTACCCTGGTCGCCGCAAAAGTCCTCGAAGGGCGGGGACTGTCCCGTGATACCCCACTGGGGTATGCTCGCACTACTGAAACCTGCACCTTTTACATAGGCATTCCACAGCGAGTTCGCCGCAAGTCCGCTAGAACTCCCCGCCGGTCCGCCCGGAGTCGAGCATGTGTTGGGCGGCGGCACGATATTGAAGCCTTCATTGTCAAAGCCGAGCAGTGTGATGTAAAGCTGTTCGCTCGACGGGGTGCCTTTACTTTTATACGATGACTGCAGCTCCTGATTCAGTTCGTAAAGGAGCTTGAATAGGGCGGTGGCGCTCGGGTTAACGGTCGGGGGTAACCCAGCCGGGGGGTTTGGATCAGAAGCACTGGGCGCCCAACCCCAGGGTGCCGCCCACTGGCTTCCATCCCAAGAATTGAGGGAGACAACCAAGCCGAACTGGCGGACACCCAGCTTTGCAAGTGGCTCCACCACGTACTGATTGATCATCGGCCGTTCCCCATTTTTTCCAGGAGTCGGGCTTAAGAACTTGAACGCATTATTGGAAGTTATTGTATGCTCCCAACTATTGGGACCCGGATCGCCACCCTGAAAGTAGATCGGCCCCAAGCCAAAACCATGCGATTGGGCAGCCGATTGGAGATTTTGGATGAAGCCCACGTAATCAGCGGCGTAGGCCTTAAATCCGGGGTTGCCCTTCATCCCTTCAAAAAAGTCTTGGTAGTTGGTGACCCCACCCCAAGTTCCAGAGGGCGTGGTTTCGTGCCAGAGTCCGATCGTCTTCTCAGGCGCGTCCCGAAGCAGATCGCAACCGGTATTGGTTTTTTGTCCATTCGGACAAACGGTGTTGCGCCAACTGACATAATGCAGGTTAGACCTCGAGAGAGAGGCACCCTTCAGATTTGCCCACGTAAGGTTCGCTCGATGCAGGTATGCAGCATGCAAATTTGCGTTTTTTAAATTCGCACTTTGTAGGTTTGCGTTGCTGAGGTTCGTGCCCTGAAGACTTGCTCCCTGCAGATTTGCTCTTTTTAGATTCGCGCCCTGCAAAGTAGCGTTGTCGAAGTTCGCATTCCTAAGGTTAAGGCCACGAAGGTCAGCCCCCACCAGAATCGCGTTCTGGCAGTTTGGAAGGCAGGATGGTTTTGATTTCGGCCCCGCTACCGCCTCGGCTGCCAACACACCCGCCAACACACCCGCCAACACCACGCCAACGACACCAACCACAACAGCATTCAGAAATCTACTCATCGTCGTACTCCGATCCTTGTTTGTGAGCCTGGCATCGAACAAAATCTACAACAGGAATCCTTTCTCATCCCTAAGAGTAGGAACTGCCCTTCTGAAGCTTACAGCAGAATTCTCTTGGCCTTAAGAACAACAACGGATGATCCCGTCGGTCGCGCAGCCCTTGAGTCCGAGCCAACTCGTGAAGCGACCTTTAAGGAAGGCGTCCTGAGACGACGCACTCACATCAGGTCTTTGGATGTTTTCAGTTTCCGCCCGCGAACATAAGTGCTGCTGACCGCCGTTTCCCGCGCCAGCATGATCACCGCGAACAAGTGTGCGTCGCGCGCAATTTTGGGCGAGGGATGCTGATACATGTTCTTCAATGTCCTGCCATAGGTGGGACACTTTGCTGGATCCAGCACCACGAAGTCCGCTTCTTTGCCCACGTCAAAATTTCCAAACCTATCTTCTTGATCAAGGGCCCTCGCACCCGCGAGCGTCCCGGTGAACAATAGCTCAGCGGGATGGAGCGAAATCGACTGATCATCTATTGGGTATGGGTCAATACCCACCGGAGTTCGTTCGGAGATGTGGACTTTAAAGCAAGCGTTCAGAATCTGTGGAATGAAGAATTCATCTCCACCACCATAGTCACTGCCGATCGAGACATTGACACCTGACGCGACGGTTCTTCTCCATGGCATCGTTCCAGAACCTAGGAATAGTTGAGACACCGGACAATGCGCTATGGAGCTTCCTGTTTCGGCAAGACGGGCAAGTTCAGCATCTGTGCAATGCACTCCATGGGCAAAAACACTGCGTTTACCAAGGAAACTTTTCCCGCCAACCTGTGATCCTGGCAGAAATTTTCCGTCATAGGTATCCAAGTAATTTTCGACTTGGTATTTTTCTTTCGTCATATCAATCTCGCCGGTTTTTGGCCGTGCGTTTTCGTTCAGATGGGAGGTGAAGTAGACGCCACGCTCTCGATATTCGGCATACAAGTCACCCAATGCGGCCATAGTTTTGGGTGTCACTGAGAGACTAAAGCGCGGCACAATGGCGACAAATTGGAGTGCGTCCTTTCGGGCTTCTTCGGTGAGAGGATGCCACTTCTCAATTTCAGCACGGACTAAGCGCACAGCCTCCTCCTCGGAGGTTTTCTGTTTCGACCAGTCGGGCGCAACGGTCTCAATGCCACGGCCGCAGACCATACGAAGGCCCCGCTCTTTTGCAGTTTGAAAGAGAAAATCCTGTGCATGAGGGAATGCGGATCCAAAAATGAGCCCCATCGTTGTGCCGGAACTGATCATGCGATCGCACCACTCGATGGCGGCCATGCGCGCGTAAGTGGGGTCGGCGAGCAACCCCTCCGATGGGAAGACGCAATTATTTAGCCACTCAGGAAGCTGTCCGCCGCCATAGGCATCCCCGCAAAAAACTTGCGGAAAGTGCATATGGGTATCAATAAAGCCGGGCAATAGGTATCCACCCTGGTGATCAATGACTTTGGCAGCAGACAAGTGCGGTGGGCGATCTTTCCAGTTTCCACAGAACACAATGCGCCCTGCCCCATCTACCGCGAGTGCGCCATCTGGAAACCATTCCAGCATGGCTGCCGCCTCAGTGACTTTAGGGGAACCTGCGATATGAAAGATATGGCCTTTGTGGATGGTTAATCCAGGCTCGCGAGCATTTGGGGTAGCATGATTTTGAGATTTCGCGGGTTTTGCCTGGGCTTCAGCGGCCATGCCTGCGACCCCAGATAAAGCGAGTAGAGCACCTGAATGGGCGGTGGCTTTGAGAAATTCACGGCGACTTCTTTTCATGTGACCTCCAATTTTCATGTGACCTCCAATAGGGCGGCGCCAACTCCTAGGCGGAACATGACACCCACTATTTAAGAGTGGGGCAAAACGCCACCATCAGCTTGATCCATGTCAATGGCTGGAGAGGTAGCTAAAGATGGCCTGCGGCCTCATTTCATCATGGCTTATTCAAGGGGCCATAGGCCTCTCGCTCCCTGTTTCACTGTAAGGATTCAGTGGAAGCGACAACTATACTTACACAGGGGGCGCTCTACCGGGCGTACAAATAAAAAGAGACCCGAAGTCCCCTTAGAGATGATCATCCGTCAAATCTTTCTAAAGAGAGCTTTGACAGACTGATCCTTTGTCATTCTTATTTTGCAGATTGGTTTGTTACCCGTGCAGGCTCCCACCCACTTATTTAGCTGATATCCCGGATCGGCCTTAGCCATCAGAGTCAGAGTGGTCCCTTTCTTGAAAGCATGATTACAGCTAGACCTGCAGTAGACACCCTTCTCAATGTTAGAAATGGTCCCATTTATCCCAGAAATACTGACTTTGAGGGTAGCCGAATTCGGTTTGCCAAGAGGCGGTGGAAGCGCTATTTGTGTTGGGATCATGTTTTGCATGTCTGAGGGGGGGTTGGAAATGGGCCACTCTTTCTCGTCGGAACCCAGATAGACCCCAACCGTCCATGGCAAGTATACTTCGGTCGCATCTGTGGGTAGTGTTTGACTGAATGGACCTCCGACTTGCAGATTGTACTGGACGGCTCTAGTGAACGGATTCCCAGCTTTTCTATAATTATTTACACTCCAGTCTTGTGGATTATCCTCTACCAATATGAATGGAACTGTCGTTGCGGGGAAGGCCACTGTTGAATTTGGCGGAGGTGTTGAGCCACTCCAAGGCTGTCCTGTGTTGCCATATTCTTGAATGGCTATCAGATCACAAAGCTTATTGCCATAAATGAAACCCGGGTATGTGGTGTAGTAACTGCCTGTTTTTTTGTCTTTGAGGCTTACACCCAAATCATCCAGAGTTAAGGCACCCAAAATGGCATTAAAATTAGATTCTATCGAGGCAGGATCCCAATTCAAGCTTTTCGACATAGACCAGCCCATCACTGGCATGATGGTGGCAAAACTGCCATCCCCTTTCGGGTGCACTTGCCTCAGTGCCCATAATAACAAAGTAGCCTGTATATACCCATTATTTGGGTTGGCTGAGATATATTCAATATCTTGGCTATAGATAACACCTTTCTCGATATTCTGCTCATCAGGGTAGGACAGCGCGTATCCTGTCAGTGGCGGAGAGGAATTGGAACCATTAAGGAGTATATTCGCCAGATCAGTTTTTTTCTGGGCGCTATACGATAAGCTGGGTAGCCAAACATCCTGACCGCCACCGGTTCCCAACCCGAGGGTCATCCCCGCAGGATTTCCATGACTGATGAGCGCTTTCTGTTGATCGGGTACGGTACCAGTCTTGTTGGGTTTGTTCGTTAGCTCTCCGGCGACACCGAGACCTGTCCATGGGCTCCCATTTTTTGTAACTAATGTCACTGTACCTGCAGTATCATCTGTAAATACAAAAAATTTATTGAGTGGCGTGGCCGACATTGCATGGCTAGTTAGTAGTATTCCAACCATAATTGACGCCAACTTTCTCCGTGTTGACAAAAGGCAGATAATCATGCTTTTAGTTTTTTTTATGGTCACAATATTCCCCTTTCCCAGGCTCCATAAATGGTTATTAATATCCGGGATAGTTCTCATGCCCGAGGGTGATGCCTTTCCCAATCACAACACCTCAATTCGTCTGACAACAGACGCATTTCATGCTAACACTAAATGCCCGAGGAAACCTTGATCTTGATCAAATAATAAAGGACTTTCGGCGCTCTACCGAAATCGTCTGGAAAGCATGTAATACCGGAGCGAGCTTAATGTGCGAACCAGTGTCGCCATGATCGAACGCTTTTACGCATCACGGCTCGAAGGCGGCATGATGGTGAACGAGCTACATGCGAAACGGACTTGAAACCATTTTCAGCGTTTAGCCCACAAAAGGTTGGGGCGAGACTTTGGACGCCACTTGACAGCCGTATCCATTCGGATACATTGTTCCTATGAAAATCTTCCAACGCACCGAAGAATTCGATCATTGATTGGACGGCTTGAAGGACCGCATAGCCAAGGCAAGAATTCTCTATCGCATTGATGCCGCAACACTGGGTAACTTCGGAGAATGCGAGCCGGTAGGGGAAGGCGTTTCGGAAATGAAAATCAATTTAGGCCCCGGATACCGTATCTACTTCACAAGGGTCGGAACGGTTGTTTATATGCTCTTGGCCGGTGGTGACAAATCCAGCCAGAAGCGGGACATCAAGCGCGCCATAAAACTTGCGCGTGAGTTAGCTAGAGAGGAACAATGATGACCATCAAAACCAAGACCTTCGATGCCTCAGAATACCTTGAAGATGAAGAGACTGTTGCCGAATATCTCAACATGGCACTGGATGATCCGAACCCTGAAATGCTGTTACTTGCCGTCAAGAATATTGCCCGTGCGCGCGGCATGGCTCAGCTTGCCCAAGATACAGGCCTTGGCCGTGAAAGCCTATACAAAGCACTAAGCGATGGGGCAAAACCTCGGTACGATACCGTGCTAAAAGTCGTTCGCGCTCTCGGAGTAAAGCTGCACGCGGAGCCAATTCGAAGTTAAACCGACAAAATCGATCCGGTTGCCGGTGGGGAGTCAGATCATGCGTCGTTTCAACACGACATTTTCAGTGTTCAACACCGAAAATCCTGCTCAGCTGCTCTTTTACGTTCACTCAGCCAGCTTGTTCTTGTAGATCGTATTCATCAGTCCAACACCCCTAAACAGCTGCCGCGCTCGTCCAGCTTTTAAGTGATCAGCGGCTTTGAGGATGTTGACGTGGCCATAGTGCTTTTTGATCATCTCAACACTGGATCCCATCTGTAGCGCGAGCAAGAACACATCCACCGCATCCTTTTCCATCAATAAGGTGGCATAGGTGTGACGGAGACAATAAAGGCAGCGTGACTTGCTGGTCTTGGGATCCACTAACAGCCCAGACTGCTTTAGATAGCTTTTGAACATCTCGGGAAACTTCTTAGGCTCCTCTTTGGCCTTTGTTCTTATCACGTACTCGTCCAGCTTCAATGCCAGAACCTGATCCAGAGTCTTCCCATAGTTGCGT
>QYQA01000058.1 GCA_007280285.1 Methylococcus sp. | reverse complement strand
GTGTAGTGCTTCATCTTTCGACGATGCGCTGCATCACTTTCGGCGGCGGCCAGTTCACCGAGTGCATGCGATGCCGTCGTGAAGAGGGCGGTGGTACCCCTTATCAACGCTTCAGGTGTCCAGTTTGCTATGGAATCACTGTCCAGTTTCCCGTGGAATGGGTGTCCACCTTGCCGTGGAATACGCAAAGCAGGCAGCTATGTAGAATTTTTGGGGTTGATCCGTGATCTCGTTTAGCGCCCGGCAGCGCTCGCGATTTGCGCCTGTCGATTGGCCTCATTTTGGATGACACGACACTGGTCAATGATGTCGGTAAAGCTGGGCTGGTTAAGCGCGAGCAGGCCATCTACGAGCATCGCGGTGTAATCTTGCCCCAGAGCGGCCAATGATTCACCGGTTGGGATGAGTTGCAGTTGACCACTGGTCGCTGCGAAATAATCGATCTTTGTGCCCGCCGCATTTTTCTCTACAAAAAACACCGACTTGTGTTCCGCCACCGCTTTGGCTAGATCGGGGTTGGCACAGGCAGCAGCAAAATGTGCTGTTTTTGCGATAGCCGCCAAGTCATACCAGTGGCGCGAGTAGCTCTCGCCTCGCAATTGGCCTTGCAGGCAATACACATGCGCCGCAGTGGCTTTTTCCCAGAAGGTACGTTCGGCCGCCATCACCAGTGGCTGCGCTGTCGGAAAGATCACGCCCTCTATTTCCGGTGCAATGTCGCAGGTCACCGGCCGAACCTGGTTTGGCTCACCCGTGGCGCGCGCACCAAACTCCAGTTGGATCGTTGGGGAGGAATAGCCTGTCCCGGTTTTGACCGCTGGATACGCCAGAACTAATTTGTCGCTTTCTTTGCCTGCCAAAGTCAGAGTGGCTTCAAGGCCAGCCATCGCCATCGCGGCCTCAATGACCGGCCTTACCGTGGTCTCAATCTAGGCGGGCAAGCGATGACGTACCGCGCTGCTGATCTTTTTCTCTTGGCTGGATGAATCAGGGATGGGGTTTCCTTGTTGCAAAAGGTCGGCCGCCAGTTCGCGGATGTCGTAGGTGAGATCCAGATCCTCGGAAAATCGATCAATGATGTGATAAACCTTGGATAGCGACGTTCCGCCCTTGAAGGTGAGTTTACTGGCCAACGTTGATTCGTAGATAGCGGATAGCGCCCACACGACCCAAATATCCTTTTCGAGCAAGTGCGCTGGCCGCCCGATTCGGGCAGCCGCATATTCCAGGGCTTCAGCCTGATCGTCCCGGCTGAGAGAGAACCATGACTCAGCCATGCGTCATGCCTTCGCTGACCAGTTTAGCCATCCAGCTCGGCAACATGGCTCGCGCACTGCGCACAGCCTCCCATTCAGCTTCGGACAGTTTTATGCGGAGTTGTTTGAGCGCCGCTGCTGCTGCCTCAGGACCCAGCCAATAGAGCGCACGAATCGCCATGCCTGCCGGACGTTTGCCCAGCAATAATTGCCAGCGATTGCCGTGTTTGAGCTCAATGCAACGATTACCCAGTTGTAGTTTGCGGGATGGGCCGGAGGTAAAAAACACTTCGCGCGTCGGCACCTGAGTGGTCAAGCCCAGTGCATTGGCTTCAGCCGCACCACTGGCCACTACCGTTTCTCCACCACTCGCTTCAATAGCCAGCATCACTGACTCAGTAGAGGGGGGGCGAGCGCCGAATCGACCTTGGTAAGGTGCGACGTAGGCACCACGACTCACGCGCATTAATTGGCCTTCCTGAGCCAATCGTGACAGGGTTTTGTCCACGGCAGCGCGCGAACCCAGATGCAGAAATTCTTTGGGTGACAGCAAGCCACCCTCGGGCATGGTGCGGGCGGCAGACAAAATATTTTCGGCAAGATGGCTCATGTGGCGACTCCTTTGTCAGAAAGTATATTAAATTATCTGATAAATTACACATTAGATGGGTGGCTTAAAGGTGGGGGCACAGGGAGGAATGCCCTCCGCCTACCAATGCTGAAATAAAAATTGATTGATTCGTCTGCGCGCAAACCCTTTGTATATGGGGGTCTACGAATTTCCTTTGCGGACTTTAGTCCCTTTTGGTGCTCAGACAGAACAGAGACTATTGGCGCAGAGAGAGCAGAAAGTGGTCTGAAAGGGGTCGGATGGTCGGCTGGCGAAGTCCGCAGGTTTCCGCACGACCCCACGCGTGTTTTCAGGATTCCGCAAAGAAAATGCCCAACGGAGAACCGTTGGGCATCAATTTTTGGTGGAGGTGGCGTCCACCGAATAGCCTTTCTATGCAGGCCCTGCAGAGGACAGCGCTATTATCCCCTCATTTGATTTTGCTTCCATCTCCGAATTGGTCGTCATGAGAAGCTCTCTGGGCGCTCTCTGTAATAGCCCTGCTGTTTAGGCATCAGGTTGTTGCCCGTGGCCGCGACTTTGCTCTCAACCCAATGACTTAAAATTTTGTCCGCTTCTGCGGGTGCATTTCGAGAAGCCTTAACCCATGCTTCAACGTCCCCATCCCCTGACCTTTGTCGTAGTCGAACGCTTTCATCAAACCACTGACTGAGGAAAAAACTGTGATAGGGGCGTGGGTTCATTTACCCTTGGAGCTAGCGTCTTCGGTTCCTCCCCCCGCCCTATTTCAAGAATCGGGGTCATTTGACTTCCATTCATCTGGGCGAGACTGATTGACAGTGCTCGTCGGTCAATCCAGCTATTGGTGGCATGCGCCATGATAGTCAGTAGCACTTCGCATTGCCGCCATTCGAGGTGGTTGGCCGAAAAACCCAGGATCACGTTTCCGAGCAACCGCTTACCGGAAAAGTTCTACTCGTCCTTTTGACCCAGAAAAAATAGCTGAAATTTACAAGTGCTCTTGTGAGAGATTAGACAGACATTTCAGAGCGGTAACAGTTGTCCTTTCTCACTCACGAAGCTCATCGATCAGCGAAATCTATTTTGACCTGCGCACTCGTTATCCATAAAAAGAGGGCAGCTGGTCAATTTTCACTCGGCGATAACAGTGGGGGCCCAATCACGTCTGATCGATCGCCCCTGAGTTCAAAAGCGTGGAAGCGATGAAGCGTTTCCTGGCTTCCGGCGAGCGGGGGAGGGAATGGATTAGCATTGGATGCATCTGGTTGACGCGCGATGCGGCACGCGATACGATTGGGATATGATTATCAGCTTCCGCCATAAAGGTCTTGAAGCCTTTTATCGCTTGGGGACGACCCGCGGCATACAGGCCGCACACGTCTCAAAGCTATCTCGCATTATCGCAGCCCTTGATGTTGCCGCAGGCCCTGCCGAACTTAACCATCCGGGGTACAAACTTCATCCTCTTAAGGGCGATATGGAAGGGCATTGGTCAATATGGGTCAACGGAAACTGGCGCTTGACCTTCCGCTTTGTGGGTGTCGACACTGAGTTGGTCGACTATCAGGACTATCACTAAGGAGACTCCATCATGATGTATAACCACCCCCATCCTGGTGAATTGTTGCGCGAGGACGTATTGATTCCCCTCGGCATAGAGGTGAGTGAAGCGGCCCGTCGGCTTGGCATGTCGAGGACCTCACTTTCTCGCGTCATTAACGGACATGCTGGCATCAGTTCGGATTTGGCGGTAAGGCTTGAGCGAGCAGGTGTTAGTACGGCACGTTTCTGGGTCAACCTTCAGGCTAATTATGAACTTAGCCTTGCCGAGCGGAGAGATCAGCCGAAGATTGTCCCGTTGCAAGAGTGGGCCGTTCAGACTGGTGCAGCCATAAAAAGCCCATAGAAATCCCTCTTGAGAAGTCTGCCATGTCCAAGCATGGGCTGCGAGATACATGTCTGTATGAGGAGAATCGGTTTAGAAAAGTGGAACCCCATGAAGGACTTCATGGGGTGCTTTCGAACGATTGATTTATAAAAAAGCCCCTATAAATCAGAGATATAAAAACGACATCAAAATTGTTGCCCCCAAAAATGTTCACTTGGTGAGGACGTTCTGAAACGTTCCATAGTGTTCAAACAGGAAGTCAACTCAGGCTCTTATTCCTGTATGTCTCCAGGATGAGCTTGATCAGCTCTTGAAATCGGTGCTCGACGGAAGGCGTTCTGGCAAGAACTCAATGAAGGGGAGGGATCTTCGCTCGTATCTCACGAGAGCTATTTGTCTGCCATGCAGACATGATAAAATAGGTCATGGCTGCGAGGAGACTTCATAAGGAAACGCACGTAATTTCTCGAAAGAGAGGCAACGGTATTCTAAGTCGCGAAATTTGGATTGATGAAGGTACTGGTGAAGTGACTCGATATAGTCTGGCTTACATCAACCATATGGTGTTTGGATTAGATAATGGTCGGGTGCTTGGTTATGACAATGCGCATGGCTATCACCACCGCCATTTCATGGGGTCGGTGGAACCAATTGATTTCACTTGCTACGCGGACATCGAAGCTCGATTCGAAAGCGAATGGGTCAATCTGAGGAGATGATGATGAAAATGGAAGTGAACACTTGTTCAGAAGAGCATTTCTTCGGTCGCGGACGTCATATCTCCCGGTTAATCGATAGTGGTGAAGGGCTTGCTGAAGCTCATATCCTCAGTTTTGAAGACCCTGAAGACATGCTACGGCTACTCACTGAGACACGCGTAAAGTTGTTTATGGCGGTAAAGGAAATGCCAGGATCAATCACTGATGTCGCTGCGAGACTCCATAGAGACCGCAGTGCGGTGAAGCGTGACGTTGATGTCTTGGCAGAGGCTGGCATGGTAACCGTAACGAGCGTCAAACTTCCTGGGCACGGGCTCAAAAAAGAGGTGCGTGCTGTTGCAGATCGCCTTGTCTTGCAATCAGAACTGGGATGAATCTGATGGCTTTGAACTCATTGAGCTACGGGGGCAGCAGGGCAACTTTGGGGGCAACTTATGTCGCTCAAACCACCCTTAGCCGAATCAAACCCATGATCTTGGCTGCATAAACCTTTCTCGATCGTCGAGCTCATTTCGAACACAGCGAAAGATGGCAGTCAGTGCCTTCACGTCATGAGGGCTTGGGTCGTGCACCTGAGAACAGAACCGAAGGATCTCATCCTTCAGGTAAGCGTGGTTGGCAATAGAGATCGATGGATTAAAGTAGACAAGCGGTGCACAAAAAAGCCCGGAAAACCGGGCGTTTAGGTTCTGTAGGTTTCTCTTGTAGAGACCAGCAGAAAGGGTGATGGTGGAGGTGGCGTCAATCAAACTGACGTTCAACTCACTTATAAATCAATGACTTAAAAACACCATCAAAAATGTTGCCCCCAAAGTTGCCCCCAAAAATGATCGCTTGGTGAGGACGTTCTGAAACGTCCCAGAGCGTTCATTTTTTTCGCACAAGGTAACAAATGAATCTCCTTGGGAGCATGCAATTGATGCTGGCGACCGGTTGGCAGTCGCACACGGTGCGCGGAGCAGCGATCTCCGGGATGTTGCGTAAGAGGCTCGGGCTGAACGTCGTGTATTGTTTACACCGGCGAGTATGCAGATACGCCCCCGGCGATCCGACCGTCAAACGCCGTCGTACTCCTGCGTCCACGTCGGGATGTCCTGCTTGCCGTGTAGCACCCGCCAGACGTCGATGTGATCCGGGTGCTCAACGTAGAACACGAGGTGCGGGTATCGCGTCAGCGGCCAAGCGCGCAAACCCGGCAGATTGAGTTCATGGGCGTAGCGCGGAGAACCCGTACCCGGATTGCGACCAATTTGGCCGTAGGCCTTCTCCAGCGCATCTACGAAGCCCATTGCCACTGCTTCTCCTGCCTCACACAAGTAGTAAGCGGCAGCCTCATCCACATCCCGGTTGGCCTGCTCACGCGGGATGATTGCCTTGGCCTTCACACCTCGGCAGCCTTTTGCACCCGATCCCGCAGGCCCTCGAAGTATCTGGAATCGGCGAGTGCCGCCGGGGCGGATGCTGCTCCGGCCAACAACAAGCCGCGCAGCTGCAGTCGGTCCTGATCCTTGCGGATCAACTCGCGCACGTACTCGCTGCTCGTGCCATAGCCGCGCTGAATGACCTGTTCATCCACGAAGGACTTCAGGGTGTCGGGGAGAGAGATGTTCATCGTGCTCATGGCGTAAGCGTAGATTCTTTGGCAAAATTTGGCAAGACCTTTATTTCGCCATACCGGAAGAAGACATCCATGCCCAACCCGAGCAACTGCCTGTTGGGCAGAAACGCTTTAAGGTGGTGGGAGTTACCGATGGTGAGTAAACGGCCAGCCGATACACCTATTCTTTTGAGCGTCTGACGCGCAGTCTCTCGTCCATTGTTTTTGATGGAGGAATGAGCTGATGACCCGAATGGATAGAAGACGTCATGTTGATGCCTGGCTAAGAGGCAAGATAAGC
>QYQA01000039.1 GCA_007280285.1 Methylococcus sp. | reverse complement strand
TATAATCGAAAGAGAAGACACTCGACACTGGGCTACCAGTCCCCGATCCAGTATCTTAGCCAATGGGCGAAGAATCCGGATCCAGGGAAACTGGCAGCCTAAATAACCGCCCTTGTTGGTCGAAAAACAGGGGGAAGCTCACAACCCATACCAAATAGCGGTTTTTTTGTACCCATAGCGTTACAGCACATGCCTATCGGCTTACTCATTGGTCCCCACCATCAAAGCGCACTAATCTGGGGATAAATGTCTTTAGGTGGTGCAGAAAAACCTCCGTCGATCTTGATTTGTCCCCACAGAATTCATCGAAATGAAATAAGTTGGTGCATTTGACTATAGATCAATAACTTATAATATAGCCATAATAATCAATAGCTTACAGAAATGTATAAAATATGGTCAATTTAATGAGAGGCAAGGCACTGGTCGCTCCCATTTACTTTCCCACAAAGTTATCCACAGATTTTGTGAATATTATGATTTGATTAAAAGGTCTATTGGCACACCACGAATCGATGATTGAAAATGGCCGAAAGCCTTCTTATCGGACACTCAAAAGAAACAAAAGAGGATCGCTTCTTGAACCACTGTTTCCGGTAGGGACATCAGTTGCCTGATGCCCCTACCGGAAACGAACAACTTCCCTTGAAGTCATGGTTCAACCCTGCCTTTTGATGCGGGCCCTATCGAGGCGCCGAGTCTTTGAACCCTTCGGGGGCTGCTGTATCATGTTCTTTTAGATTCAAAACAACACGCACACCTGACATCATGCCATTCATCCATTTTGTTTTAAGACGCTTCGTGGCCTTTGTGCTTTTAGGGTTGATGACCCATCAGGTTTGCGCCATGAATGGGGGGGACGCGGGTCCATGGGAGGGTTTCCCAAGAACACAACCGAACCCGCGCTATGAAAATGACCCAGGCGCCGACCTCCATTATTCCTTTGGTGTTACCAAAGCCTTTACGCCTTATAAAGATCCCAATAAAGCGGTTGCCCTGACCCTCCCCAACCCTCTTGAGGATGCTGACTTTGAGACTTACAACCTCATCGTGGTGGTTAGTGAAGTCGACGATGACTTTTGGGGGCCCGCGCAAACGCTCAGAGTGTATAAAAGAGGAACCGGTCTCCTCTACTATTGGCTCGTCTCGACTGGGATGGCCGGCCATGAAACCGCGAATGGGTATTTCTCACCCAAGGCGTTTTCCTCTCGTCACTGGTCCCATGCCTATGATGCCCCAATGCTCTGGGCTGTCTTTTTCCATGGCGGTATGGCGCTTCATTCATCGCTCGATCGCTCATCCATCGCCGATATGGGTAAGGCCGCCGAATCACATGGCTGCATCCATGAGGAAGATTACCGTGCGGAAGAAATGTTTCACCTGATTGGCCAAAGTGGCTATGGCCCCGTTGATCAAATTGGTGAGCTCTCAGGCCGAAAAACAGGGCGCACGGTGACAGCTTACAAAGCCCTCATCATCGTAGGTCCTGCCACCCGGTGGGATGCAAATAACCGCAACAAAGCCAGCGCCCGTCAGGCCTCCAATGAGGGCGAGCCAGAAGTCCGCCTCATCATGCCAAATGAACCTTCATCCCCTGCTGAACCGGCGGAGGCCTCCCCACTATCGAACCCGCCTGCGCCTTCTGCAAGCCCAAGCGCCGACATTCAAGATCCCAATTTTTAGGTGACGTGACCAGAACTGCCGCCACCCTCCGTCATCTCCTTCAAGGGCCTGATCTTTTGATCATGCCCTGCTGTTTTGATGGCCTCTCGGCCCGTCTCATCCAAAGGGCGGGCTACCCTTTGACGTTTATGAGCGGTTTTTCAGTGGCCGCAGCTCGCCTCGGTCGTCCTGATACCGGACTCTTATCCTACGGAGAGATCCTCGATCAAGGTCGATCGATCCTTGAGGCCGTTACCATCCCCGTGATCGGTGATGGTGATACCGGCTATGGCAACGCCGCGAATGTAGAAAGAACCGTTGAAGGTTTCGCAAAAGCCGGCTTCGCCGCCATCATGATAGAAGATCAAGTGGCACCCAAACGCTGTGGGCATACTCAAGGGAAGGACGTCGTTTCTCGCGATGACGCCAAGGTTCGCTTAAGAGCCGCGATCAGAGCCAAAGAACAAGGTGCCGATATACTCATCCTCGCTCGAACCGATGCAAGAGCCACCTTAGGATTTGAGGAAGCGATCGAACGGGTAAAAATGTTTGAGGATCTAGGGGCCGATATCCTTTTTCTAGAAGCCCCAGAATCGATTGACGAAATGGCAGCATTCAATCGGGCCGTCGCGCTGCCGACCATGGCCAATATGCTCGAGGATGGCTTAACGCCTTATCTCTCCCCCGATGCACTTCATGATTTGGGCTATCACATTGCCGCCTATCCCCTGACCTTATTAAGTAGCGCCGTGAGAGCCATGCAAGAAGCACTCGAACAGCTTAAAAAGGGCGATAGGGTCGAGCGCCGGGTCAGCTTCAAAGAGCTTCAAGAAATCGTGGGCTTTAAGGGCTATGATGCGTCCTTAGCGGACGCTTCTTCAGGGAATGTCATCCCGCGTCTTCGGTAACCCATAAAGCCGATTGTTTTCATCGAAGGTAAAACTGACCCTTTCGGTGCGCGTGCCAACAGAAATAGGGTCGGCGATACTGAAGATCCAGACTAATTTCCAAGGATCAGACCCCTCGACGGTGGAAGGCTCTGATCCCATAATGTTGATCACCTGTTCACGGCTCATCCCGTTACGTATCTTTGACGCCTGTTCAGCGTCAAACGGATCACCCAATAAGCTACATCCCGCCAGCGCGATGAAACCCGCCACGTGCAACAAAGCTCTGCGGCCGTTCGATCTCATAAGATCCTTCATCATTGGTACCTCAAGGCTTCGATAGGACGGAGCGCCGACGCTTTTTTGGCAGGATAGAACCCAAAGAAGATTCCAACTGCAGCAGCCACCCCAAAGGCGAGGAGGATGGATGTGAGGGTCACCACCACGTTCATGCCAAAGCTGGTGGCCACCAGCCAGGCGATGGTGACCCCGAGGATCACGCCAAGAAGGCTCCCTGAAAGAGAGATCATGAGGGCTTCCAACAGAAACTGAGAGAGAATATCGAAAGTGCGGGCACCGATGGCCATCCGAATGCCAATCTCTCGGGTGCGCTCCGTCACCGAGACCAGCATGATATTCATGATCCCGATACCACCCACCAACAAAGAAACCCCCGCAATCGCTCCAAGCATCATTGACATGGCCTTGGTCGCCCCTTGGGCGGTTTGGGCCAGTGCGGTCAGGTTTCTAATCGAAAAGTCATCGTCCATCCCGCTGCGGATCCTATGGCGCTGGCGAAGCAGATCGTTCATCTGCGCTTCAGCGGCCGTCATCACTTCGGCGGAGGTCGCCTTGGCCATGGCATAGCGGACCATGCCCGGAAACTGATTACCGAACACCTTGCGCTGAGCCGTGGTGAAAGGGATCAGAGCCGTATCATCCTGATCACGGCCATCAAGGCTCTGGCCCTTACTAGAGAGCACGCCGACCACCGTAAACGGATTGTTCTTGATGCGGAGGATCTTACCCAGAGGATCCTCATCCCCAAACAGATGATTGACGACGGTCTGCCCTAAAAGGACGACCCGATTCGCTGACCGAAGATCCGTCGGAGTGAACACCACCCCTTTGGAGGGTTGCCAGTCACGCACCTCGAAATATTCAGAGGTGGTGCCCACCACTTGGGTGGTCCAGTTATTAGAGCCATAAACCATCGGCGCACTATTGGGGAGCATCGGGGCGACAGCGGCAATCGATTCAAGCTCTCCGATGGCCATCGTGTCCTTATAAGTCAGCGTGGGTACGGTGCCTCCCCCCATGCGAACCCCCCCGGCGGTAGAGGCCCCAGAGAGAACAATAAAGAGGTTACTCCCCATCGAAGCAATGGATTCAGTGACCAAAGCTTGAGCGCCCTGCCCAATCGCTAACATCAACACCACGGAGGCCACACCAATGATCATCCCAAGCATGGTCAGACCGGTCCGCAGGCGGTTGGCCCCCATCGACTGGCTGGCTTCTAAAAACGTATCACTGAATTGCATGAGCATTCACTACCAAGCGATCAATCCGGCCATCAATGAGATAGAGGATCTTGTCAGCATGCCGGGCGACATCGGGTTCATGAGTGACCAAGATGATCGTCAGTCCCTGTTGATGAAGACTGTCGAATAAGGCCAGGATATCTTCGCTGGTCTTCGTATCAAGATTGCCGGTCGGCTCGTCGGCAAGAATCAGGGAAGGTTTATTCACGAGTGCCCGCGCGATGGCTACGCGCTGCTGCTGCCCCCCTGAAAGCTGACCCGGGCGATGGCGAAGCCGGTCGCCAAGACCCACCTCCTCAAGGATTGCGCGCGCGATGCGCTCACGATCAACCCGAGGGACACCGGAATAAACGAGCGGTAACGCGACGTTATCAATAAGACTTTTTCTAGGGAGCAGATTGAAGCCCTGAAAGACGAAACCGATCTTTCTGCTGCGAAGGGAGGCCAATTGGTCGGGCGACATCGCCGCGGTATCTTCCCCTTTTAAGAGGTAATGCCCACCGCTTGGGGTATCAAGACATCCGAGAAGATTCATCAAGGTGGATTTACCCGATCCAGAAGGACCCATGATGGCCAAAAACTCCCCGGATTCAATCGTGAAATCAAGACCATGAAGGACACGAACAATCTCCCCTTCATCGAGGGCATAGTCCTTGGTCAGAGACGTCGCCTGAATCAGGATGTCGCCCATGCTTAGAACATTTTAAGCTTAAAGGACTGATTCGGGCCGGTCTTACCCTCCTCTCCAAGGCTGCTCCGATCCCCCGTGACCAGCTGATCGCCGTCATCAAGGTTCCCAGAGACAATCTCTTGATACTTCCCATCATAAAGACCTACCCGAATCGTGATGGGCGTTAAGATCCCCTCACGGAGCCGGTAGACGACTTTCTCATCCGCATCAGGACTATGGGATTCTGTTTGGGGCGAACGATGGGGTGCGGCTTCCTCCTCAACCGGTTTATAGCGCAGCGCCGCCAGGGGAATCCTAAGAACATCAAGGCGTTCAGCAATGCCAATATTCACAAACGCGGTCATCCCAGGAAGGAGGGATTCATCAGGATTCCCCACATCGATCACAACGTTGTAGGTGACGACATTCTGGAGAACCTGGGAATTTAAGCGAATCTGTCGCACTAGCCCCCCATAATCACGCCCCGGAAAGGCATCGACGCTGAAGTTGGCCAACTGGCCCACCTTGATACCGCCGACGTCGGCTTCAGCCACGGTGGTATCGATCTGCATGCGCTTAAGATTCTCGGCAATGCTAAAAAGGGTCGGCGTCTGGAAACTCGCGGCGACAGTCTGTCCAATATCCACATTGCGGGAGATAACGATACCGGAGACCGGTGAAAGGATAGTGCTGTAACGAAGATTGGTTTCATCACGAAGCACGAGCGCTTTAGCCGCTTCAATATTGGCCCGCGCTGAGCTGACCGTTTGAATCGCCTGATCCCACTCAATCCTAGGCACATAGCCTTGCTCAAAAAGATGATGAGTCCGGCCTGCATTGGCTTCGGCAAGCTTGAGACTCGCCTCATTGCTCTTGAGATTGGCACGGCTTTGGGCCAAGGCCGCATTAAACAATGCTGGGTCGAGTTGCGCGAGGGTTTGCCCTTTTTGGACGCGATCATTGAAGTCGACCTGCAGTCTTTGGATGGTTCCTGAGACTTGGGTTCCCACATTCACGAGAACCAAGGGGTTCAAGGTGCCATTGGCAGCGACGGATTTCCGGATGGCGCCACGATCAACCGCAACCGTTGTATATCGAGACTTAGCCTTTCGAGCATCAGAGGGCTGCCACGCTATGATGACCGCCACGGCCAACAGGACAAGGCTGAGTATCAACAATAATCTTTTAGGACGTTTCATGGAGGTCTTGCGTGCGCTTTCTGCTGATGACTTACTGACTTAATCGATTCTGCTGGCCACCTTCGACCGCTTCGACATCATCGACATCCAATCGGCCTAAGGCCTGGGCCAGCTGTGCCTTTCCGATACGCCAGTTGTAGTGGGCCTGGACATACTGGTAACGGGCATTGGCTAGGTTCGTTTCTGCGTTCATCAATTCGGCAATATTACCGACACCCTCTTCATAGCGGCCAAGGGCGGCTTGTTCTGCTTTAAGCGCGCTATCCCTCAAGTCCTCGGTGTTTTTGAGATTGTCACGCGTCGCTGCGAGGGTGTAATAGGACTGCCAGACACTTTGGAAAATCGCCTGTTCCAACTGATCCCGGTTAGCGGCCTGCGATTCCACCTGTTCTTCCGCACTCTTGATCTGATAGGTGTTATTAAAGCCTGTAAAGAGGGGGAAAGAGACCTGAACGCCGACGGCCCAACTTGAAATAGCCCGCGTTCCAATTGAATCAAGGTAAGCATAGTTACCCACCATCGAGAGCGTTGGAAGGCTTTGCGACTGGGCGGAAAGGACGTTCGCCTCGCTCCCTTTCACCTGGGCTTCAAGGGCTGCAAGGTCCGGTCGAGACTCCCTAGCCAGGATCAGGAGGTCCTCCACATTTTTTTCTCGCTCTTCGTTGGGACCGACTAACAAAGGCTCTTCAAAGACCATCCGGTCATGGGGCTTCAGCCCCATGACCGTCGCCAAGGAACCCACGGCAGATCGGGCATTGCCAATGGCTGTTCGAAGATTCACCTTGGCTTGCGCGTGGGTCGTTTGCGCCTGCAGCTTATCGCTCAGGGCTGCTGATCCGATGTCGTAGCGCGCCTTCGTCGCTTCAAAAGCTTTGCGCGTGAACTGTTCCGTCTGTTCAGCAGCACTCTCTGAAGCCTTCGCCGCAAAGAGCTGGTAATAGGACTGAATGGCCATGAACAGGACATCCTGAATGACCTTGGCATGGGTCCAGTTAGCCGCCTCTAGCGCCTGACGTGCCGATTCCACCCGAGCGGCCCGTCCACCGAAATCGAGGAGCAGGTAGTTGACGCTTAGGGTCGGTACGATCCTGGTGTATTGTGAATGGACACCACCCCCATTATTGACCGGAACGCCACTCGATATACCGCCCCCCGCGGTGTTCTGACTGCGGGACACAGGCAGCGAGAAATTAAGGGAAGGAAGATAAGCCGATTCGGCCACCCCAAGCTGCGAAGCTTGCTGGCGGGCATTTGCCCAAGCTTCCCGGGTTTGAGGGTTGTGACAGAGGGCATGCTCAATCACATCGACCAGCGCCCAGGCTTCTGGCCCATTATCTGGCCATTGGCAGGGGTCATGTGTCGCCTGACTCACTGCACGACCCGGGGTCACAGAGACCGCATCATGGGTCTTGAAGGGATCATCAGGGTAAGGATTAAACCCTAAGGCGACCGTGTATTCTAAACTTCCCGCGCAGAACCCGATCATTAAGAGCGTATACCGCAATCTCAAGCCGCGGGTTCCTAATCGTTTGTGGCGGCCTTGGGGGGTCATTCAGAGCGTTTCATTTAAAACCGGGTTGGTGAGCATCCCGATCCCCTCGATATCAATCGAGACGGTATCCCCTTCCACGAGCCAACGCTTTGGGACACGGGCCATTCCAACGCCCGCCGGGGTTCCCGTCAGGATCACGGTACCCGGTTCAAGCGTTGTACTCCCACTCAAAAAAGCAATGAGTTGAGCCACGCTAAAAATCATGTCTTTCGTGTTGGAGTCCTGGAAGGTTTCACCATTGATCAGAGTCCTGATCCTGAGATTCTGTGGATCTTTAATCTCCTCTTGGGTCACAAGGACAGGCCCTAAAGGGCAAAACGTATCGAAGGTCTTACCGCGACACCATTGGCCACCGCCTGCGTGCTTTTGCCAATCGCGGGCACTGACATCGTTGGCTGCCGTATAGCCAAAGACATGATGGAGGGCTTCGTCCTCGCTGACGTTCTTAGTCGCCTTGCCGATCACGACCGCCAACTCACACTCATAGTCCACTTTATCGCTTTTAAGGTATTGCGGGATGACGATGGGCTTCAGTGGATCCTGGAGACTCGACGGCGATTTCATGAACAGGATGGGATAACGCGGCAACTCAGCGCCGGTCTCCTCGGCATGACGACGATAATTAAGACCCACACAGAGGATGGCTTTAGGCACGATCGGTGCCAACTGCTCTTGAACCTCAACGACCGTCTTAGTGATCGTATAGTGACCGTAAAGATCACCCTCGATCTTTCTGGCCCGGCCATCGGCTTCTATGGCGGCGGTCACCACCGCCCCAGTCTGATCGATACAACGAATGACTTTCACGGTCGCTTAAAAAAAGTAGGCAAAGAGGGGGGGGTGGGGAGATTCGCTTGAAACAACGCCCATATGCACTCAAGACTCTGACGATCCCAGATAAGTTCCTTGAGCACAGAAACCTCACGCATCACTGAGGGTCGATGATCTAGAATCAATTCGGCTTCCTCTTTAAAACCCTCAGCGAAACAAGGATTCGGCTGCGCGATTTGCCTGAAGGTTGGCATGGAACTGGCGCAGGATGTCAGCACGGTACCAAGTTTTGCCCTGACGATTGATGCTATTAAGGCCAAACGTTCGTTGTTGCGTGTACTGCGCGAGCTCGGACCGAGTGAGCCCGGTCATCCGGGCGGCGTCTTCTGGTGAAATCAGCTCCTGCTGAATGCGCTCAGCCACCCGTGACACCCTTTGACCGGGCTTGGAGAAAATCTCTAAGGTCACTGACGATGAACTGACGTTTCCACTTGATAGCCTTGCTTTTGAGGCCAAATGCTTTAGAGGCGGCAAGGTATTCCAAATACGAAGGTTCAAGACCCAGCAATTCAGCGGCTTCGTTCAATGGCAGGACATCAGTGTCTTTAAGGGCATCTAGCCTATTCGGCATCGTCATAAGAAGTTACGTTGAGATTGGGCGGAGACCGGTTCGTCTTCGGGTGTCATCGAAGGATGCGGGCAGACATCGAACGGTGATCCTCCGTGAGAGGGGATCGTTTCGATGATAAATTATATCTTCTTTCTTGGCCGCAAGGAATCTGTTTATTGCTGGAGATTTAGATGCATAAGAATACCCCTATTTTGATTGTCGGTGCCGGTCCTGTGGGGCTCACCGTCGCTTTATCACTCCATCGCCAAGGGATCCCGATCCGCATCATTGACCGCAATGAACAGGCGACGCCTCTCTCAAAAGCGCTGGTGCTGTGGCGTCGATCGCTCCTTTCCCTAGATCCCCTGATTCCCTTCGAAACCTTCCTTGTAGAGGGCATTAGAGCGCAGAATGCTCATTTTTTCGATGAGGGTCTGCATCAGGCAACCCTTCCCTTCCTGACCGAGGGCCATGGTCTCCCTCCGGGTATTTTCATCCCACAAAGCAGGATCGAAGCCATCCTGGTTGAGGCCCTCTTGAAAGGCGGCATCACCGTGGAGAGAAACTCTCAACTAGAGCGTTTCAGCCAAGATGCTGAGGGTATCACGGCCGAGATGACTCAGAGAGGAAAGCCTGAGACCTTGAGGGCCCGTTACCTGATCGCGGCCGATGGGGGCCGCTCGACGACGCGCCATCTTCTCGGCCTCACCTTTCAAGGAGAATCCATGGAGAGTCGCTGGCTCCTTGGGGATATCACCGTCACCAAGGGCCCTGCACCGGCTTCGATTGAAACCGATGTAGCCGAAGGCGATCTATTTATGAGCTCCTCTCCGGAAGGAGCCATTGCTATCTTCCCGATCAGCAAAGATCGTTTCAGGATCATCGTTGATGGTGGCTCTATCGACAACAACCATCCACCAAAGGACCCTACCACCGCTGAACTCCAAAGAGCCATCAGCGAGCGCACAAGACTCGAATGGATGATCTCAGAAACCCACTGGCTATCGGAATTCAGAATCAACGAACGTCAAATCGACCACTATATCCATGGGCGGGTCCTCATCGCAGGTGACGCAGCTCATGTCCACAGCCCCGCCGGCGGTCAGGGGATGAATACCGGAATCCAAGACGCGGTTAACCTTGGCTTCAGGCTGGCGACGGTCTGCCATGGGGCACATCCAAGAACCATCGAGCGCTATCAGGAGGAACGCCATCCGGTGGCCCGCCATGTTCTTACGATGAGCGGCCGCATGCTCAGGGCAGGTATGTTAAGACAACCTATCCTTCGCAAGGTTCGCGGCCACATCATGTCGCTTCTCCTGAAGTTCCCCCCCCTAAAACGAATGATTTCAGATGCTTTGACTGAAGACGATGTCAGTTATGAGGCCGTCTATAAGGCCCTCAAGGGTGGCAAAGAAGTCTGGCTCGGTCAGGCATTTCCAGATCTTAAGATCTCTTGCGGCGCCGCTCACATTCCCGCATCGCATCTCCTCCGATCTGAAGGTCCTCTTTATGGCACGCTGTTATTGGGTCCTTCGGCAGATCCTAAGGCTTGGCCAACGACGCATCTTGGGCTTCCCATCAGACAGCACCAACTCGGTTCAAAAGGCCTTGATGACGCCGGTGTGCTTCAGCATCTCCTGACCCTAAAGAAGGATGAAGGGATGCTGATCCGGCCTGATGCCATCATCGACTACAAAGGGTCGGCTGAAGGGCTTACATCCTGGCTGTCAGCCCTCTGATGGGGTTCCATGGACCTTAATGGGGGGTGCAGCTTGCATTCAAACGCCTGTTTGAATAGGATGCTCTTATGCCCACTCCTATCTTCTGAACGCTTTGGACGACAAACCCATCGAACGACTCCTGGCCGCGGGCCTGGTAGTGTTTGCGGAGCGAGGGTTCCGCGAAGCCACGGTACGGGATATCTGCGCCCGGGCCGGCACCAACATCTCGGCCATCCGCTATTACTTCACCAGCAAAGAAATGCTGTACCGCGAGGTGCTCGCTTATTCCTTTCGCGAAGCCGACCGTAAATACCCTCAAGCCGCCTTTAGCGATGAATCACTGCCGGCGAGCGATCGACTGAAGATTTTTATCCGTCATCTTCTGATGCGCCTTCTCGATGAATCAGACTTGGGGTTCCATGCCCGGCTGATGGCCCGGGAAATTGCAGAACCCACCGAGGCACTTCATTTTATTATCGACACGGTGATGAAACCGAGGTTTCTTATCCTTCGTGAGCTGATTCCGCAACTGGTCGGTGATACCCTCGATCACACCGATATCGATCGGGTCATTCACTGCATCATTGGCCAGTGCCTGGTTTTCCGTCATTCAAAACCAATGATCGAGCGGCTCTGCCCAGAGGTGATCAGCAGTCCCGAAGCGATCGACCGAACCGCCGACATGATTATTCGCTTTTCACTCGGAGGCCTCCGGGCACTCGATCCCTCACCTGGAAGCCTCTTATGAGCTACATCGCGATCCGCATGCTGATGGGTGATAGAAGCAAGTATCTTGGCATCATCATGGGACTGACCTTTGCCTCGCTCATCATGACCCAGCAGCCCGCGATTTTTGTTGGCCTGATGACCCGCTCGTTCAGTTTCATCAGTGATGTCGGACTGCCAGATATCTGGGTCATGGATCCTAAAGTCCAATTTGTAGACGACGTCAAACCCCTCCAAGACACAGAACTTTATCGCGTTCGAGGCGTGAGTGGCGTCGACTGGGCCATGCCGCTCTATAAGGGGCTGATTAAGGCCCGTCTGACGAACGGCAATTTCCAGACTTGCAATGTCATAGGCCTTGATGATGCCACGCTGATTGGCGGGCCGCCTGAGATGATTGAGGGACGTCTTGAGGATCTTCGAAGAGCCGACAGCGTGATTGTCGACCAATATGGCGCCAACGAGAAGCTCGGGGTAAAAGGCCCTGATGGCACACTCTCTCCTCTTAAGGTCGGCGACTTACTCGAACTGAATGATCATCGCGCTATCGTGGTGGGCATTGCCAAAACCACACGAACCTTCCAGTCGCAACCGGTCGTCTATACCACCTATTCCAGGGCTAAGAACATGGCGCCAAGAGAAAGGAAGCTCTTGTCCTTTATTCTGGTCAAGGCCAAACCCAGCGTTGCTCTTGAAGAGCTGACCCGAAACATTGAATCCCATACCGGTCTTGCCGCCTATACTCAGAAAGGTTTTCAGGAATTAACCTACAACTACTACATGAAAAACACCGGTATTCCGATCAATTTCGGAATCTCGGTCGCCTTAGGCTTTCTCGTCGGAGCCGCAATCGCAGGCCAAACCTTCTATAGTTTCACCCTAGAAAATCTTCGCCAATTTGCTGTCCTGAAGGCCATGGGGGCGGGCAATGGGACCCTTTTAATGATGATTCTGCTGCAGGCCTCGATCGTCGGCATCATCGGTTATGGCCTCGGCGTTGGCTTGACCTCGGTGTTCGGTTGGGCGATGCGCAATACCATCCTGTCCTTCAAGTTTCCCTGGCAACTCCTTGTCTTCAGTGGCGTTGGGGTCATGCTGATTTGTCTTATAGCCGCCGGCATCAGCATTCGCAAAGTCATGACCCTTGAACCTGCCATGGTTTTCAAGACTTAATGCGTGTGACACCCATGATGGCGGTCCATTGCCGGAACCTCACGAAGCGCTACCAAGCCGGTGGTCAAGAGGTGATGGCGCTGCGCGGGGTTCATCTCGACATCCCGGTGGGCCAGCTCATGATGTTAGTCGGTCCTTCTGGTTGCGGCAAAACGACCCTCATCTCGGTGATTGCCGGCATTCTGGATCAGGATGAGGGGACGTGCGAAGTCTATGGGGTCGATCTTAAATCCCTCAGCGACCGCGATAAATTAGCTTTTCGCGCAAAAAACATTGGCTTTGTCTTTCAGTCCTACAATCTCCTTCCCTCACTGACGGCCCAGGAAAATGCCGCGGTCCCCTTGATCATCAATGGGGTCAAACGCCCCCTCGCCCTCCAAGCGGCTCGAGAGATACTCGATCGGGTGGGACTTGGCCAGCGACTGACCTCCATGCCCTCGCAGTTATCCGGCGGTCAGCAACAACGGGTCGCCATCGCTCGATCGTTGGTCCATGATCCAAGACTCATTGTCTGTGACGAGCCGACCAGTGCGCTCGATCATGATACCGGTCAAAGGGTCATGGAACTTCTCAAAGGCGTGGCCCTCGATGCCGGCAAGGCGCTGATTATCGTGACGCATGATGAGCGTATCTTCGAATTTGCTGACACCATCGCGCATATGGACGACGGCAACATTGTGAAAAGCCCATCCCTTCAACCGACCTCGACCTCCCCCTATTGAGTGATCCCTACCGTGAGACAGCCCCCATGCTGATCCGTTATCTTCTCCCGCTCTTGGCCATCATCGGTTTTGGACTCGGTGTCCTCACGGTCATGCGTGGCAACCAGCCTGTGAAGGTGGCGGCTCCCGTCGCCCAACCCTCAGACTCCCCTTTTAACCATTTCATCGCAGGGTCCGGCATCATCGAGGCCAAGAACCGCAACATCCTCATAGGATCAGCCCTCCCTGGTTTAATCAAGACCCTTCATGTCACTGTCGGAGATCAGGTTCTAAAGAATGATCTCTTATTTACGATTGATGATCGCGACATACTCGCCATCCTGGACATCCGTAAAGCGGACCTCGAGCGGGCTCGAGCCGGTGTCAAGGAGGCGGAGGCACTGCAGCGACAAGCCGATATCCTCCTAAAGCTCGCTGAATCCGTCGAGGATCGAAGGGCAATCAGCCAAGAAGATCTAGAGCAGCGGAGGAACAATGTCCTCATCAATAATGCCCGCATCCTCTCGCAAAAGGCTCAAGTTCAACAGGCCGAAAGTCAGTTGGCACAAGTGATGACGACCTTGGAACGGCTTAAGGTCAGGGCGCCAGCCGATGGCCAGATTCTTCAGGTCAATATCCGTCCTGGAGAATTTGCGCAAGCCGGTCCTGTGGCTCAAGGACAAGGGTCATCGCCGCTTCTGGTCATGGGTAATCTTCATCAGCTGCATGTCCGAGTCGATATCGATGAAAACGATGTCTGGCGTTTTAATCCCAAGGGCGACGCCTTAGCCTACCTCCGCGGCAATCGTGACATGAGCACCCCGCTGACCCTCGCCTATGTCGAGCCTTACGTCGTCCCCAAACGATCACTCACCGGCGATAGCACTGAGCGGGTCGATACGCGGGTACTGCAAGTCCTCTATGAATATGATCCGAGCCAGCTCAAGGCCTTCGTCGGGCAGCAACTCGACATTTTTATCGAGGTTCCAGATGGGCGTGAATCCACCTCAACCATCAGCCAACCCCTGTCTGCCCCATGAGAGTGCGCGGGCTGATCGCGCTCGTTCTCGGATCGGTCCTGAGTGGCTGCATGGTAGGCCCCGACTACCGGCAACCCGACATCAAAACGCCCAGTAAATACGGGGCGGCGACCGATCATCACAATCGTCCACCCGCCGATGACTGGTGGACCATCTTCAATGATCCTCTCCTTCATCGCCTGATCATGGAAGCCGCTGCGTTCAATCTCGATGTCAAAGAGGCCTCGCAACAGATCCTCATGTCACGCGCCGATCGGGCGCGGACCATCGCAGAAGGACTTCCTTCAGTCGGAGAACGCGCCAATATCAGTCAACGGCGCAATGATTTTATTACCGGCAGTGGCAGTCAAGGTTCATCTTCCGGCGGCTATTTTGGTTATGGGCTGATTGATCTCATTCAGGCCGGTTTCGATGTCCAATGGGAAATCGATCCCGCCGGCGGGCTTTTCCGGCGCATCGAATCGCGCGATGCCATGGTCGAGGCCGAACAGGATGCACGCCGGGCCATCAAGGTCTCTCTGACCGGGGAAGTTGCCCGACTTTATATCGACCTCAGGGCAAACCAGGAACGGCGAAACATCACCGAATTTAATATCAAAACCCAAGAGGACACCCTAGGCCTCACCCTAGCTAGGGCCCGCGGTGGGCTCGGCAGCATGCAAGAAGTCGCGCAGCAGGAGGCCCAGGTTGAAACAACAAGGTCCGACCTCACCACCTTCATTATTGCGGCGCGCCAAGACGTTCATGCCCTTGCTGTCCTCCTTGGGCGAACCCCAGATAGTCTCCTCTACCTCCTCGACACAGGAACCGGCATCCCAAGAACGCCAAACGATATCCTCCCCGACTTGCCCTCGGAGCTCCTGAGACGGCGGCCCGATATCCTTGAGGCGGAACGTCAGTTGGCCGCGGCCACGGCAGATGTCGGCAATGCAACCGCGCAGCTTTATCCCAAAGTGAACCTCACGATGTTCTTCGGGCTTCAAAATATGAAGCTTTCAGATTATTCACCGGTAGGAAAATCCTGGTCGATGGCCGGCGGGGTCACTACCCCGATTTTCAACTGGGGACGCATCCAAGCGAATATTGATCGCAGCCAGGCAAGCCAAGAGGACGCCTTGTTGGTCTATCAGGAAACGATCCTGACCGCTTTCAAAGAGGTCGAGGATGCACTGGTTGCTTATCGGGAGGAGCAACATCGGCGGGATGCCCTTGATCGCGCCGTCACTGCGAATCAATTAGCCTTCAAGCTCTCAGAAGAACGCTACCTGCGAGGGCTGACCACTTTTTTGAATGTCCTTGAAAGTCAGCGGACCCTGTTTCAAGCGCAGACGTCACTGATTGCGAGCCAGGCACGAATTTCAACAAGTCTGGTTGCGCTGTTCAAGGCCTTAGGGGGGGGCTGGCGGGCCTTCGAACCTGCTCAAGAGAAGGTGGCTCCTTCCCCCTGAGCCTATGCCAGGGACACGATACAATGGCGACTGTTACCGTTGCATCTCTTCATTATCGCTCTATGACCTCCTCTTTTATTCGATTCTTGATCTTCACACTCGGCCTTCTAGGTGCCTTCTTGCTATCGGCCTGCCAGGGGTCTAAGTCTGAGCGCGCCAAGCTTGAGGGTTCCCACGAAACCACATCGATGTTCGGTGACAAGGTCGTCATTCATGCCATCCCACTGACCTTCGAAGATCCTTCGACTAGGATTCTCCTCACCAGCAGCAGCTCAAGGACTCAGGCACACTTCCAGCGGGGATTACCACGAGCGATGGGCAGCGGCCTGGTGCTCAAGCCATCTCCAGCGGGAACCTTGTCTTTTTGGGTTTTGAGCGATCGAGGGCCAAACGCCGACGGTCCAAAAGTCCAAGGGGTCGATAGCAAGCTGTTTCCACTCCCAGACTATGCACCCTTGATGGGGACCCTGACCCTCACCGGGCATGACGGCACCCTAAGTGATCTTTATCCGCTCCATATCAAAGATCGCCTCCTCAGCGGACTCCCTCACCCTGAAGGAAGTCTAGGTGCCACCCATGAGGTGCCGCTCAATGATCGCCTCCATCGCCTAAAAAGTGATCCCGATGGCGCTGATCCAGAAGCCATCACCTTTGATGGCAAAGATCTCTGGATCGCCGAAGAATACGGCCCCTCTCTGTTCAGGGTGAACCCTCAAACGGGCCAAGTCCTCGACTTATTCCGGCCAGGCCAGGGGCTTCCCGAGATCCTGTCACATCGGAGAAACAACCGCGGTTTTGAAGCGCTCGCCTATGATCCTGATCGGAAAACCCTGAATGCTGTTTTACAGAGCAATCTAGATGAAGACGCTCCCTTCATCCGCTGGCTTGAATGGGATCCATCGAAAGGGCTCCAGCGAGAGTATGCCTACCCCCTCTCGCCGGCCGATTATAAAAAAGACAACCCCGGCGAAGCCAAGCTCGGTGACATGGCTGCCCTCGGTCAAGGCCTCTTTGTCGTCATCGAGGAAGGCAAGGACGCAGAGGGGCGTGATCGCCACAGGTTGATGCTTGTCGATCTCAATCGTGCTTCAGACATCCACGGCATGGAGGGACTTGAATCGCTCAGCGACGATCCTGAGAGAGTCAGCGCGTACCAAGCGATTCAGCCCCTCAGTACGGTAAGGCTCCTCGATTTGGAGCAGGCCGGCTGGACCCTTGAAAAAGCCGAAGGTCTCGCCTTGATCAATGAAAAAACGCTGGCATTAACTAATGATAACGACTTTGGGCTTGAATCGAGCCTGATTGACAACGAAGGAAAAATTCTGAAGGGTCATCGACATGCCTGCAGTTTGGAGGAGGATAGCGTATCAGAGCGCCCCACCCTCTCTGGCAAAAAATGTCCTAAGAATGCTCAGGATATTGAGCTCGTGCCAAGCTCGAAGGCGGCCGCCGAACAGGTCGTATGGACCCTCACCTTCGAGCGTCCGCTGCGTGAATACTTCAACAAGTCCTTAACGCCCTAGGCCAGGAAAATGAAATGTGCATAAAATGGCGAGACGTCATCATCCGAGAAAGACATTGATTATGAATCTTCAAAGCCTTGCGCTGACCTCTTGCCTTCTCCTGTCAGCTTGCGCCAACCAGCCATCGGCGGTGTCGCCGGAGTCGCTTGACAGCGATCATTTTAAAACCAACACCACGATGTCTGATAAGGATCAGCAACGGAGAATCACCACCGAGAAGGGCTATGAAGAGCCTTACGAAGGACCTTCCCATTTCGAATCCACCTATCTCGTCGCCTCCATCGACCAAGCAACCGGCAAGGTCGCTTATGCCGTGACCATCATGCGGGCGGTTCAACAACCGCGGAAGGTCATCGTGGTGCAATACGAAGCACCGGCCGGCATTATGCAACAGAAAATCACGGCTCAGAACAGCCAAAAGAAATGTCGTGATGATGTCTGTTGGCTCCTCGAAGCGGTCAGTATTCCCCTTCCAGAGTCCCTGTTTCATCACTACGCCGATCTGAGTGTAAAAGACCCTCATGGCCACTGGTCATTCACCCTACTCCCGAGCCTTAAGGGACAAGTGGCCTATACCGAGTTTAAAGGCCTTTATGCGAAAGTGAACGAGCTTCAACACCCTCGATGATGGCCCTGAGTTCTCTCTATGCTTGCCCGCGTCACGTGCAGCAGCATCATGCCCCCTGATCCCCTCAAGGGTAAAAGTTATCGCCCCAGCCGAGGCTTAAGATCTGCAACCGTATCGGGAAGGTCAAGCCATCGGCGGGTGATTTTTTCACCCCGACATTCCTCCCTTTTTTGGCGCACTCTAAAATCTGATGCACCCTCTCCCCCGATCGGGTTGATCCTTCTCCTTTGCATCATGATGCTCCTTCTTGAGGGTTGCTTCGGTAGACCTCAATTGCCTAAGACGGCCGATATTCAGGACGATATGGCCGCGTTTTCAGAAAAGCCACATTATGAACCTCCAGGGCTTGAAGCGAGCCCTCTTTGGCGGGAGACTTGGCAGCATAGTGGTAGGACACTGGATGTCAGCTACATGGCTCCCCTCGCAGAAGGCCGTTACCCCTTGATCCTCTATTTTCCAGGACTTGGAGAGGATGCGGCGGCAGGTCATCTCTGGCGATCCGCCTGGGTGGCGGCAGGTTACGCGGTCTTAACGCTCCAAGCGACCCATGATCGGGATGCGACGCGACATCTCAATGCCGATGATCAACACGACCTTCGAATGATCGCTCACCCCCGTTTTAGTCGAGAAGCGAGCCGGCAAAGGCTCCTTGATGTTGATTATGTCCTCAAAGAGTGTCAGCGTCTCAGGGAGATGGGCGATCCCGCCTTTAGAAAGGCGGATGATCAGCAGTTGATTGTGGCGGGTTATGATCTTGGCGCGCAAACCGCCGCCCTCCTCGCCGGTGAGCAACATCCGGGGGTGAAAGATCCTGCGCCGATCGCCCCGGTGATAGCCGGAATTTTGCTGAGTCCCCACGTGGACCTTGCGGCCGGGGGGCTTGAATCTCGTTACGATCGGATCGATACGCCCCTGTTGATTGTCACCGGCACCGAGGATCACGATCCCTATGGGATCAGCTCCCCCTCCCTTCGGACGGCCATTTTTAAACAGTCACCCCCCGGGCAAAAATACCTCCTGATGCTCGATTATGGCCTTCATCAGCAACTGGCAGGCAAAAGCCTGACAGAACAAGACCCAGATCTTCAAGAGCACGAGGAAAGCCCGCTCCCTGATGAAGCCGTTGAAGCGATGAATAAAGGACAGCACGGACGTCGAGGCGGCTCATCCAGTGGCAGACATCCTCCTGCGGGGAGCACCATGCTCCTAGAAACCCGCTTTAATCCTCACCACTACGGCCAGCAACTCACAGCCATTGCGACGACGTCCGTAGCATTTTTGGATGCCACCGTGAAACACTCACCCAAGGCCGCCCAATGGCTTGCCTCCGACAGCACCGCCTGGCTCGGAAAAATCGCTGTCCTTCAACATCGCTAATCCTTCAAGGATCGATGTCAATCTGATCGGCAAAGCGGCACGGCTCGTCTTCTCGGCAGACGACCAGATACGTGATCTGCTTGTTACAGCCTTCGACCCAAACCTTGTATTCGCTATAAATCTCATACTGCCAGTTGGTCATACTGTCACGTCGAATCGGGCGATCGGCTTTAGGGTTTCGGCAAGAAAGATCGACCCGCGCCCGCTGCTCCGCCATGGCCTGACTGTCGATTGAAAAGTCTCGAGTGACGGTCTCTTGAAAAAAGCCACAGCCTGACAATAAGAGTCCGACGAAAACGAAAAAAACGATCTTCACTGTTGAGATACTCCTTCAATTTGAGTCATTGTAACGACCGATCAGCAAAGTCTCCATAAAACAACGACTTTGATACCTGCCCAATCCGCCTTGAAGACGCACAACTCAACAATATGGTGGATAAAAACCATTAGGCCGGTGATTATCCCCAGCCTTAAGGGAGATAGGCGCCACGGGTTAGTTTCTTTGAACGATATCAATTGTTTAAAGGCGCGGAACATCGGCACAATTCATGCTTAATTGTAGAGTCGTCTTTACCTTTTTCCCTACCATTGGTTGACCTCTATGCCCTCATCGCAAACCGCTCTCCCTCTTAAAGGCCTTGATGGCCTTAAACAACATTGGCGCGCAGATCTCACCTCCGGTTTTTTGGTGTTTCTCATCGCACTCCCCCTGTGCCTCGGGATCTCTTTGGCCTCCGGTTTTCCGCCCATGAGCGGGATCATCACCGCAGTCATCGGCGGCATATTAGTCTCCAGAATCAGCGGCTCCTATGTGACCATCAATGGTCCTGCTGCGGGGCTCATTGTGGTCATCCTTTCCGCGGTCCAAAGCCTTGGAGCCGGTGACGGCATGGCCGGCTTCCGATACACACTAGCGGCCATCGTCATCGCCAGTGTGTTTCAAATCCTGATGGGACTCTTTAAAGCCGGCAAACTCAATGCTTATTTTCCGGCATCCGTCGTCCATGGCATGCTCGCCGCTATCGGCGTCATCATCATGGCCAAACAAATCCACACCATGGTGGGCGTCAAGCCGGCCAGTAAGGACATTATCGAGACGATTCTTGAGATCCCCCACAGCCTCATGAACCTCAACCCTGAAATCGCCCTCATTGGATTCGCAGGGCTGGCCATTCTGATCGCTTGGAGTCTCACAAAGAACAAAACCTTGAAGATGATTCCAGCGCCCCTGGTGGTCGTGGCGGTGGGCATGGTGCTCGAACGTTATTTCGATCTTGATCATGAACATGTGGTCACATTCATGTCGAAGGAAGAATATTCAGTGGGCCCTAAGTTTTTGGTCGCCATTCCTGACAATGTCCTATCGAGTATCTACTTTCCGGATTTTGGAAAAATCTGGACGATGGAATTTTGGAGTGCCGTGGTTTCCATCTGTCTCGTTGGAAGTCTCGAAACCCTCTTAAGCGCGACCGCCGTGGACAAATTAGATCCCTATAAGCGCGAATCCAATCTTAACAAGGATCTCAGCGCGGTCGGCGTGGGCAATCTCCTGGCAGCCTCCATTGGAGGACTCCCGATGATTGCTGAAATTGTTCGTTCATCAGCCAATGTGAATAATGGCGCCAAGACGAGCTGGGCCAACTTTTTTCACGGCTGCTTCTTAGCCCTTTTTGTCCTCTTCTTTCCCTGGTTAATTCATCAAATCCCCCTGGCCTCCCTCGCGGCTCTTTTGGTCTTTACTGGCTTTCGGCTGGCCTCCCCGAAAGAATTTGCCAAAACCATGGTCATCGGCACAGAGCAGCTGGCTATTTTCACCATCACCATTCTGGCGGTTCTCGCGACCGATCTTTTAATCGGTGTCCTCATTGGGATCTTGGTCAAGATCATCATTCACCTCTTTCGGGGTGTCCCGCTGAAGAATCTCCTCAAGATGTCTTACGAGCTTCACGAAACGAACCCCGGCACTTACCAGATCAAGATTCACGGGTCGGCCATCTTTGCGAACTTCATTGGCCTTAAAAGCCAACTCGCAGACATCGATCCCGGCCAGCACGTCATCTTTGATGTCAACGATGCGACCTACATTGATCACACCGTGATGGAGTTCATTCAGCAGTTCAAACAGGATTACACCGACCGGGGTGGTCGCTGTAGTATTGAGGGACTCGATGTCTTGTCCGCCTATTCCGGGCATACACTAGCCGCTCGCCGGCGCCGCTAGATCAAAACATCGGGTTCCATTGAGAAGAAAGCCCTCATCAAGCAAAAAAGCCTGCCTCGTATAACGAGGCAGGCTTTTCTATGGGGTGTTCCCCCGCCCTCCTTGGCAGGGATCTTAATATCTCACCTCAGGCCTCAAGCGCCTCCGGCTCCTTCGGATGGGGATGGGAAGGTGGAGGCGGACTCGGAATCTTTGCGAATCCCATCATGACGTTAAAGAACATCGGGATAAAGAGGACCGCAACACAGGTCGATCCCAACATCCCCCCGATGATCCCCGCCCCGACCGAGTGCTGTGCATTAGCCCCCGCTCCATGGCACGTGACTAAAGGCACAGCGCCGAGAATGAACGCGATGGAGGTCATCACGATCGGGCGAAATCTCAATTTTGCAGCGTGAAGTGCCGCCGCGCGATAGTCCATCCCTTCCTTCCTGACCGCATCAATCGCGAACTCAACAATCAAAATGGCATTTTTGGCCGATAAGCCAATGAGGGTTAAAAGACTGACCTGGAAATAGGTGTCATTGGGCATCTTGAACATCAGCAGAACTGCTGCAGCGCCAAAGAGGGAGAAGGGCAGACCCATCACGACCACCAGCGGAAGCGTCCACATTTCAAAAAGGGCGGCCAAAATCAGGAAGACCATAATGAGGCCTAAAGAGAGCGCCACGGTTGATTGGTTACCGGCAATTTCCTGTTGATAGCATAGGCCAAACCATTTGACGGCATAGCGGTTGCCAAGGACCTTAGGAACCTCCCTTTCGACAATCTCCATGATTTCACCGGTGGTATGCCCCTCTTCCACATTGGGATCGACGACAATCTGACTGGCGAGGAAGTCGTTGAGTCGGGTGACCACTTCAGCGCCGGTGGTCTCAGTGACTGTCATGATGCTACCGGCCGGCACCATTTCTTGATCACTGTTCTTTACAAAGACGGTATTGAGGAGCTCAGGATCCTTGCGGAAATCATATTGGCCGGTAATTTCGACCCAGAAGATATCCGCCCATTTGGTGAAGAAATTGATGTAGTAAAGACCAAACACACCCTGCAAGGAGTTATAGGCATCCTCTAGTCCGACCTTGTAGTAGTAAGCTTTTGCAGGATCGACATCAACCCGCAGTTCCGGTGTGTCAACCTCATAGAACTGGGTGGCTTTCTTGACCGCCTTAAAGTTCTTTTCAAGATACTCAGTCAACTTCACCGAATCATCGTGAAGATCACGAACCGTCAGCGGCTGAGTCGCCTGGAGATAGAAGGTTGCGCCACCACCAGGACTAAGGCCGCGGACAGGCGGCTGATTAAACGGATAGGCGGTGATGTTCTTATTTTCATTATTGATTTTTCGGGTCTCTTCAATCGCCGTATTGACGGTTTGTTCAGCCATATCACGTTCATCCTCATTCGCGAGGACGCCCATGATGGTGGATGTGTTCGTCTTAAAGGTTCCATTATCGATAATATCCTGGGAGCCCATCACCACGAGACGATCGAGATATGGAATCCTCGCCATCATCTTTTCGGCAATTTTATTCGCCTCCTCGACACTGTAGCGGAGGGCGCCACCTGGATTGACATGGGTAACGTCGTAAAAATAGCCCATATCCTCGAGCGGCATCACCGAAGTAGGAATCTTGAGGAACATACCGATAGTGAGGGCAAAAATGATAGCCCAGAAGGTCAGACAGATCTTCGAATGATCCATAATCCAGGTCACTGCACTCATATAGGCGTTCTGCAGCGATAAAAATCCCCGATCAAAAACCCTAAAGAAAACTGGTTTTTGATCTCCCTCTACGTGCTTGACGTTTTTGAGGAAGATGACGCAGAGGGCAGGTGTTAGGGTGAGCGCCACAAAGCCTGAGATGACTACGGAGATGGCAATCGTCACCGCGAACTGCTGCATCATGATACCGCTGAAGCCGCCGAGAAAAGCAACCGGAACAAAGACGGCGTTCAAGACGAGAACAATCGCAATAACGGGCGCCTGCACCTCTTGCATGGCCTTAATCGTCGCATCAAAGGAATTGAGCCTTTCCTCCGTCATGATGCGTTCGACGTTCTCAAGGACCACGATGGCATCATCGACCACGATCCCAATGGCCAGAACCAGCCCAAATAGGGAGAGGGTATTGATGTTAAAGCCACAGATGTAGATACCCGCAAAAGCCCCGATGACCGCCACGGGGATGGCCAAAATAGGAATAATGGTCCCCCGAAGATCCTGAATGAAGAGGAAAACCACCGCAAAGACGAGAAGGAATGCGATCAAGAGGGTTTCAACCACCCCATGAATAGCCTCATAGACGAAGATCGAAGAGTCATAGTGATAGTAGTACTTCATGCCCTTGGGCAAGAAAGCTTCAATCTTGGCCATCGCCTTAGAAACTTCGGCTTTCGCGCTGAGCTGATTAGCCCCAGGGACGAGATAGAGCTGAAGGGAGACCGCTTCATACTTCTCGACTTTGCCGGTTTCCTTGTTGCGCTTGTGCAAAAAGATATAGTTGTTGTAGTTGTTGGCATCGAGAATGACCTCGGCAACATCCTTCAACCTCACGATCTGGGCCTGCCCCGCCAGCGCCAACTGGGAGGGTTGCACCTTCTCTTGATTCTCAAGATCCACAGGATCCTTGCCATCCATATTGGCTCTCAGGACGATGTCCTGGAACTGCTTTACATCCGTGTAGTAACCCGTCGTGGTAATGAGAAAGTTCGATTTCTCAGGCCCAAAAGTTGGGGGCATGGCATTTTGACCAATCGCGTACTGACTGCTCTGGTCACGGACCTTCTGAATAATTTCAGGGATACTGATCTTGTAGAAAGCGAGTTTCTTAGGGTCGACGTTGATACGGACGGCAAAAGAGCGCTGACCGAGGATGTTGACGAAACCAATCCCATGAATTTGTTCAATGACGGGATAGATAAACCGCTGCACATAGTTCGCGATGTAGAGAGGGTCAGGGGATCCGGTTTCTGAATAAAAAGGGATCACCTGAAAAAGGTCAGGGATCATTTTACGAATACGAATCCCCTGAGCGCGGGCCTGCTCTGGAATATATGAGTTGGAGGCCGTCAGCGATCGGTTGAGGGTATCCGCCTCGACGATCCCAAGCGTGGTCCCGACGTTGTAATAAACATTAATGGAGACACTGTTACTGCCATTTTGGCTCGCTGACTGCATGTAGATCATGTCTTCAGTGCCGGCGATCTGATCCTCGATCGGTGCCGCCACCGCATTAGCTATCGCTTCAGAACTGGCCCCTGGAAAGGAGGCATTGATATTGAGAACCGGGGGAATAATCAGCGGATACTGATCAATGGGCGCATAAAGAGCCGCCATGGTGCCACCGATCACAATCATGATCGCGCAGACGATCGAGAGGACGGGCCTTGAAATGAATTTTTCAGAAAACATGCGCTGTGGTCCTATGGATCGGAATCCCGAAGCGTGGAAGTCGGCTGCTCACCGGTCTGGGGCACAATGTCCTTGAGCCGATCGTTATCCCTCGTCAAGGTCTCAAGGGCGACTTGTTGGCCCGTCTCAATCCGAACCCCGCCGTTGGTAATCACCTGCATCCCATCCTCAAGGCCCTCATCAACAATCTGCGTCCCATCGAGAAGATACTTCCCGGCCTTGATGCGCTGCTTTAGGACCTTGTTGTCCTTAAGGAGATACACAAAGGAGGACTCCCGATCCCTAAAAATAGCTTCCTGCGGAACCGCATAGGTATGAAGGACAACGAGGTCCCTCAGAAAAACATGAACGTACTGACCTGCGAGTAGCTTATTTTTTGGTAAGGATTCATTCTGGATGGTGGCACGGAGCTGCCACACGCCATCCGAGAAAGAGACCCGAATGTCTTTAAATTCGACTTTGCCGGCGCCTGCGATCGGGGTTCCATCGGCTAACACAAGGTCAACCGTGAAGCGATAATCGACGGGCACCTTGTAACGCCCATTGATCCCGCCATTCTCGATATTGAGACGATCAAGCTCCGGCATTGAGAACGCCACATACATCGCATCCTTCGAGTTGATCACATTGAGCTGGGTCTGGAAGGCGGTCACCATCATGCCCTCTGAAATCATACGTTCAGAGATGAATCCTGATGACGGCGCCCTCACTGTGCAGTATTCAAGGTTCAGTTTGGCGTTGTTAACGTTGGCGATCGAGGTTTTGAGGTTACCGGCCGCGGCTTGGTAGTTGATCACTGAGGTATTGACGTCCTGAACTGAGGTGACGTCCTTGCCGGTCAAACTTCGGTAACGCTCGAAGATGATGCGATAGTTGTCGGTGGCCGCCTGATCCTTTTGCAGCTGACCCTCTGCATTTTGCAAGGCAAAGAGGTAGGGCCGGCGATCGATTTCGTAAAGGGGCTGATCTTTCTTAACGTAGCTCCCTTCTTTATAAAGCTGCTTGAAAATAGCACCGCTGATACGGGGGATCACCGGGTAATCAATCACCCCTTGGACAACTCCTGGATAGCTAAAGAGGTATTCGACGTCATGGGCATAAACTTCCAGTGCATTGACCGCCTGCGGCGGTACCACTTGCGGAGCTTCCTTGCTGCATCCCAGCAGCGTCAGAATGATCAGGATAATCAGGCCGTTATAGAAAGGGCGCATCGCTTACATTCCTAAAATAAATCGCCAAAACGATGCCCATCACCAAGGTCATGGACATCCTCATTATTGTTAACGGCATAGCCGCCCCCGAGATCCTGGTAAAGCCGGACAATACTCATCATTTGGTTGTATTTAGTCTGGGCGGTCTGAATGCCAGCCTGATCTTTGGTCACCCGCAGATTCAGCACCGAGGGATAAGGCACCAGGCCCTCCTGATGACGAACCGCCTCATTGTCTAAACGCTGTGAGGTGGTCTCAAAGAACATGAGCATCTGGTCAAGACTATCGGTGTACTTTTGATGCGCAGACAGATCCGTGTCAACCGATGCAAAGGCGTCACGGACCGTCTGCTGATAATTATAAAAGTCAGAGTAGTACTGCGCTTTAGCTGACTTGATCGCGCCAAACTGTCCAAGATTCACAATCGGCATCTGGAACCCACCCGAATATTGCCAGTAGCTGGTCGGGGAGTTAAAGAGGTTTGATAGGGAGGTTGAGCCCTGTCCCACTGGGCCAGTCAGGTTAATGGTCGGAAAGAAGAATGAGGTCTGAACACCAATACCCGCATTCGACTGCCGCACATTTTGCTCCGCAGCAAGAACATCTGGACGATTCTTGAGAACACTGGAGGGGACATTAGCCGAAATGATGCCCTTATAGGGCATCTCCATGAATGGCCGCCCAGGTTTAACGGGGCCTGGGTTTTCATTCAGCAGTGCATGGAGGGTATTGGCGAAACGAACGATGTTGTATTCGATGACGGGGACATTGGCCTGTGCATTAGCCAACTGCAGTTGGTATTCCCGAAGGACATAGGCCGAGATCAAACCCTCAAGATGGGCCGTCGTGTATTTTTGGACAATCTCATCAAGCGCATCGACCAGATTTCTCTGAAGCTCTAAACGATAGCGCTCCTCCTGGAGGCCGAGATAACTCCCCACCACCTGGCTAATAACCGCCAACCTTACCGCATTTTTAGCCGCCATCGTGACGTCAATGTTGGCTTCTGCCTGTTCGAGACTTCTTAACTGCTGAAGAATATTGAGTTCGTAGTTCGGAATGAACCCTGCGGTAAATGATCCGGCATAGGGAAGGCTCGAATTGGTGATTTGATTGATCTCATGATCGGTCGAAATAAACCCAGCCCCGGCATCCACCTTAGGCACCCAGCGCATCTGGATCTGTTCCAAAATGGCGCGCGCCTTGAACACATTACCAATCGCCGCCTGCACGTTGTTGTTATTAATCAGTGTCCTTTTGACGAGATCATCGAGAACGGGGTCGCCGAGCTTTTGCCACCAAGCCATCTCGGGGAGGGGCGTACCACCGATCCGGGCATAACGGTCCTTTGAAGTCCATTGGTCTGGGGCTTCCGTCTTGGGGCTTTCATAGTCAGGACCAAACAGAGCGCATCCTGTAAGCGAAAGAAACCCGAACACTGGGATCATCCACTGGAGTAGACGCCAACCGGTATTCCGCGAACTTAAGCGCTGGGTCATGACCGAGGCTCGAGGTAACAACCAAGAGGGCCTCCATGCAGTCGCGTCTTTTTTGGGGATGCGGTTAGCCACGGCGTCTGTCATTTCATTAAATTAAGGGCGTGGCGCTGAAGATAAGGCCAAGGTGATGGGGCATTATAACGATCCTTGAGCATCCGTGCCGCCTATCTTGATGAGATAAAGACCATACACAAGGTCTTAGCATCCCTCAGTGACCTTTGATCATTAATATCCTCAATGGGTTCGGGAGCCATTCAGGAAGCGGTCAAGGCGCTGAGGGGATCTTTTCCTCAACCCACCTCTGAGCGTGCGGGTCATCATCATGTCATACTTTCTTTTCAGTATATTGTCTGCCCGAAGGATGAACCAAGCCCCCAAAGCCCATCGAGTCCAAGACCTTGCCCGCCATTGAAGTCCTTCATCTCCAAAAAAATTATGGCGACATCATCGCCGTCGATCAACTGAGCTTTGAGGTCCCTCGGGGGAAGACTTATGCGCTTCTCGGCGGCAACGGGGCCGGCAAGACCACCACCCTCTCCATGCTACTGGGGCTTTTGCTGCCCACCTCGGGTACGATCAGGATCCTCGGGATCGACATGATCCGTGATCGCTTTAAGGCGCTCCCCAGAATGAATTTTACCTCGCCCTACGTCGACATCCCGCATCGACTGACCGTTGAGGAGAATCTCAGGGTCTATGGAGGACTCTATGGGGTGCGCCACGTCAAACGACGCATCAGCGATCTCGCCGAGGAATATCAATTATCACCGTTCCTCAAACGACGGTATGGATCGCTTTCACAAGGCCAGAAAACCCGCGTATCACTCGCAAAATCGCTACTGAATGAACCCGAGGTCCTTTTAATGGATGAGCCGACCGCAGCACTCGATCCCTATACAGCGGATCAGGTACGGACAGCCCTCAAGGCCTATCAGGCGAGAACGGAGGCCACCATTCTTCTAGCCTCCCATAACATGCGAGAAGTCGAGCGACTCTGTGACAATATCCTCATGATGAAACAGGGGCGTATCGTCGATCAAGGCTCGCCTGTCGAGTTAATAGGGCGTTACGATGAACAAAATCTCGAGGATGTCTTCATCCAAATCGCAAAAGGATCGGAGCTCCCGCGATGACGCAGGCCTCCTTTTGGGACAGCCCTCGTCGCATCGGCGCCATGATCATGCGCTATCGCTTCTTGATGATGGCCTCCTGGCCAAGGCTCCTAGAGTTGGCTTATTGGCCCACCGTTCAAATGATTCTCTGGGGACTCATCAATCGCTTTATGGTCACCCAAAGCGACTGGATGGCACAATCGGCGGGCCTACTGATCGCCGCAGCGCTCCTTTGGGATGTTCTTTACCGCGCCCAACTCGGTGTTTCCCTGGTTTTTTTCGAGGAAATGTATGCCCGCAATCTCGGTAATCTTTTCGTTAGCCCTTTAAGACCTTTTGAACTCGCGCTCTCTCTTTTGACCATCAGCTTATTAAGAACCCTCTTCGGCGTGGGTGTTGCTGCGGGTCTTGCGATTGGGCTTTATCATTATTCCATCTTTGATATGGGGCTCCCTTTACTCGCCCTTTTTATGAATTTATTGGTCATGGGGTGGGCTATTGGCCTCATGATTGTCGCGATGGTACTGCGCTTCGGTCTGGGTATGGAGGGATTTGCTTGGGCAGTGATTTTTGCCTTTGCGCCCTTAAGTGGCGTTTATTACCCTATTTCGATATTACCCGAGTGGCTCCAACCAGTCGCCCAGCTACTCCCATCAAGTCATGTCTTTGAAGGCATGCGATTGATCATGAACGAGCATGTTTTTTCCATCGAAAAGGTGATTGCCGCAGCCGAACTCAATGTGGTCTTTATGATCATTGCGTTGGGCCTCTATTCGTTAGCTTTTTATTCAGCGCGGCAGAGAGGCTTATTGCTCCAAATGGGTGAATAGAAGCTCATTAACCATCCTAGATCACCCCAAGAATAGAATGCCAGCGATGGACTTGAGCTAAAGTCCCTCTCCAGCGCACTCACCAGCGGCACCCATGGCAGCCCTAGTGTAGAATTGAAAGTGCCTTGGAGCCCCTGGGAACTTTTTTCAAACCCTCTATCAAAGAAGGTTGTCGGGGGATCGCCTGATCTTGGTATTTGACTTCGTCTCAATAAGCGCTGATAAAACCGAGACCAGTCCATCGGCTGTCGAACCGATTGAACCTGCTGGCCAGAACTATAACCACAAGAGGTAACCATCTATGTCCATTGAATTACTCCCATCCGCTCCTTCATCTGCTGACAAGAACCCCACTCGTCCGTTCTGGCGCTCATCGCGCTTAGTCGGGCTGGTGACCTTGAGCGCTGCCGTTCTAGCTCTCTCCGCTTGCGGTGATGACAAATCCAGTGGACCCATCGCGTTGTCTAATGGTCAGTCGATTACTCTTGAAAATCCGAATGGGGGTCTTTCTCATTTGACTTCTGGGCCGGGCATCTTGAGCGCTTCCGTCGCCGAAGAAGATCGCGAGCAAACCATCTGTACCGCTCAACCCGGCACCCATGGGACGATTGAAGAGCAGCAGGTCATCGACCTTTTGTCCTACGTCAAGATTAAGATCACCGATGGCGAGTGCGAAGGAAAAACTGGCTGGACCTCCAAAACGAATATCAAGCCTGGCGCCTAATTCCCCCCCAATATCGCCGCGGTGATTCTTTTCAAAGAATCCCGCGGCGTTTTCATAGCGGTCACTCTAAGAGTGGGAAAATCCTAATTAAAAGCACCTTCAAAGAAGGCCTATAGGCGACATCAATGTCGCTATTATTCTCATTAAGCCTCTTCTTTTTCTAAATTTCCAAGCGCACCTTCCCACTATTGTCTAGTTATCGTTATAATGGGCTCTCCAAATAACAGATAGGTACTTTTAATATGAGTGATAACTTTTCGCATTTAGCTCTTCACGAACTTGCTGATCTCGTCGAAAAGGCTGAAAAGGCCTTGGCAGACAAAAAGAAGAGTGAACGTAAAAACATCATCAACCAGATCAAGGAACTGGCTGATTCGATCGGCGTCACCATCACCATTACTGAAGGCGGTAAGCCCGCTTCCTCACGAAAAGGCAGCAAAGTCGCCGCGAAATACAAGAATCCACAAAACCCCCAACAAACTTGGACGGGTCGTGGCGTCAAGCCGCGCTGGCTGGCTGAACTGCTGAATCAAGGTAACCATCTGGATCATTTTAAAATCTAGACGTCATGCCTAATAACGCCGGATTCATTCCGGCGTTATTATTTAGGGACGTGTTCATTTTTTGTGGATCGTCTGGGCCCCGTTGTCTTATTCTTAGGCTTTTGATGGCCTGAGCGAGGCATCACCCAAAGGGCCTATCGATTGATCCCTGCCCCTTGCTTTCGATTTCTCTAGAGGATGACCATGGCTGAAAAAACCACACCCAAACCACGCACGACCCGAGCTAATAGCGCCAAGCCGGCACCGAAGGCAAACCCAAGCCCTGAAGCAGCGGAAGCGCCAGATTTAAACGCGATCCTGTCCTGGCTCCATACCGTCGATGACTGGTCCCTGGCCGGTTACAAGAACAGCCTCCCACGGTGGGTTTACATCACGGCCGCCTTCCTGCTTTTGACCTGAGTGGCCCCAAAAGGGTATGCGCTGTTTTTTTGAAATTAATTGTTGACACACCCGCTAGGTTATATATTATGGGCCTCCGTTCAGCAGGGAATTGCCGATCGGAATAATAAAAAAAAGAGATGACAGGATGTCCTTGTTTCCCATCATGGGACGCAATAACACTGGATTCTGGTGAATCAGATCATCCCCCGCATCGGAAGGCGTACCCCCCCCCACGCCTTCCAATCGATTCGCCAGAGCCCTTTCATCCCCTTTAGAATGTCTCCACCGATACGACGTCACTTGAACCTGACTGGATCTCTAGCCACTGAGTCCAAGTCGATTTATCTGGCCATCTCCGCTCTCACCTAGAAAGGCCATGACCGAAGACGCCCATACATTCCATCATGGTTTTGCTTCCGTACTGCTAGCCACCGCCACGACCGATGGCCACCCCACCGCCAGTTACGCCCCCTACCTCAGCGATGAACAGCCGCTCCTCTTTTACATCTTCATCAGCGAACTGGCGGAGCATACCGGCAACCTTCTACAAAACCCCAAGGCCAGCCTTCTTTTTATCGACAATGAAGCTGAATCAGGTTCCCTGTTCGCCCGCAAACGGATCACCTATTCATGTAAAGTCGAGGCCATTTCGAGAGATCAGCTGATCTTTGACACGCTTCTCGATCGCTTCGAGGCGCGTCATGGCAGTACGATGGCGCTATTGAGGACGTTTCAGGATTTTCATCTGTTCCGTCTGACCCCGACAAAGGCCAGCTATGTCCGAGGTTTCGGCGACGCTTTTGAGTTCGACCTGAACC